>JASJAY010000154.1 GCA_030066775.1 Planctomycetota bacterium
AGGTCCGCATCGCTCGAGGCGCGCAGGTGGGGCACGCCGTGGTCGTCGTAGGCGACGGACACGGGCGCCGAGAGGCCCGGCAGCCGCAAGCTGCCGTTGCGCGGAAGGATGCCCTGGCGCGAGACGGCCCGCGCCCCGGCTTTCACGACCTGGGCCGCGAGGCCCTGGAGCGCGCCCAGCAGACCGCTCATGCGTCTACTCGTTGTGCCAGACCGAGCCGATCTCGGGGTACGCGGCGAGGCGCTCGCGGAAGAGCGTCTTGATGCGCTCCATCTGCTCCTGCGTCTTGCCCTCGAACACGAGCACGAGCTCCGGCAGGTTGCTCGACGGGCGCACGAGACCCCAGCCGTCGTCGAAGGTCACGCGCGCGCCGTTGGTGTCGTTCACGCGATCGCCGAACTCGTCCTTCATCTGGGCGAGGACGCGCTCCATCACCTCGTACTTCACCTCGTCGGCGCAGTCGATGTGGATCTCGGGGCTGGTCACGTACTGCGGCGCCTCGGCCAGGAGCGTGGTCAGGTCCTTCTCCTGGGAGGCGAGGTACTCGGCCATGCGCAGGCCCGCGAAGAGGCCGTCGTCGTAGCCGTGGAAGCCGTCCTTGATGAAGAGGTGGCCGCTGCGCTCACCGCCGATGGGCGCGCCGGTCTCCTTGATCTTGGCCTTGATCCAGCTGTGCCCCGTCTTCCACATGACGGGCTTGCCGCCGTGGGCTTCGATGTCCTCGACCAGCGCCTGGCTGCACTTCACGTCGAACACGATCGGCGCACCGGGATGGCGCTCGAGCACGGGACGCGCGAGCAGCATCAAGAGCAGGTCCGCGTTCACGTCGTTGCCGTGCTTGTCCTGTACGCCGAGCCGGTCGCCGTCGCCGTCGAAGGAGAAGCCCAGGTCCGCGCCCGTCTCCTTGACCTTCGCGCGGATGGCCTCGCGGGCCGACATCTCGCTCGGGTTCGGGAAGTGGTTCGGAAAGGTCGGATCCGGATCGCAGAAGAGCGGAATGACCTCCACGCCGGCGCGCTCGAAGGTCTCGACGCAGAACATCGCCGCCGTGCCGTTGCCCGGGTCGAGCACGATCTTGAGCGGACGCGAGATGTTCACGCGATCGACCATGTCCTTGATGTAGGCCTCGCGGATGTCGACCTTCTCCGCGCTCCCTTCGCCACTGGCGAACGCGCCCGTGTCGCAGATCTCGCGCAGCGCCTCGATGTCCGGCTTGAGCATCGTCTGCACGTAGTTGAGCGACATCTTGAGCCCGCTCCACCCCTGCGGGTTGTGGCTGGCGGTGATCATCACGCCGGCCGGGCAGTCGAGGTGCAGCGTGGCGAAGTAGAGCGTGGGCGAGAGCGCGTAGCCGATGTCGTAGACGTGCATGCCCGAGTCGACCAGGCCGGCAACGAAGTGATCGCGCAGCCGCTCGCTGTAGGTGCGCAGGTCGTGCCCGACGACGACCTTGTCCAGCCCGCGCTGAGCGGCCAGCGTCCCGAAGGCGCGGCCGAGGGCGTGCATCCCCGCGTCGGAGAGCTCGTCCGCGGCGTCGTCGAAGTACTCCGGGACGCGCCCGCGCAGGTCGTACTCGCGGAAGAGCGTGCGCTTGAGCTTCACGGGGGCTGCATCAGTGGACATCAGGAGGCCTCCGGGCCGGGAGGGTTCATGCGTCGTCCTCGCCGGCGAGGCCGGCCTGCACGAGCGTGTGCACGTGCAGGAGCCCGACGGCGCGGCCGTCCCCGTCCACTACCGGAAGCAGGTAGATCGGACGGGGCTTGTGGTTCTCCATGGCACGCAGCGCCTCGATGGCGAGCGTGTCCGCGAGGATCGTGGTGGGCGAAGCGGTCATGAGCTGCCCGATGGGCGTGGCGTTGAGGTCCGCCACCGTTCCCGTGGCCTCCTGCATCAGCCGTCGGACGTCGCCGTCGGTGAGGATGCCCAGCAGGAGGCCCTCCGCGTCGACGACGTTGACGCCGCCTTGCAGATGGCGCGTCATGACCTCGAGCGAGTCCCCGAAGCTGGACTCGGCCGTCACGCAGGGGTTCGTGTGCGGCCCGCGCAGGAGATCGATCACGCGCAGGGTGAGCTTCGTGCCGATGGCGCCGCTGGGATGGAACAGGCGGTAGTCGTCCTGTCCGAACCCGCGCGCCTCCATTACCGCGACGGTCAACGCATCACCCAGCGCGAGCGTCAACGCGGCGGAGACGGTGGGCACGAGCCCCGTACTGTCGGCCTCGCTGACGTCCCCCCACGAGAGGGCGATGTCGGCCTCACGCGCCAGCGCCGAGTCCTTGGGGCCCGTCAGGGCGATCACCTTGGCGCCCAGGTTGCGGATGGTCGGCACGAGGTCCATGACCTCGCGCGTCGAGCCCGAGTTGCTGATCGCGATCACCAGGTCCTTGGAGGTGACGATGCCCACGTCGCCGTGGAATCCCTCGGCCGGGTGCAGGAACGAGGCCGGCGTCCCGGTCGAGACCATCGTGCTGGCGATCTTGCGGCCGATCTGTCCCGACTTGCCCATGCCGCAGAAGATCACGCGTCCGGCGCAGGCCACGATCGCCTCGACCGCTGCATCGAACGCGTCCGCCATGCGCGGCATGCGCTCGAAGAGCTGCCCCAGGGCGTCGCGCTCGCGGGCCACGACGTCCCGGCCGATGTCGGACGGACGGGCGGTCATGCCGGGAGGATACGTGACCGGGCGCGGCCGCCGAGCGTGGGAGGAGAGTGCGGCCGATTCCCACACGCTCCGGCCGCCGAGGCCCCACGAAAGCGGGCTCCGCACGTCGCCGCGCGGAGCCCTGGGTCAGGAGCAGGCAGGGATGCAGGGAATCAGTCGGCGGCGTCGGTCTCGAAGAGGCCCGTCTCGGTGATCGTCTTGTTGCCGCTGTCCTCGACGGCGATCACCTCGAGCTTGTACTCGGTCTCGGGCTCCAGGAACGCGCCCGGCACCTCCACGGACGTCGTGTCGGGGCCGAGGATGACCGTGAAGGTCGCCAGGTAGGGCTCGTCGTCGTCCTTCTCCACCACGACCTCGTAGTAGACGATGTCGATCTCGTTGCCCTCCGTGTCCTCCGTCACCTCGTCGAAGCTGACGGTGAAGCCCTCGTGGCTGACGGTCGCGCCGCCGGCGGGCGAGAGGTTCGTGGCAGGCGACGGCAGCGTGTGCGTGAACTCCGCCTCGCCGACGAGCTCGTCACCGTCCTGCGTCCGGCCCTCGAACTCGTACGTGCCCTCGGCGTGCCGCTTCAGGAAGTCCTCGAGCGACAGCTCGGTGGCGGGCGGCTCGGCGCTCTCGAAGAAGCCTTCGGTCAGGCCCTGGGCCTTGAGGTTCTTGCGGGTCTTCACCTTCAGGGCCGTCTTGCCCTTGGCGTTCTCGACCTTCATCTTCGTCCACGGCTCACCATCCCAGAACACTTGGATGCCGTAGTCGCCGTCCGTCGAGTTCCACTCGATGAACACCGCCGCCGCGTCGAGCTCCACCTCGTCCTCACACTCGTCATCATCGTCTTCGCCGGCCTGGATCGCGGTCGCGCCGAAGCAGAACACCGCGATGAGCAGAAAGGCCGGCCACTTTCGAAACGTCTTGAACATGGCATGTCTCCATAAGCCGGGTCGTCGTTCGAATGCCGACGGTAGACATGCGGCCTGAGGGCCTGCTGAACCCCACGCGCTATTCTTCAAGAATATCGTGTGCGCGTTTCGCGCATCACACGGTGCACGCGCTCCGCAAACTCGACGCGCGCAAACGCGCGATCAACGCTCGACGGAGATGAGCTCGACGCCGCCGTCCGTGTTCGTCTCGGACACGCGTCCAACGCCCCGGGCATAGAGGATGATGTCGGTGTCCTCGGGATCGTCCGGGTTCTCGACGATCTGCATGCTGCCGGCGAACGTGCCGCCCGGCACGACCACGGTCTCGGTGACGGACACGACCTGGAGGACGTCCTGTCCCTCGGGCGTGAATCCGAAGAACGTGTCGCCCGGGTTCGGACTGGCGACGAATGCGCGCCACCGCTGGAAGCCGTCCTGGCCTGCGAACCAGGAGTCATCCGAGCGCACGAAGGAACCACCGTCCAGCTCGAACGACTCCTCGCCAAACTTCCACACGTTGCCGTCCTGGTCCTGGGCGAACCACTCGGTCGTGATCTCCGAGAGGACGCCGTCGTCGAACACCTCTTCCAGGACGGCAACGCAGTCGGTGTTGTCGATCCGGCGCTTGTCGTCCAGGACCCGCACCTCCTCGCGACGCGGGAGTCCCTCGTGCGTGCCCTCGAGGACCCAGCGCATCCCGTGCTCGAGCGGGAAGTACGTGTGGTTCACGTGCTCCACGAACACGACGGGGGCGTTCTGCCCATCCTCGGGCGGCACGGCATCGCCGGAACCACCGCCGCACGCGGCGAGCAGCAGGGAGAGCGACGCGAGCAGCAGAACGAGGCAGGTCTTCACGATCCATCTCCAATCGGAGCCGGCATCCAGGGCTTCCTCGTCCTTGATTGTGCAGACGTTCCTTAGGACTTGCTTTGGTTCTACGTCGCCACCGTTCCGGCCGGATCCCGTCGCGCCCCCGAAGCGCTCGACGGCCCCGAGAGATGGACGTGGAAGCGGCCCTCCGCATCCTGGTCGAAACGGACGTCCCAGCCCAGCACCGTGGTCAACGCCTGGACCAGCGCGAGACCGAGGCCGGCGTGCTCCTCGGAGGAGCGGGACGCGTCCCGCCGCCAGAAGGGCTCGGTCAGCCGGTCGATCTCCTCGGGCCGCAGCGGGTCCGCGGCGTTCGAGAACCCGAGCACGACGCGGTCGCCGGCGACGTCCGCCGTGGCGCGGATCGTCGTCTTGGGCCGAGCGTAGCTGACCGCGTTGCCTAGCACGTTCGCGAGGATGATTGCGAGCTTGCCCCCATCCGTCTCGACCTCGAGCCCGGCAGGGATGTCCCGGCGGAATGAGAGGCCGGCGGCCGTCGCCGTCTGGGCAAGGCCACGCCACGTCTCGTCCACCGCCTCGGCGACGTCGACGCGCCCCAGCTGGGCCTGCTCGATGCCGGCCTGGCAGCGGGCCAGAAGGAGCAGGTCCGTGATGGTCGTCTCCATGCGTCCCGTGATCTGGCGGACGTCCTCGAAGAACTCGACCACCGACGCCTTGTCTTCGGGCCACTGCGCCCCCACCGCCGCAAGCGACCGCAGCTCGGCCAGCGGGGTGCGCAGCTCGTGCGCCACGTTGCCCGTGAAGCGGCGCTCCCGCTCGAAGGAGTCATCGAGGCGATGCAGCAGCGCGTTCAGCTGGACGACGACCGCGTTCAGCTCCCGCGGCGTGTGTGGCAACGTCACGCGCGTACCCAGGCTGTCGGCGTCCAGCTGCTCGACCTGCGACGCGATCGCGTGGATCGGCGCGAAGCCGGAAGCCAGCGCGCGCCAGACGAGCAGGATGGCCAGGAGCATGGCGATGCCGCCCACGCCGAAGATGGCAAGACGGACGCGCCCGATGAGCTCATCCAGGGAGGCCCGCCCGCGGGCGACCACGAGAACGAGCCCGAGGCCGTCTAGATCCGGCATCACGGACGACGGATCGACGACGTCCTCCGGATCCTCTTCCTCCTCCGGGGGCAAGGGCACGTAGCGGAGCGTGAGCGCCCGACCCGCGCGCCCATCGGGGAGGACGATGTCCGCCGGCGCAGGCGCGGCTGCCGTTCCCGCCCCGATCGGCAGATCGGCCTGCAAGCGCGTCGAGCGCAGCAGCACCTGGCCGTCCTCCAGCCAGAACTGGAAGTACTCGGGGGCCTCCTCGCGTTCGAACTCCGGCATGTGCTCGGGCGCGTAGTCGAACTCGATCTGGCCGCCCTCCTGCTCCGTCAGCGCGGCGAGCGCACGCGCCTTGGCGAGCAAGGCCGCGTCGAACTCGTCGGTCAGGCGGGCTTTGATCTCGGCGGCGAGCACGATGCCCGTGGCGGCGATCAGCAGCGCGAACCCGACGGCGAGGACGAGCGTCAAGCGGCGCCGGATCGAGTACATGGACCTCCTAGTCGATCACGTAGCCGTGGCCGCGACGGGTCCGGATCACATCGTCGTGATCCGGCACACGGATCTTCTTGCGGAGCTGGTGGACGAAGACCTCCACGGCGTTCTCCGAGCCGCGCCCCGAGCCGGCGTACAGGTGGTCGAGGAGCTCGAGCTTGGACACGACGCGACCGCGGCGCGCGATCAGGTACTCGAGGACGGCGTACTCATTGCGCGTCAGGTCGATCGGGGTGCCGTCGTGGTGGACCGTGCGCGCGCCCGTGTCGACCTCCAGCGGACCGACGCGGTGGACCGGACTCTTCGTGTCGTAGCGTCGACGGACCAACGCGCGCACGCGGGCCACGAGCTCGTTGAAGTCGAACGGCTTCGTGAGGTAGTCGTCCGCCCCCAGCTGCAGCCCCTCGATCCGCTCTGCGACTTGATCGCGCGCGGAGAGGACGAGCACATGCACCTTGCTGCCCTCGTCTCGCAGACGCCGCAGCACGGTGAGCCCGTCGAGCTTCGGCAACATGAGGTCGAGGATCACGACGTCGTAGGTGCCGTGACGCGCGTAGGCGAGGCCCTCCTCGCCGTCACCGACGGTGTCGACGGCGAAGCCCGAGTGACGCAGCCCCTTCTCCAGGGAGCGCCGCAGGCGTTCCGAGTCCTCGACGATGAGCACCTTCATGGCGTTGGCCTTCGCGGACCGGGACCCGCCCGGAGCCGCAGTCCAATCTTGGTGCTCGAATCTTAGGGAATCCTGAGAGCGCGCTCACGACTCCGAATTGAAGGCGGCCCGCCGCCCGGGTGGGCGGCGGGCCGATCCATGGGGAGAATCGGGTTGTGTCGTGTGTGACCTAGGCGGCGGCCGCTTCCTTGTCCTGCTGCGTCAGGAAGATGGCGACCGCGGTCAACATGACGCCGTAGATCACCTTGGAGCAGACGTCGGCGATCGTGTAGATCACCTGCTGGGCCACGATCGTGGTCTCGTACGCCATGCCAGACTGGACGAGGATCGGTGCCACGTAGGCGATGGGGTAGAGCCACCAGGAGATGTAGAACAGGGGCAGAATCGCGCCGAAGACGCCCTTCGCGGGACCTTCCATGCGGCTCTTACCGTCGTTGATCACGGCCTTGATCAGGATGAGCACGTGGATGAAGAAGGCGGTGGAGATCAGGCCCCACACCAGCCACATCGTGGTGTTCTCGTTGATGCGGCCCGGCTCGTAGAACTGACCCACGTAACCCGTGAGGATCATGAGCGCGCCGGAGATCGTGAACTTCTTCATGTACGAAGAGCGCGCGGCACCGGCGATCCCGGCGACGAAGAGAATCTGGATCAGCAGCATCGGCACGTCGATGAGCCAGTTCAGATAGCGGTAGCCGTTCGTGAAGAGATCGGCGCCCTCATTGAGCACGTAGGCACTGCCCGAGAAGGCGTAGGCGCCCGTCCAGCTCTGCTTCTGCGCGAAGAGAAGCAGGAACGCCGACACCATGACGACGACCGAGATCACGGACGACATCTGGAATCGCGAGTGCGTGCTGTTCTTCGTCAACACGAAGAAGAGGAGAGCGGCCGCCATCGTGGCGTAGCCAAGGGTGAGTACGTGACTGACGATTTCGAAGGCTTCGACCGAAATCGATGCGGCGAGAACGGACATGGCGTTTGGTTTCTTTGGCTACTCGTCACCAGCGGACGTCAGGGGCCTCACCGGAGGTTTGCGTGTGCTGATGTAGGAGTGCGAGTGGTTGAGGAACACACTTGCGACTCCGCCTCCAACGCTCCGGTGTCCACAACCCGACAGAACCTGGACGCACGTCGACCTGAGTGTCCAGATTCGCCACGCCCCCCTCGCTGCGCATGCGCACACGGCGTGACCGAACCGCTCCCCCGTCCGTGGAAGAGGCGTGCAGCCTGTCCAAGTTCACGCGCCCCTCGGCGTACCCGCCCTCGGCCTCTCCGCGGGCGCCTTGCTCGGCGCCGCCGTGTCGCCCGCGCTGGCATCGGCTGGCGCAGCCCTGGTCCTCGGCGGCAGCGTGCTCGCGCGACGCGCCCGCGTCCCCCTGCTCGCGCTCGCCGCCGGCCTGCTTGCCGCCGCCGCCGCACGCGGAACGGCCCAATCCCGCCCATGGCAGCGGGCCATGTCCGCGGGGCTCTACGCCCTCGAAGGCACGGTTCGTGAGGCGCCGCCGCCGCGTCGGTTCTCGCGCGAGATCCGGCTCGACGTCGCGCGCGTCGGTGAGGGCGATGCGGCGGTCTCCGTCCGTCTCCCGGCCCGGCTCCGTGCATCGCTCCCGACGCTTCCATCGGAGGCCTGCGTGCCGGGCGCCCGCGTGCGCGTCATCGCCCGGATCGAGCGGCCGCGCAGTGTGCGCGCGTCCCTGAGGGGAACGATCCCCGCGCGGGAGGGCGTGGTCCTGCTGGCCGAAGCGCCGCCCCTGCGCCAGGCGCTGGCTGCCGCGCGCAATCACACGGCGGGCGTCTTCGATCGCCACCTTCCCTACCGGGACGCGGGGCTCGCGCGCGCGATCGTCGCCGGCGACCGCACGCGGCTGACTTGGAGCGACCGCGCCCGTTTCCAGCAAGCTGATCAGGTCCATCTCTTGGCCGTGTCGGGCATGCACGTCGCGTTGGTCATCGGCGGCTTCGTCGCCGTGCTGCGCATCCTCGGCATGCCGCTCGTCCCGACCCACCTGATGGCACTGGCGGCCATCGCGTTCTATGTCCCGTTCACCGGCGCCTCCGCCTCTTCGCTCCGCGCGGGGTTCGGCGCGGCGATCTACCTCGTGGCGCCCCTGCTCGGACGACCCACCACCGGGCTCGCCGTGATCCCACCCGTGGTCGTGCTCACGTTCGCCTTCGATGCGACGGCGTTCTCGCGTCTTGGCTTGTGGCTCTCGCTCTCGGCGGTCCTTGGCATCCTCGTGCTCACGCCGCCGCTCACGGCGGCCTTCGTCCGCCGTCCGCTCGAGCTCCAGGGCCTGCGCGCGCCCTCGCCGGCGTGGGTCCGGCGCGGGCTCGCCATGGGGTTCGGCGCGTGGTGCGGCACGCTGCCGATCGTCGCGGGGGAGATCGGCCGCGTGTGCCTCGTGGCCGCGCCGCTCTCGATCGTCGCCGCGCCGTTCCTCGCCGTCCTGATCGGGAGCGCGATCGTGCTGCTCGCGGTCGGCGAAGTCGGCCCGCTTGCAGATGCGGTCGCCGCGGTGTTCGAGCACACGGCAGATGCGCTGCGGCTCGTGCTCGACCTGCCGCGCATGCTCGGCCTCGACGCAGCGCGCGTCGCGCCGCCGCGGCTCGGATGGCACGTGGCCTACCTGCTCTCGCTGGTGGGCATCGTGCGCGCGCCCACACGCCGGCGCATCGCGTGGCTTGCGCTGGCGCTCGTCCTCGCGGGCCTGCTCACCCTCGATGACGCCCCGCATCGGGGGTCGCGGTCCACCGGGTACGATGCGCCGCCGCCGGCGCCCGCCGCGACCGCACCCGAGGAGTCCATGGACGGCCTGACCCTGCTCGCCGCCGCTTCAGGCCTCCTGGTCTTCGCCTTCGTCTCGGTGCGGCCGGGTCGCTTCCTCACGCCGGCCGGCGCGGCGGGCGCGTGGGTGCTCGGCACCGCGACCGCCTGGCGCTTCGGGTGGACGGCCCTGATCGCGTTGCTCGTCACGTTCCTCGTGACGACGGGGCTGTCCAAGCTCCCCGGTCGTGAGCGCTCGGGGCCGCGCTCGCTGCGACAGGTCGTCGCAAACGGCGCCGGCCCGATGGCCGGCTGCGTGATGTCAATTCTGGGCTTCCCCTATGCCGGCGGCGGGGCCTTCATCGGCGGGCTGGCCTTCCTGGGCGCCGACACGGTCTCGAGCGAGCTCGGCAAGCGCTACGGCGGTCCCCCGCGCCGGCTGCTCTCGTCCGAACGCATCGCGCCCGGTCAGAGCGGCGGCGTCACGGCCCTCGGCAGTGTCGCCGGCGCCGCCGGGGCGTTGCTGCCGGCGCTCGTCTTCTGCCTCGTCGAGGAGTTCATGATCACGGCCCTGCTGTGGATGGGCCTCGCGGGTTTGCTCGCCGCGATCTTCGACAGCCTGCTCGGCGACACGGTGCAGTACCGCGGCCTCTCCCCCGACACCGGCTCGATCACGGAGGTGACCGAGGTGAACGGCGTCGAGACGGAGCACATGAGCGGCTATCGCTGGTTGGACAACGACACCGTCAACCTGATCTCGGGGCTCGTCGGCGCCCTGCTCGGCGCCCTGTTCATCTACCTGGTCTGATGCGATCCAGCACAACGTCCCGGTTTCCAAAGGCCGGCGCTGGAGCCGAGCACGCAACCCCGTAGGGTCTACGCCCGTCTCCTGGCAGGGAGGCCGCATCTGGACCCTGGACGCACCGACATGGCATCGACGCGCAACGGCATCCTCTTCCTCTGCGTCGCGAACTCGGCCCGCAGCCAGATGGCCGAGGGCCTCGCTCGAGACATGGCCCAGGACGACATCGCCGTCTTCAGCGCCGGCAGCGAGCCGGCGACCGTCAACCCGTTCGCCGTGCGCGCGATGGCGGAGCTCGGCATCGACCTCTCGGCGCATCACTCGAAGTCCGTGGACGACATCCCGGCCGAGCGCATCGCCATCGCCATCACGCTCTGCGCCGAGGAGGTCTGTCCGCCGTTCCCCGCAGGCGTACGCTTGCTCCAGTGGCCGCATCCGGATCCAGCCGCGGCCCAGGGGGCCGACGAAGACGTCCTGGCCTCGTTCCGTAGCGTCCGCGACCAGATCCGGGTGAAGCTCGAGGACCTGTTCGCAGCTCCGCTGCTGCTCCCCTGAGCGCCATCGCTACGAGCGCTCCATCTGGGCCACACGGCGCACCATGTCTTCGAGCTCGACGACGTCCGGATCGCGGGCCCATCGGCGCGGCAGGTCGCGCAAGAGCCGCTCGACATCGCGCAGGTCCGCGCCCCACACCGAGGCGACCGGGCTCCTGCGCAGGATCTCGGCGAACAGTGCTGCCGCCGCAGCCAGGCGCAGGCCCGGATCGGCATCGGTCACGTGCCGGTCCACGTCACGCGCCGTGAGGCCACGCTGGCGCTCCTCCACCTCATCGGTGTCGGGATTGCGGTACCGCACCTTCAGCGTGGCGATGGATTGATCGAGCTCGACGTCGGGGTCCAGCTCGACCTCGTAGAGCGCCGTCAAGCTGTGGCCGGCGCCGACCTCGCCGCCGTCAACGCGATCGCGGCGGAAGTCGCGCTCGTCGAGAGCGCGGTTCTCGTAGCCAAGCAGGCGGTAGCTCCGCACCGCCTCGCGGTCGAACTCGACCTGCACCTTCGCGTCCTTCGCGACGGTC
>JASJAY010000155.1 GCA_030066775.1 Planctomycetota bacterium
TCCTCGCGCCAGGAAACGGAATGGCTCTCGAGCCATGCGCGCAGCGCATCCGGATGCACCGCGAGCAGCGGGCGCACGAGCTGGATGCCCGCATCACCGAGCCGGCGGCGCGCCGGCATGCCGGCGACCCCATAGGGGCCGCTGCCGCGCATCGCGCGCATCACCAGCGTCTCGGCCTGGTCGCCCAGGTGGTGGGCGACCGCCACGACCGTCGCGCCGACGGCCTGCGCAGCGCGGGTGAGCTCGACGTAGCGGTGCCGGCGCGCGGCGTCCTCCGCTTGCGGCACCTCGGGCGGGGGCGGCGGCGAGCGGCGGACGGGCACCCCGAGCCGCTGCCCGAGGGCCTCCACCGCGGCCGCGTCGGCCTCGGCGGCGGCCGGCCCGCGCCACCCGTGGTCCACGTAGACGAGCACCAGGTCGAGCGGGAGGCCGTGGGCGGCCAGGGCCCTGAGCAGGCAGGCCAGGGCGGTGGAATCGGCCCCCGCGCTCACGCCCACGACGACGCGGTCGCCGGGGCACAGCCCCACGCCGCGCGCCCCGGCCAGGGCTACGTCGATCAGCGGGGGGGCGGCGGTCGCCATGTCCCCATCCTCGGGAACGGGTCGGCGCACGCAAGCCCGCGGGCGGTACCCTGGCCTTCGATGCGAGCCCCTGCCTCCCGCGTGCGACCGCTGGTCTTCGCCCTGGGCCTCCTGATCCTGCTCGGTGCGGTCGTGCCCGTACCGACGAGCGATGCAGGGGAGCCCGTTTCTTGGGGCGACTGGCGTGCGCTGGAGAAGCGGTTCAAGGCGGCCTGCGACGACCCGGCGCGCTACGACGAAGCGCTGAGCTGCGCGGCCGAGATCGTGAAGGACGCGGAGCCCCGGGCGCTCAAGGCGCTGCTCGCCGCGGTGACGCACGCCATCGCGCGCGAGGAGAAGGCGGCCGAGCGATCGCAGAAGCTCGCGCAGGGGATCCTCAAGGGCCGGTGGTCACGGGAGATCCACGCGGAGCTCTCGGCGGTGCGGCGCGAAGCCGACTGGGCGCATCGCCTGGGTGAAGGCATCGCCGACAGGGTCGGGGAGGGCGAGCCGGCGCTGCACGACGGCTTCGCCGCTGCAGCGGCCAAGACGCGCGACAAGCGCTGGCACGGTCTCGCCGCGCGCATCTACGCCCACACGCCCGAGCGCAGCGAGGCGATCGAGTGGCTCTACCAGGCTTCGGTCGACGAGAACCCGGACGTGCGCGCGCGGGTGCTGCTCGGTGTCGCGCCGTACGCGAAGGACTGGCCCGAGCTCGTCGGGCAGCGCGTCGCCGACCGCAGCTGGGCAATCCAGACGATCGCGGCGCGGCTCGCGAAGCAGCACCGCATCCAGGCTGCCATCGGCGCCATGATCGGCCAGCTGAGCTGTGCGCCGCCGCGCGTGCAGCTTCAGTTCGCGCAGTCGCTGGAGGCGCTCACCGGCAACGATGGGTGGGGCGTCGATCCCAAGCGCTGGTCGTTCTGGTGGCAGCAGAACCGCGGTCGCTTCGGTCCCCAGACCTCGATGGCCGGCGGCTCCGTGTGTCCGCCGCGCGACTACGCCAAGTTCTACGACCTCGTGATCAAGAGCGATCGGCTCCTGCTCGTGGTCGACGTCTCGGACTCCATGCGCCAGCACGCGATCCAGTCGTACGCGCAGGACGGCGCGCCCATCCGCGGTCAGTACCGCCGGATCGATCTGGTGAAGCGCCAGCTGCACCGCACGATCGACGAGCTGCCGCGCGGCGTGAAGTTCAACATCCTCACGTTCGGCGACGAGGTCCGCGCCTGGAACAAGGATCTGGTCGACATGGACGCGAAGCAGCGCCGCCGTGCCCACGCCTGGGTGGAGCGGCTGCAGCCCGATGGCGGCACGCGGATGAACGGGGCCTTCCACGCCGTGTTCGGCAGCCTCCGCTTCGCCGACTGCACGCGCGGCCCGCTCAAGGCCGACACGATCGTCCTGCTCTCGGACGGGGCGCCGACCGACGGCTGGCCGGGGGGGCGGGGCACCAAGGGCCGCGCCGTCGTCCTGGAAGCCCTGCGCGAGTGGAACCGGAACGGCCTGCTCGTGATCCACACCGTGGCGTTGCGCGGCGCTGCGGAGGCCTTCCTGGCCGCGCTCGCCGAGCAGAACGGCGGCCACGCGACCGTTCGGTGAGCCGCCCGATTGGCCGGGGCACGAGTCGATCCCCATCCGCCGAGCGGTACACTCCGGGATCTTCGAAGGTCTAGGGCCCCCCGCGACGGGGGAGCCGAGGAGTGATGCATGCGCACGCCCATCGCGATCAACGGGTTCGGCCGCATTGGCCGCCAGGTGTTCCGGATCCTCTCGGACAAGCGCGACCAGTTCCAGGTCGTGGCCATCAACGACCTCGGCGACGCCGAGACGTTGCTGCACCTGCTGAAGTACGACAGCACCCACGGCCGCTTCGACAAGGAGATCCGGCTCGAGGACGGCGCCTTCGTCATGGGCGACGACCGCATTCCCATTCTCAGTGAGCGCGATCCCGCCGCGCTGCCCTGGGGCGACATGGGCAACCCGATCGTGCTCGAGTCGACGGGCGTCTTCCGCATGCGTGCCCAGCTCGAGCAGCACCTCGCTGCCGGTGCCTCGAAGGTACTCCTGACCGTCCCGCCCAAGGACGAGATCGACGCGCTCGTCGTGCTGGGCGTCAACGACGACGACCTCAAGGCCGAGCACAAGATCGTCAGCAACGCGTCGTGCACGACGAACTGCCTGGCGCCGATGGCCAAGGTGCTGCACGAGGCATTCGGCATCGACCACGGCCTGATGAACACCATTCACGCCTACACGAACGGGCAGAGCATCCTCGACCTCGCGCACAAGGACCTGCGTCGTGCGCGCACGGCTGCGCAGAACATCATCCCCACGACGACGGGCGCCGCGCGCGCCGTCGGCAAGGTGCTGCCCGCGCTCGACGGCAAGCTCGACGGGTTCGCGATGCGCGTCCCCGTCGCCGACGGCAGCATCGTCGACCTCACCGTGATCCTCGACCGTGAGGTCACGAAGGAAGAGGTCAACGAGGCGATGAAGGCCGCCGCCGAGGGCCCGATGAAGGGCATCATCAAGTACAGCACCGATCCGATCGTCTCGAGCGACATCATCGGCGACCCGCACAGCAACGTCTTCGACGCGCCGCTCACCATGGCGACCGGCCGCACCGTGAAGGTGCTCGGCTGGTACGACAACGAGTGGGGCTACAGCGCCCGCTGCGTCGACCTGCTCGAGCGCATGAGCGCTCCGGTCCCGGCGACGGCCTAGAGCCGGATCGCCGACTTGGATCCCCGACACGGCCAGCGCGCGCGGCTCGCGGCGCTGGCCGTGTCCATGCTCGCGGCGCTCGCGCTCTTCGTGCTGCCGCCGCTCGAGGTGAAGGCCTCGTGGTCGGGGCTGATCCGAAGGGGTGAGCCCGCGCTCGAGGCGTTCGAACGGCTGCAGACGACCTTCGGCATGGGCGAGCGCCTCGTGATGCTCGTCGAGGCCGAGCCGCCGCTCGCGATCGACACGGCCCTCGACCTCGCCAAGGCGCTGAAGGAGCGTCCGGAGATCGCCGGCCTCGCCGCACCGGTGCCGGGCGTCGACCTGCCCGGCGTGCAGTCAGAGGACCGGTCGAAGGCCGCGCTCTACCTCGAGATCGATCGCGCGTGGTCGTCGCCGGCGAAGGTCACGGCGCTGGCTCGAGAGCTGCGCGCCATCCCCACGCCCGAGGGCGTGCGGGTCTCCATGGGCGGCAGCGTGATGGAGGAGGTCGCGCTCGCCGACGTGGTGCTCGCCGACCAGCAGCGCATCGTGCCGCTCGTCTTCCTCGGGCTGATGATCGTGATCGCGCTCTTCCTGCGGTCCGTGCGTGTCGCCCTGGTCGTTGCCGTTGGCCTCGGCGTGACGTTCCTGATCACGCTCGGCGCGCACGGTCTGCTCTACGGCCCGCTCACCACCGTCACGAGCCTGCTGACGCCGATCGTGATGACGATCGCGTGCGCCAACGCGATGCACTTCGTCGCGCGCTGGCGACGCGGGCGTCGCGATGACGGCACGATCCGCCCGGGCACGCTGAAGAGCGCCATCAACACCTGCCTGCTCGCCTCCGTGACGACGGCGACCGGGTTCCTGGCGCTGTTCGTGATGGGGGCGCCCGAGTTCGACCGCCTCGCGGTCCTCGGCAGCGGTGGCTGCATCACCGCGGGTGTCGTGCTCTCGGCTCTGCTGCCGGTGCTCCTCCCGTGGGCGGAGAAGCGGCCCGGCGGGACGCGGGTGCCCTTCCAGGGACTGGTCGACATCGGGATCCGCCAAGTGCGGCGTCGCGGCAAGATGGCCGTCCTGCTCGTGCTGGCCCTGATCGTGGCGGGCACGGGAATGACGCGTCTCGAGACGAGCACCGTCCTGCTCGACCAGTTCCCCGAGAGCTCCGACATGCCGCGTATCGCGCAGGTTCTCGCCGAGGACCTCGGCGGCATCGGCGTGGCCGACGTGCTCTGGTACAGCCCCGCGGGGTTCCGATCGGAGGCGGGCCTCGCGCGCCTGCGCGAAGCGGGCAAGCAAATCGAGGCGGCGATCCCCGACGTCGGCCCGGTGCTCAACGCCGGAACGGCCGTCGAGCGCATGCGCCAGGAAGCCGAGGTCACCGAGACGGCGGCGCTCGCGCTGTACGAGAGCGGTGGGCTCGGCAAGCTCCCGCGGCTCCTGGATCCCGACGGCACCGAGGCGCGCATCATGGTTTGGCTGCCGCCGGGAAGCACCGAGGGCTTCCTCACGAACGTGCGCCGCATCGAGGCGGCGCTCGGCGACATCGCCGGACCCGAGGATCGCGTCCAGCCGAGCGGCGCGCCGTACCTGATCTCGCTCTCCACGGACGCCCTCGTGCGCGACCAAGCCTTCGCCTGCATCCTCTCGATCCTGATCGTCTCGCTCATCGCGGCGGTCGTCTTCGGCAGCATCGGCGTGCTGCCCCTGATCTGGGTGCCCAACCTGCTGCCGCTCGTTGCCATGGCGGGGCTGATGGGCTGGGTGGGGGAGCCACTCTCTGCATCCACGGCCGTCGTCGGCAGCGTCGTCTTCGGACTGATCGTGGACGACACGCTCCACTTCCTCGTGTGTCTCAAGGAGGCCCGCGGCGAGCGCCAGAGCGCCGCGCGCACCCTCGCGCGCCTCGGCCCCGCGTTCCTCGCCACGAGCGTGCTGCTCGTCACCGGTGCGGCGATCGCGGGACTGGGCAACGCCGGGCCCACCGCGCTCTTCAGCCGCCTCATGGCGGTGGGGGTCGGGCTCGCGCTCCTGTGCGACCTCTACCTCACCCCGCGGCTCGCGGCCCGCTTGCGTCTATGGCACGCGAAGGGGTAGGGGACCCCGGCCCGTACCATGCGGCCATGAGCACCGCCGTCCGCGCCGTCAAGATCGCCCCCTCGCTCCTCTCCGCCGACTTCGCGCGTCTCGACACCGAGATCCACGACGTGCTCGAAGGCGGCGCCGACCTGCTGCATCTCGACGTGATGGACGGCCACTTCGTGCCCAACATCACCTTCGGCCCGCCGGTCGTGAAGAGCATCCGCGGCTGCACGGATGCCGTTCTCGACTGCCACCTGATGATCTCGGATCCGACGAAGTACGTCGAAGCGTTCTGTGACGCGGGCGCCGACTGGGTCTCGATCCACGCCGAGGTCGACGACGACGTCGACCAGGCGCTCGACATGATCCTCGCGAAGGGCAAGCGTGCCGGCATCGTGCTCAACCCCGACACGCCCGTGGAGAAGGCAGCGCCCTATCTCGAGAAGTGCGGGCTCGTGCTCATCATGTCGGTCTTCCCCGGCTTCGGGGGCCAGTCGTTCATTCCCGACGTGCTCGACAAGGTGCGCGCCCTGCGCCAGATGGACTACGCGGGCGAGATCTCGATCGACGGCGGCATCGCCGAAGCGACGGCGCCGCAGGCCGTCGAGGCGGGCGTGGACATCCTCGTCGCGGGCACGGCCGTCTTCGGCCAGGACAACCGGAAGGCCGCGATCGAGACGCTGCGCGGCGCCGCCGCCTAGGTGCCCTAGCCGCCGTTCTCGGTAGGTAGCTCCGGCGTGTCGTGGCACGCGCCACAGCTCACGCGCTCGCCGTACTCGAAGACGGCGCGGGGCTGATCCTCGCCCGACAGGGTCACGACCCGGCGCCGGACGGCGCGCGACCGCACGCTCCCTTCCAGGCGATCGCCGTGGCAGGCCTGACAGGACGCCGCGTCTTCGTCGAACGCCTCGGCGTGCTCGCCTTCGATCCAGTCCGAATCGGCGACGGCGTGCATCGAGGGCAGTGGCGTTCGCGGCGCCCGCGCAGTGTGCGCCGGCGTCGCGTCTTCCAGGGGCTGCGGCAGCGCCGATGCCTTCGCGGCCTTCTGCTCCTCCGGCGACCCGAGCAACGGAACGGCCGCCACCGCAGCGGCGGCGAGGATCGAGATGGTGGCGATCAGCTGCCCACGTCGACGCATGCGCGGTTCCCTCAGCCCCTCCCCGGGCTCTTGTCGCCATCGACAACCCGCCCGCGCGCAGGGAAGAGCAGCGTGGGTTCCCGCGCGTTGCATTCGGCCACGGACCGTGCAAATGGATGAACGCGCGGCGCGCCCTGCGCGCGAATCCCGCGCTGGAGGCGGCCTCCCGCGTCGTGCGTCACCGATCAACACGCTACGGTCAAGGGCATCGTAGAATCCCCGACGTCACGCAGATTCAATGGAAGGGCGCCCGACCACCGGAGGGGGGCGCCGGAGTCACACCATGCCGTTCTTCCGCAAGAAGCGCGAGATCCCCGCCGGGCTTTGGATGAAGTGTCCGGCCTGCGGGAAGATGGCCTTCACCAAGACGGTGGAGGAGAGCCACCGCGTCTGCCCCGAGTGCGACCACCACATGAAGGTGAACGGGCCGCTGCGTGTGAAGCAGCTGCTCGACGATGGCGGCGAGCGCCTCGGCGAAGACCTGATCCCGAAGGACCTCCTGCGCTTCCGCAGCGAGGGCGAGACCTACGAGGACGTGCTCGAGCGCAGCCGCATCAAGTCCGGCGTGTCCGAGGCGGCCACGGCCGCCCGCGGCACGATCGAGGGCATCCCCGTCACGCTGCTCGCCATGGACTTCAGCTTCCGCGGCGGCTCGATGGGCGTCGTGGTGGGGGAGCGCGTGGCGATGGCCGCCGACGACGCGTACGAGCGCCAGGTGCCCTTCATCCTGGTCGCGACCAGCGGCGGCGCCCGGATGCAGGAGGGCGCCCTCTCGTTGATGCAGATGGCCAAGACGAGCGCGGCCATCGCGCGCCTCAAGGAGGCGGGCCTGCCCTACATCGTGCTGCTCGCCGATCCGTGCACGGGCGGCGTCAGCGCATCCTTCGCAGCTCTGGGCGACGTCACGCTCGCCGAGCCCGGCGCCCTCATCGGCTTCGCCGGTCCGCGCGTGATCCAGAACACGATCAAGGCGAAGCTGCCCGAGGGCTTCCAGCGCTCCGAGTTCCTGCTCGAGAAGGGCTACGTCGACCGCATCGTGCACCGCAGCAAGCTGCGCGACGAGCTCGCGACGCTCCTGCGCTACATGCACAAGCCGGCAGCCGAGCTCGCGACCGCCGCGGTTGGTGAGGCGGACGGCGGCGACGCGTCGAACGAGTCCGACGAAAGCTGATGGCCAAACCGGACGAGTCCGCCCCGACCTACGACGTCCACGCCGTCACCGTCGACGTGGTACGTCCGCTGCGCCTCCGCTACCTGCGCCCGGGCCAGCCCGAGGAGAGCGTTGCCTACAAGAGCGACGAGTTCGACTCCGCCGTGCACTTCGTCGTGCGTGATGAAGACGGACAGGCGATCGGCGTGGGCAGCGGCCATGTCGAGAACCGCGTGGCGGGCCATCCCCCGCACCTGACGCCCGGCTTCCGCGTGCGCGGCATGGCCGTCGAGACGGAGTGGCGAGGCAAGGGTGTTGGCCGCGCCATCCTCGGTTCCCTCATCGACGCGGCCCGCGAGGCGGGCGCGACCGAGGTGTGGGCAAACGCACGCACCGAGTCGATCGGCATCTACGAGAAGTCGGGATTTGCGCGCCTCTCGAGCGAGTTCGACATCCCCCTGATCGGCGAGCACGTCGTCGCCGTCCTCGGCCTCCTCACGCGCAAGGAGCTCAAGGCCATGCGCGCGGCGGAGGCCGCGGAGGCCAAGGCTGCGGCCGAGCAGGCGACCGCTGAAGCCGACGAGGTGCCCGAGCCGGACCCCGAGTGATTTCGTCCGGTTGGGAGGGCCGAGTGCTATCCTCCCGACCGCAATCGCGCTCCCCGATAGCTCAGTTGGTAGAGCAATTGACTGTTAATCAATGGGTCGCTGGTTCGAGTCCAGCTCGGGGAGCCAACACACCTCCGGTGTGTTGGGTTTGAGCTAGCGCATCCCGCCTAGTGGGGGACTCGCGCCACGCGCTCTTGGCGGACAGGCCGCCGAGCGGGCGAGCTCACCCAGAGAGGTGCCCAGTCGGGCCTCGAGGCTCATTACGCCAGGGCATGGAAGACGCGCTGGACGTCGTCGTCCTGCTCCAATGCACCGATGAGCTCGAGCACTTCGCGCTCTTCTGCTTCGCCCAGTTGCACGGGCGCGAGACAGACATACTCCAACTCGGCCGACCCGGTCTCGCGCTTCTCGAGCTCTCGTTGGAGGTTGCCGATCTCCGCAAAGTTGCAGCGAATCACGAGCTGGGGCACCCCGTCGTCACTCTCGCCCTCGAGCAGCTCCTCCAGCCCGTGGTCGATCAGGTCCAGCTCGAGCTCGTCGGCATCGAGACCCTCGGCCGGCAAGCGGAACACGCCCATCCGCTGGAACTGGAATCCCACGCTGCCGGCGGAGCCGAGGTTTCCGCCGCCCTTGTTCAAGATCGCGCGCACGTTGGCGACCGTCCGAGTGGGGTTGTCCGTCGCGGTCACGATGAGGAGCGCGATGCCGTGCGGGCCGTAGCCTTCATAGACGACCTCCTCGTAGTGGATCGCATCGGCGCCGGACGCGCGACGGATGGCGTGCTCGACCCGATCCTTCGGCATGTTCGCCGCGCGCGCATTCTGGATCGCACGGCGCAACGACGGGTTCGCGTCGGGGCTGGGGCCACCGGCGCGAACGGCCATCATGATCTCCTTGGAGATTCGCGAGAAGATCTTCGAGACGCGACCCGCGCGCTTGAAGATCGTCTCCTTGCGCTTCTCGAACATGCGGCCCATGGGTGACTCCGTTCGTGCTGTGCCCTTTCGGCCAGCTGAATCCTACATCTGGGTGTCGTGACATCGTCGCCGGTCCGGTGCCCTCTTCCGTGACCGCCCCCGCCTTCCTCCGCGGTGCCTGTCTGGCCTGCCGCAGCGCCGCTACTCGGCGACCTCGAACTTCGTCACCAGGCCCCACGCGCCAACGGCGCGCTTTGCGCCCGATGCGTCCCGCGTCGCCCAGTCGACTCGGCGCAAGACGATGGGCTTCTCGCGCCTTCCCACCCCGGTCCACGACTCCAACGGCAGGACGTCCATCGACATGTCCGCTACCCGTGCCTCGGCTGGAATCGCCAGCGGGCCACTCGGCGTGCAGGTGACCGAGACATAGGCGCGTCGTCCCTCGCTCAGGCGGAAGGGACTCGGACTCTGGTTGATCCAAGAGACGTACTTCAGCCCCGTACCCACACCACGTACTGCACGCGCCGCAAACTCGATGCTGTCAGCCCACGCCGGAAGCCGGGCGAAGAGCACGGTGAGCGTGAACGTCCACCGATCCGACGGGTGGGACCATCCGTACTCACCGGGGGGCACGGGGTTCCTCTCATCCTCGAGGTCCAAGAAGTTCTCCAGCCCCGATCGGGCGGGCTGGAGCCGGTACCAGATGGTGGCCGTCGTCCCGGCCGCCATCGGGACACGCACCTCGACGCCTTCCGTGTCGCTCACGAGGAGCGTCGTCGTCAGCCACCCGCCTTCAGCGGCTCCGATCTCCCAGGCCAGTGCATCTTCGAAGCCGAGCTGCGCCAGCCTCGTGAGTCCGAGCGGACTGCGGACGTAGTACGCAGATGTCGACCCGGAGGGAGGGACGAACTCAGGCTCGACGTCGCTCGAGCGACCGAGGAGGTACCACGCAGCACACGCGCACAAGGCCCCAGCGAAGAACGCGGCGAGCGTCCGCTTCCGCCGATGCGACCAGGCTTGAGGGTCGGGGGCTTCCTGCATGGTGGCGCCTCCCCGTGGCAACACGCCTTCGCAACGCCCCAAGATAGGGGCTCGCGCGCGAAGCCCGCAGGGCGGACGTGCTACGCCGGCTTCCGACCGCTGAGCCGGACACTGGCCACGGTGCCCGCCACCTTCTCGAGCTCGGCAACGACCGCGTCCAGCTCCTCTTTCGACGCACCGGCGCGATCCAGATCGGCGCCCACCAGGCCACGCAGGTGCTCGATCTCGTACTCGAAGCGCTCGCTGCTCGACACCTCTTCGAGGCCGGCGGCGCGCAGGCCCTCGACGTAGTCCGTTTCCGAGATCGCTCCGGCGATGCACGCGTGGTAGGCGGCGGCGAAATCCCGGACCGACTCCGGAAGCTGCTCGGCGACGATGTCGGAGACGCTGAATCGCCCGCCAGGCTTCAGTACGCGGAAGATCTCCGCGAACACGCGCTCCTTCTCCGGCGAGAGGTTGACGACGCAGTTCGAGATGACCCAGTCCACCGACGCATCGTCGACCGGAAGCGCCTCGATCACGCCCTTGCGCACCTCGACCTGCCCGTGACCAGCCTTCGCAGCGTTTGCGCGCGCCGCTTCGATCATCTCGTCGGTCATGTCGACACCGATGACGCGGCCCGTCTCTCCGACCTTGTCCGCGGCGATCAGGAGATCGAGGCCGGCCCCGCTTCCCAGGTCGAGGACCGTCTCCCCTTCCTGCACCTCGGCGAAGGCGAGGGGATTGCCGCAGCCGAAGCTGCTCTGGCCCGCTTCGGTGTGCTGGGCCAGCTCGTCTCCGTATCCGGCCACCTTGGCGGCGGTCGCGGCAGGAGGCTCGCAGCAGGCAGGTGTGCAGCAGCCCTGCGAGTCGGTCAGTGCTTTCGCGTACGACTTCGCGACCTGATCGCGGATCTCCTCGTGTGACAGGTCGTTCATCGGACGGGTTGCGTCGGACATGGTTGGGTCCTCAGGATGGGGGGTGTTCGGCCTTGGCGGCGGCACACCGGCCGAACGCCTCGGCGAGCTCTTCGAACGCGGCTGCGATCCGCGCGCAGTCGAGCAGGTACCGGACTTCCCGTCCCTGCTTCTGCGCTTGGACGACGCCCGCCTCGCGGAGCGCGGCGAGGTGGCGCGATACACCGGACAGGTGCACGCCACAGCAGTCGGCGATCTCCGTCACCGTCTGCGGCTTCGTGGCGCAGCTCAGGCGATAGAGCACCTGGAGCCGCGTCGGATCGGCCAGGCTCTTGAAGAGCGTGGGCTCGAGGAGATCAAGCAGGGCGCTCTCCGGCGTGCAGCGGGTCCGCTTGGCGGTCATGGCGCGAATACTTGCATGAATGTGCAAGCATGCAAGTTTGGTCCGCTCCGATGTGCCCCAGTTCTCGGTTCAGGCTCAGTTCGTTGGATTCGTACGCAGGTCG
>JASJAY010000156.1 GCA_030066775.1 Planctomycetota bacterium
GGCCGGCGCCACCGGGACGGCGCGCGGCGTCGCGGGTGCCGGCGCGGCGACCGGTACGACGGGCGGCTTGGGGGCCGCCGCCGCGGCGCGCTGGCGGAGCCGCGTCGCAACCTCGCTCTGCGAGGGCAGACGCTCGGCCGGGGCACCCTTGCGAAGCGCGGCCATGCGCTTGAGCACGGGGTGCTCCGGGTCCAGCTGCTCGACGCGCGCGAGGAACGCGCGCGCACGATCGAAGCGGCCCTCGCACACGGCGCGATCGGCGACGCGCGCGTAGGAGTCGGCGAGGCGGCTCGTGCCGAGCGGCTTCTTCTGCGCCTTCGCGTCGCCCGTCTCGGGCGCGTCCTCTTCCGGTTCCACGATCCGCGGCGTGAGGATGATGATCACCTCTTCGCGCTTCACGTCGCGCTGGTCGCTGCCCATGAAGGGCACGCCGCCGGGCAGGTTGCCGACGCCCGGTAGCCCGCGACGCCGCGTGTTGTGCCGTTCGCGGAGCAGGCCGCCGATGACGATCGTCTGTCCGCTCTTCACGAGCAGGTTCGTGGTGACCTCGGCCGTGTCCTTGAACGGCAGGCCGTCCGCGTTCACGCCGCCTTCCGAGTCCTCGGGGTGGATCTCCATGCGGATCCAGCCGTCTTCGCCAATGAACGGGCGGAAGATCAAGCGCGTGCCCGTCTCGAGGAACTCGACCTCCTGGATGCTCTGGGTCTCGGTCACGATCGTCGTGAGGTAGCCGTCGCGACGACCCACGATCACCTCACCGCGCTGCTTGTTGACCGCGAGCACGCGCGGGTTGGCGAGCACGTTGACGTTGGTGACGGTGCGCAGCGCGCGGACGAAGGCGGCGGCGCTGTTGCCGATCACGCCCACGTTCAGACCCGACGTGCTCAGGCCGTCGAGCAGGTTCGTCTCGGCGGCGCCGATGCCGTCGTCGAAGCCGTTCCCGGGGACGTTGCCGAGCTCGACGCCGTCCGTGCCCTTCGAGGTCGCGCCCATCGAGTTGAAGTCGATGCCCGCGAGGGCCGTGAACTCGATGCCGAGCTCGCGTCCGCGATCGACGTCGGCGCTGCAGATCGTGGCCTCGATGAACACCTGCCGCGGGCGGCGATCGAGCGACTCGACGGCCGCCGTGATGTCGTCCAGGTTGGGGGCGTAGTCCGTGACGACGACCACCTCGTTGCCGGCGTAGGAGTCGCCGCCGGCGTCGTCCTGGCTCGAGCCGATGCCCGTCTCCGAAGCCGTGCTCGCCACGATCTGCCCGTCGGGGCTCACGAGCGGCTGCAGCAGCGGGATGACGTCCTCCGCGCGCGCGTACGAGAGGCGGAAGATCTTGGTCGAGCGGCCTTCGGGCTCGACATAGAGGATCGAGCCCTGCTGCCGGTAGCGCAGCTTCGTGCTGCGGCAGATGGCGTCGAGCACATCGGTCAGGGTCACGTCGTACAGGTCGCCCGTGAACGTCGCGTTGACCTCGGGCGAGACCACGATGTTCGTCCGCAGGAGCCGGCGCAGCTGCGCGAGGGCGTCCGCCACGTCGAGGTTGCGCGCGTGGAACTCGAGCCGTCCGCTCGCACGCATGGTGAAGGCGTCGGTCTTGTTGCGCGGCCCGGTGGGGGCGGGCGCCCCGGGCGCGGGGACGACCTTGCCCTTGCCGGGCAGGTCCGTCTTCACGAGGTCCTGCACGCGATCGCGCGCAGCCTGCTCCTCCTCGGCATGGACCGGGGACGTACCCAGGGCCAGCGCCAACAAGGCCAGAAGCGTGAGCGTCGTACGCTGCATCTCTCCTCCTACACCCCCGACGCCATCGAGAACAGGGGCAGGTAGATCGCGCAGAGGATCACGGCGACGGCGATCCCCATGCCGAGGATGGCCACCGTCTCGAGCATGCCGGTGACCTTGCCCACGACGGACGCCACCCTGCGCGCATAGAACTGGTCGATCTGGTCCAGCACCTCGATGAGCGTGCCGGACTCCTCACCGACGCGGACCATCTTCACGACGAAGGGCGTGAACACGGCGGTCTCGTCCAACGCGTCGGCCAGGGCACCGCCCGAGCCGACGCGGCTGGCGACGCCGTTCAACGCGCCCTGGTAGATCACGTTGCTCTGGAAGATGCCGCGCAGCGAGAGGATCGCGTCGTGCAGCGGCATGCCGGCGCGCAGGAGCAGCGCCAGGTTGTTGGCGAACTTCTGCATCTGCGCCTGCACGACGACGTCGCCGATCAGCGGCAGGGAGACGTGCGTCCCGTGCCAGATGCGCTTGCCGCCGGGTGTCTCGATCCAGCGCTTGAACGCGATCGTGACGAGCGTGATGCCGCCGATGAGGTGCCAGATCTTCGCCTGCAGGAAGTCCGACATGTTGAGCACGGCCTGGGTGATCCCGGGCAGCTCCTTGCCGAAGGCGTCGAACATCGAGGCGAACGTCGGCACGACGACGATGAGCATGACCGTCACGGCCGCTGCGGCGACCACCATGATGATCAACGGGTACATCATGGCGCCCACGATCTGGGCCTTGAGCTGCGAGGCGGCATCGATCTGCTTGACCAGCGACTCGAGCACGCTGCCGAGCTCGCCGCAGTCCTCGCCGCTCTTCACGACCTCGACCCACTCGACCTTGAAGATCTTCGGGTAGTCGCCCAGCGACTCCCAGAGGGCCGAGCCTGCCGAGACCTTGCCGGCGATCGTCTGGATCGTGGTCTGCAGCCGGATGCTCTCCGACTGCATGGCGGAGATGTTGAGCGCCTCGAGCAGCGGCGTGCCCGCGCGGAAGAGCGTGCACAGCTGGCGGAAGAACGCGATCTGGTCCTCGCTCGTCACGCCCTTGTGCATCTTGTTCGCGACGCGCGGCCTGAGGAAGCCGCCACTGGCAACAGCAGTGCTCATGCGGCCTCCTCTTCGATCTCGCGGCAGAGGTAGTCGCTGACCTCGTCGACGCTCGTGACGCCTTCGATGACCTTCTCGCGCGCGCTGTCGGCGAGGAACTGCATGCCGGCCTCGGCCGCGACCTCGTAGAGCTCGTTGAGCGGCTTGCCGACGGTGATGGCGCGGCCCAGGTCCTCGGTGATGCGGATCACCTCGAAGATGCCGACGCGGCCCTTGTAGCCCGACCCACGGCACTTCTTGCAGCCGTCCTTCTTGGGGCGGAACAGGTCGTGCTTCGTGTCGATCTCGTACTGCTCGGCCAGGTGGGCCGGCAGGTCGAAGGGCTCCTTGCATCCCTCGCACAGACGACGGGCGAGACGCTGGGCCTGCACGACGCGGAGCGCGGGACCGAGCAGGAAGGGCTCGATGCCCATGTCCATGAGACGGTTCACGGCCTGCAGCGAGTCGTTCGTGTGCAGCGTCGAGAGCACGAGGTGACCCGTGAGCGCGGCGCGCAGGCAGATGTCGGCCGTCTCCTGGTCGCGCACCTCACCGAGCATGATGATGTCGGGGTCCTGACGCAGGAACGCGCGCAGCGCGCGCTGGAAGGTCATGCCGACGGCGCTGTGCACCTGGCTCTGGTTGAGCCCGTCGAAGCGGTACTCGACCGGGTCCTCGACCGTCACGATGTTGTGCGTGGGACGGTTGATCAGGTTCAGACAGGTATAGAGCGTGGTGCTCTTGCCGGAGCCGGTCGGGCCCGTCACGAAGACCAGGCCGTGCGGCGAGTTGGCTGCCTCTTCGAAGTCCTTGGACTGCTTCTCCGAGAAGCCGAGCTTCGTCAGGCAGTCGGGCGTCGCCTCCTTCGCCAGGATGCGCAGCACCATCTTCTCGCCGTACACGGTGGGCACCGTCGACACGCGCAGGTCGACGCGCCGGGAGCCGAGCTTGGCCGAGATCGCCCCGTCCTGGGGGATCCGGCGCTCGGCGATGTCCATCTTGGAGAGGACCTTCAGACGCGAGAGCACGGGAATGAACAGGTTGCGCGGCGGCGGCGTGACCTCGATCAGCTTGCCGTCCAGGCGGTAGCGCACGCGAACGACCTTCTCGTACGGCTCGATGTGGATGTCGGAGACGCCGTCGGTGATGGCGTTGCCGAGCAGCAGGTTCACGATCTTGATGATCTGGCCGTCCTTGCCGGGCGGGACGGCGCGGTCCAGGTCGACGACGTCCTCGTCGGCCTCGATCGGTCCGTCCATGTCCGCCTCGGCGGCTTCGGCCGGATCCTGGTCGCCGGCGATCTCGCGCACCATGTCGCGGGCGCCGAAGAGCTCGCCCATGAGCTGCTCGAGCAGGCTGTACGGGGCGACCATCGGCTGCGTCACGCAGCCGGACAGCAGCTGGGCCTGCTCCTGGGCGGACAGGTCCGTCGGGTTGAGGCAGGCCACGTGCAGCACGCCGTCTTCCGCGGAGACGGGCACCATGCGCCCGGTACGGCAGATCGTCTCGGGCACGCGGGCGACGGCGTCGCGGCAGCTGTCGGCCAGGCCGTCCTTGGGCTCCAGCAGGGGGAGCGAGAGGTAGTCGGCGTACGCCTCGGCGATGTCCGTGTCGGTCGCGAGGCCGGCGAGGACGAGCGCTTCCTCGAGGCAGTCGGGGTGCGTCGCGCGTGCCTTGGGCACGTCGCGGAGCTGCTCCTCCTCCATCGCTCCCCGCGTGACGAGAAGTCGCAGGATGAGCGGAAGATCGCTCGGTCCTGCTTCGCTCATACCTTCCTCCACCCCTCGGAAGATCACCGTTGCCATCCCGCGCACACGGCACGGCATGGATCTCACGTACCCGACATCGGCAAGGGCCCGGTGCGGAAGCGAACGCAGGTTCAGGCTGGTTTAAGAGCGTTGCCGTGAGCGCGTCGTCTCCGCGGGCGCCGATCGTGTGGCGCATGTGAACCGCTCTTCACATCGCGGTTTCCGGGGCTTCCCAACGTGCCGAAGAAGGCGACACCGAGTCTTGCAGTGCGCGTGGAGGGAACCCGCTTCGGATGACGGACGAACGTAGCCGCATTCTCGTCGTCGACGACTCGCGGTTCATGGTGCGCTTTCTCACGTGGCACCTCGAACGCGCGGGCTACGACGTCTCGAGCATCGACCACGGCGACGTGGCGATGGCCGCACTGCGTGAAGGCCGTCCGCACGCGGTGATCCTCGATCACCTCCTGCCCGGCAAGAACGGCAGCGAGATCAGCCGCCTCATGCGCGGGGCCCCCGACCTGGCGCACATCGTCCAGGTGATGGTCACGGGGCAGACGTTCAGCGAGGACAGCGGCGACGCCATCCGCGAGGCGGAGGTCGACGCTGTGTTCTCGAAGCCGGTGAGCCCGGCCGCCCTCCTCGCCAAGCTCGAGGAGCTGGGCGTCCCGCCGAACGCGGCGCAGGTGGCGGCGAGTGCCGTGCGTGCAGAGAGCCCGCACTTCCGGCGTGCGCTGAAGCTCTTGGCCTCGGCGATTCCCGACGACACCCCATTGGCCTTTGCGCTCGTCGTGCGCGGCGAACGCATCTGGATGGGACCCGCCGAGGCGGACGATCTCCAGCGCGTGGCGGACGTCGAGGTCGACGGTGACATGGGCATGGAGGCGTACGGCCGCTCCTACGACGTGCGCACCGTCAATCTCGCGCAGGGCCTCCTCAAGGCGGCCCTCGAGATCGGCATCCGCGCCGGCGAGACGGCCGACCTGTACCGCGAGATCGGCGACACGTACGAGGGTCTGGGCACGGTCCAGGGCCTCGCGTCGGACTCGAGCCTGCTGCTGGAGCCGGCCACGGTACGCGAGCGCCTGGTGGACGCCATCGGCTCGCTGTGGCCCGATTGCGGCGTCGTCCTCTGGCGAATCCAGGCCGAGACGGCCACGCCGGTGCACGTCCACGACGTCGAGCTGCCGGCGGAGCGCCCTGCTTCGGTGGGGGTCGTGGGCCGCGTCCTCGAGTCGGGGGTGGCCACCGTGCGCAACGCCGCGGGGCCGCCCGATCCGGAGGAGCCCGAGCTCGCCGGCGCGCGCTCCGTCGCGGCCGTTCCCGTCGTGTTGGGGTCCGCGTGTGACAGCGTGATCGTCGTGTCGTCCACGACGCGCGGCGGCTTCGACTCCCAGGCGATGGGCCTGCTCAAGACCATGGCGGCGTTGGCAGCACTGGTGCTCGAACAGGGGCGCTTGCGCGACGACATGCTCAAGACCCAACGACTCCGCCGCGAGGTGGAGATCAGCGGCACGATCCAGTCCACGCTGCTGCACGGAAACGTCCCGGCGCCCTCCGCTTCGCTCGAAGTCGCGGTCCGCGCCGACGCGTCGCGCAGTGTGGCAGGCGACTTCTACGACCTCTATACGTACGAAGGCGGTCAGCGCGTCGACGTCCTGATGGGGGACGTGATGGGCAAGGGCATCCCGGCCGCGCTCGTGGGCGCCGCGGTGAAGAGCCAGTTCACGCGCTTCGCGAGCTCGGAGCACGCGACGGGCATCCCGCTACCGCAGGCCACGCCGGCGCAGATCGTCAGCGCCGTCCACCGCCACGTGGAGGCGGAGCTGATCGAGGTCGAGCGGTTCGCGACCGTGGTGTTCGCCTGCGTCGACACGAAGACGCGCCGTTTGACGTTCGTCGACTGCGGCCATACCCCGGTCATGCGCATCCATGCGCGGACGGGCGAGGTCAGCGAGCTGCCGAAGCCCGAGTTCGAAGGGGTCGTCAACCTGGCCCTGGGCATGGACCTGGGCACGCAGTTCGAGGAGGTCGCCGTGCCGTTCGAGCCCGGCGATCGCTTCGTGTTCTATTCGGACGGCGTCACCGAGGCGGCCGACGAGGCGGGTGAACAGTTCGGCGAGGACCGCCTGCGCGACGTCCTCGCGGCGCGCCCCGACGCCTCCGCCGACGAGCTCGCCGATGCCGTGCGCGACGCCGCCCTGGCGTTCGCCGCAGACGGCGACCCGGGCGACGACCTGACGGTGATCGTCATCGAGACGAAGGCGGTCGCCGCGGAGCTGAATGGGGCGCAGAACGGGAACGGCGTCCAAGTCCTGGAGCTGGCGGCGGAGCGCGGTCAGCTGGCCGAGGCGCGCGCCTTCCTGCGCCGCGTCTGCGGCAACGGCCACGGCCACCACTTCAGCGAGGAGACGCTCGCAGAGCTCGAGCTGGCCCTTACCGAGGCGGTCAGCAACGTCGTGCGCCATGCCTATGCGCCCGAGCAGCGCGGACGGATGCGGCTCGAGTCGCGGTGGAGCGACGCGGGGTTGCACATCCGGCTCGTGAACTGGGGCACGCCCTTCGACGGGGTCTCGCCGCGACCGCCTGTCGAGCTGGAGGCGGCCGAAGGCGGGCTCGGATTGGGAATCATCCGTCGCGTGATGGACGAGGTGTCGTACACGCGCGGCGAAGGCGGATCGAACTGCCTGGACCTGCTCAAGCGGGTCGAAGGCGGGAGGTAACACCATGCAGATCGAGAGCAGCACCGAGAACGGCGTCGACGTCATTCGTATCGTGATGCCTTCACTCGACGCGGACACCGTCGAGGAGTTCCAGATGGCGGTGACGCCGCTCGCAAGCAGCGGGCGCAGCGTCGTGCTCGACCTGTCCGGCATCGGACTCGTCGACAGCAGTGGTCTCGGCGCCATTCTGAAGCTGTCGCGTCAGCTGCGCGGCGAAGGTCGCACGCTTGCCCTTTGTGTCGAGAGTCCGGCGGTAAAGGCCGTCGTACGCATGATCGGTTTGCAGCGCGTAGTCGGCACATTCGCCCAAGTGCCCGAGGCAGTTGAACACTGCGTTAAGGCCGGCTAGGTGGCCCTCTTGAGTTGTGCGCGCTTTATCGAAAACAGACATGTAGGCAGCGGAACGCTCGCGTTCCCTCGCCTCGCAAGGTTCTCGGGGGCTGCCCCGCAGGAAGCGGGATCAAGCGGTTTTCCGGGGAGGGATTCGTAAGAGAGGCGAGTGGGACGCACACGTCGTCCGCACTCCAGGGGATCTAAAAAACCATGATTCGGAACCACAACAAGGAGCAGGGATTCACGCTGGTCGAGCTGGCCGTCGTGGTCGTGATCATCGGCGTGCTGGCGGCGTTCGCAGTGCCGAAGTTCCTCACGTCGGTGGAGCGCTCGAAGGCTGCTGAGGCCTTCCAGTACCTGTCCACCATCCAGACCGCCCAGGAGCGTTACCACGCGCGCCAGGGCACGTACGCTGACTCGGTGCCGAAGCTCGACATCGAGCTTCCGAAGCTTGAGTACTTCGAGACCACCGGCATCGACGAGTCGGACCCGACCACGCTGCAGACCGCGTGGAGCATGACGCTCACCCGTAAGGGCGCGTCGGCCGGTTTCGGTGCGTACACGGTCGTCTTCAACCAGGACGGCTTCGATGGCGACAGCAGCACGATCACGGACAACCCCGAGATCAACCCGATGAAGACGGACGACGGCAGCGAGTAGCCAGCCTTCATCCGTCCGGAAACGGGCAACCAACCTGACGAGGAGCGGCCGAGGCGTCATGCCGCGGCCGCTCCTGTCTCGTTACAGAGGGACGCTGAGGAAGCGAGGGGATACGCGGTGGGACTCTCCGACCGACTCTGCCTGAAGAAGGCCACGGGCGTGCTCATCGACGCCGAGGCGCTTCACCTCTGCGTGATGGGCAAGACGCCCACGGGCACGAAGGCGATCCGCGAGGAGCGGATCCCGATCGGCGAGGGCGGCGTCCAGCAGGCCCTGACCCAGCTGCGCGAGGACGGGGCCCTGTCGGGCACGACCACCGTCACGCTCGATGCGCGCAGTGTCTACTTCGCCACCAAGCTGCAGGGCGCCGAGGTCAGCCTCGATCCGGAGCACCTGCTGCCGCCCTTCCTGCTGGCCGGCTCGCGATTCGTGCACGACGTGCGGGCGGTCAAGGTGAAGCAGGGGCTCGTCGCCTCGATTGCGGCCTGCCAGCGCACCACGGCCAGCGAGGTCCTCAACGGGCTGGCCGGCATCGGGCGCAACCAGAGCCGGCTCGAGCCGGCACCCATGGCCCTCCTCGGTGAGGTGCTCAAGGCGGGGCGCGCGCCCCGCAAGTGGAAGAACGTGGTGCGCGTCGTCGTCGACGGCGACCGCGGGCTCGCCTTCCTGCTCCAGGGGCGTACGCCGCTCGCCTGGAAGCCCTTCTCCGCCAAGGGGCCCGACCGGGTCCACGTGATGGCGGGCGTCATCCGCGGCCTGCGCGCGTACGCGCGTGCCGAGCTCGGCATGGACAAGATCGACGGCGTCGCGCTGCACTGCGCCGAGGCCGATCAGGAGCTCGGTCAGGCGTGCCACGAGGCGTGCGGACTCGAGACGAAGACGCTGCCGGCCGTCGCGATCGACGACGCGGCCGCCGCGCGCGCCGCGGCGATCGGCGGCATGAAGACGGCCCACGACCAGCACTGCCTGCTGAGCACGATCCGACCGCCGGCCACGCTCCGCGAGCTGTTTCCTTGGACCGTGGCCATCCTGCTGGGCCTCGTGGTGTTCGCCAGCGGCTGGTGGGTGCGCGGCGAGGCCGATGCCGTCCAGCGCCAGATCCGCAGCGAGACGCGGCGCATGCGCAAGAACATGAAGGCCGCGGGGGTGAAGCTGAACCAGCTCGCCAAGAAGCACATCGAGTACGCGCAGTACCTCGATCTCAGCCACAAGTTCAGCACGGACCGGGTCTTCTGGGCGCCGGTCCTGCGCGATCTGCCCAATCGCCTGCCCGAGTCGACCGTGCTCTCGGGCGTGCGCGGGCGCGACAGCTTCACCATGCCGGCGCTACGCAAGGTGAAGAACCGCATCAAGAAGCGCGAGTCGCGCGAGATCCGGCTCCAGGGCCAGCTGCGCATGGCGCGCGGCAAGCCGGCCCCGGAAGAGGTGACCTCGATCCTCGAGTCGCTCGCGGCGTCCGAGGCCATGCAGACGTCGTTCCCGCTCATCAAGGGCGCCAACGTCATCCGCAAGCAGGGCAAGGAAGTCGATCTGGTGACGTACTTCGCCACGTGCGGAAGGGCGGGTCCCTGATGGCCGACCAACGCAAGCAGGTCGAAGCGTTCAAGAAGGTCATGGCCGCGTGGTGCCAGGACCCGATCAAGTTCCGCCTGCTCGTCTCGGCCGTGCTCTTCCTCGTGGGCTACTTCCTCTGGTGCGGGCCCGCTGCAGACGATCTGGCGGCCGGTCGCAAGAAGCTCGAGCGGCTGTCGAAGCGCAGCAAGATGGCCGACGAGCTGAAGCACTTCGCCGATCAGGAAGAGCTGGTCCGCCCGCGCGTGTCGGACACGGAGGACCTCGGCGACTGGCAGGACTACGTGATGAGCTGCGTCGGCGACACGGGCGCCAAGCTGCGCAAGCTCGAGCCGCGCAAGGGTATGCAGCGCGGCAAGTACCGCATCGTCGTCATGGAAGTCGAGGCCGACGGCAGCTACGAAGCCGTGGTCAAGCTGATCGACCGGCTGGAGAAGGGCGAGCGCATCGTGCGCCTCGACCGCCTGAGCATCGAGAAGAAGGTCTCTTCCATCGGCTTCCGCTGCGTACTGATGGGATTGGTACGACTGCGTGGGTAACAAGCTCAAGAAAGCCGCGCCCTGGATCGCCGGGATCATCCTGATCTGGCACGCCTACGGAGCCGTCGATGCCGGGGGCGACAGCGGGCCGAAGATGAAGGAGTCGCTGCTCCGCATCCCGCACGACGTGCTGAAGATGAAGCCGGAGGCCAATCCCAAGGCGTTCGCGCACGACCCGTTCTTCATCGAGTGGTCGCCCTACGGGCCCACCTACGACCCCGTCTACATCGCCAAGAAGCGACGGGAGCAGGAGGAGAAGGAGAAGGCCGAGCGCGCCGCGGAGCAGAAGCGGCAGCTCGAGGCCCGCGCGGCGAAGAAGGCGAAGGAGGAGAAGGAGCGCCAGGCGCGCATCAAGGCCGAGGAAGAGCGCCGCAAGAAGGCGGAGGCCGAGGGCCCCGGCGGCGCGCGCGGCTTCGAGCCCTTCTACCTGACGCTCGAGTCGGTGCTCGCGTCGCGCGACTTCGCCACGGCCCGCGTGAGCGGCATCACGGTCGAGCCCGGGGACACGCTCGACAAGCTCGACCGCCGCAAGCCCCCGCGCGTCGAGCGCATCCAGGGCACGCGTGTGACAGTGCTGCACCGCGGCAAGCGCTACGTGCTCGACCTGCTCGGGGAGACCCAGATCGCGGTGGGGGGCATCCCGCGCGATGCGCCCGCTTCGGCTGCGGCCCCAGGCGGCGCACCGCGCCGGTCCGGCTCGCTCAAGAAGCCGCCCAAGAAGTCGGCGGTCGGTGGTGGCGGCAAACGTCGGCGTCCCGGCTCGCTGAAGAAGCCGCCGAAGAAGTCCGCCGTCACCAAGTAGCGCGACTGCGGTCGCATCCCGAGCGCCACGAGAACGAGCTCGAGAACGCGCTCGCCGACGGAAACGACCGCGAGCTCGTTCTCGTGACGAACTGGCAAAGCGGCGTTGCGGGTTGGCGGAGCGATTACCGTCCCGGCTCGCGGACAGGATCGACCGCGAGCGCGTTGTCGAATGCGTTCGCGTGAAGAAGACCACGAGAACGCACACGAGAACGCGCTCGCCGACGGAATCGACCGCGAGCGCGTTCTCGAGCTCGTTCTCGTGACGAACTGGCAAAGCGGCGTTGCTGGTTGGCGGAGCGATCACCGTCCCGGCTCGCGGACAGGATCGACCGCG
>JASJAY010000157.1 GCA_030066775.1 Planctomycetota bacterium
CGCGGTGTCCTGCATCATCGTGTAGTAGGCGAGGATCTCGCCGTCGTACGCCTGCGTCAGGATCTTCTGGATCCGCAGACGGAAGTCCGTGTCGTACTGCTCGCGCGGGACGTAGACGAGGCACGAGACGAACCGCCCGAAGGGGTCGTGGCGCGGGAAGAAGGCGATGTGCGGCCGCTCTTGGAGGTCGAGGACCCCGAGCGAGATGTCGTACAGCTCCTCGGCGCTCATCTGGAACAGCTCGTCGCGCGGATACGAGTCGAGGATGTACGCCAGGGTCTTGAAGTTGTAGCTCTCGCTGTGGAAGTCCGACTTCTGGACGACGTAGTCCACCTTGCCGCGCAGGATCGGGATCTCGCGCGGGCTCTGGGCGTAGGCGCGGGCGGTGAACAGCCCGATGAAGAGGTGCTCGCCCACCACGTTGCCGTCGTCGTCGACACACTGGACGCCGATGGTGTCGAGCCGCACCGGGCGATGCACGGTGCTCGTGCGGTTTGCCTTCGTGATGCGCAGCGGCGCGGCCTGCTGGATCTCGACCGGCCGCTGGCCGCCCGTGAGGAGGCCCGTGAACGCGGCGGCCAGATCGGGGCGCAGGATCCCCAGCCCCGTGCCCTTCACGACGACGGCACGGTCCCCCTCGAAGTCGTACCGACGGAATCCCAAGAACGTGAAGTGGTCCTCGAGCAGCCAGCGCAGGAAGTCTACGTTCTCCTGCACGTGATCGCCGCGCATGCCGAGCTCTTCGGCGATCTCGCCGCAGCGCGCGTGCATCGCGGGAAAGTCCTCGACGGCAGCGCGCACGTCGGCGAGCACCCGCTCGACGCCGGCGCGAAGCTCTTCGTGCCGCGCCTCGAGCTGCTCGCTCACCTCGATGTGCATGTACGACTCGCGCACCGTGCCGTCGGCATCCTCCAGCTTCTGATGGATGTCGACGAGGGTGTGCGCGGCATCCCGCTCGACCTGGATGATCGGGTGGATGGCGAGGCGCACCTCGGCGTCGTGATGGTTCAGATACGCCGTCACGGACTCGAGGATGAACGGCATGTCGTCGGTGACGAGCTCGACGATCGTGTGCGAAGACTGCCAGCCGTGCTCGTCGAGCCGGGGCGTGTACACCCGGACGTTGGCGACACCGGGGTCGCGCTGCTGGCCCAGCTGCCACAGACCGAGGGCCGCACCGAACAGGTTGTCGGGTGTGTCGTTGACGACGTCACCCGGAGCGACGTGGGCATAGAAGCGGCGCACGAAGCGCTCGGGTGCGCCCGCACGCTCGGGCTCGAGACGCTCGCGCACGCGCTGCGCCACCCGCTCGATCAGCTCTGCCTTCCGCTCCAGCAGACCAATGGTCATCACCTACCTCCGCGGCCGGCATTTTCCGGCAGTGGGGTGAGGGGTCCACAAAGATGTGAACAAGGCACTCGGGTTTGGGGGCGAGTTCCTAGCCGCCGGGGCTGTCGGCGCTGAGGTACAGCTCGAGCGAGTTGACCTCGTCCCGGAGCCTCGTCAGCTGGTGGTCCAGCAGGTCTCGCAGGGAGAGCATCGCGATCAGGGAGCCGTCCTCGTCCGCCACGGGCAGGTGGCGGAAGCGGTTCTTGACCATGATGTCGACCGCGTCGCTGCGGTGCGTCTTGGGGGTCACGCAGATGGGCGTCGGGACCATGACCTCGGTCACGACCGTGGCCTCCGGATCGAGCCCCGCGTGGACCACCTTCTCCATCAGGTCACGCTCGGTGAAGACACCGACGATCTTGCCGGCGTCGAGGATCCCGACGGCGCCGATCGACTTCTCGACCATCGCCGCGACGGCCTGGCGAACGGTGGCGCCGCCGTCGATGGTGGCTGGCTTGCGGGCGACCTTGAGCAGGGGTTCGATCATGAGTCCTCCGGTTGCGTGATATTCCCCAGCATCTGGGGAGGAGTCCGACGCACCAAGCCTCGGTTCGTGTGTCTGGACGCCCGTTCCAGGGGACTCCGGGGTCCGCCGCCCCCTGGAGGACGCCATTCCCACGGGCATCTGGCTCTCTGGTGCGAGTCGGATGCCAAACCCCCGGATTGCTGCGCGAAGGTCCGCGATGGCCCCCTCATTTGCAAGGGGGAACGCGGCACCCCGCCGCACCACCACCCCACCCCTTTCTCCGGCCCTGCGCCCAGCCCCATGACCACCCGCACCACCGCCTCGCCGCGTCTCGAGACCCTCCCTGAGCACACCGTGGAGGTCGTCTCCGACTCCGGAGAAGGCGCCCAGAAGTGCGGCCAGATCTTCGGCAGCGTGAGCGCCAAGATGGGCAACGGCTGCTGGACGGTCGAGATCATCCCGGCCGAGATCCAGCCCCCCGCCCGCACGCCCGGCTCCGCCAGCGGCGTGCGCATCCGGATCGGCAGCGAACCGATCACGAACTGGGGCGACGAGGCCCGGCTGGTGGTGGCCCTGAACGAGCAGGTCCTCTTGGCGCGTCACCGCATGGACGCCCTGGCCGAGGACGCGGTCATCCTCATCGAGGACATGTGGGCAACCCACAGCGACGAGAGCATCCGCGCCGCGTGGGACGCGGCCATGAAGGAAATGTCAGGCCGCGCGTACCGCTTCGTCCGCGTCCCGATCGAGCAGCAGACACTGACGCTCACGGACAACCCGAGGCACGGGAAGAACATGTTCATCCTGGGCCTCCTGGCATGGATCTACGACCGGGATCTCGCACGCGTGCGCAAGCAGATCGCCCACGAGTTCCGGAAGAAGAGCGCCGAGGTGATCGAGCGCAACGTGGCACTGATGGAGCTCGGGGTCTCCTGGGCCGAGGCCAACGTGCCCTTCCGCTTCGCCGTCCCGCCGCCGGACGAGCAGCCCGAGATGGTCGTGATGAACGGCAACCAGGCGATCGCCCTGGGCGCCATCGCGGCGGGGCTCGAGCTCTGCGCGATGTACCCGATCACGCCGGCCACGTCGGTGTCGCACTACCTGGGCGAGATCTTCGACAGCGTCGGCGGGATCGTGCACCAGGCCGAGGACGAGATCGCGGCGGCGGGCGTCGCCATCGGCGCCTCCTACGCGGGCAAGGTGGCCTTCACCGTGACCAGCGGCCCGGGGCTGGCGCTGAAGACGGAGTTCATCGGCCTGGCGGTGATGGCCGAGATCCCGCTCGTGATCGTCGACGTGCAGCGCGGGGGCCCGAGCACCGGCATGCCGACGAAGGTGGAGCAGGCGGACCTCCTGGCTGCGCTCTACGGCCAGCCGGGCGACGCACCCAAGGTCGTGCTCGCGCCGTCCACGATGGAAGAGTGCTTCCACTGCATGATCACGGCGCGCCGCATCGCGGAGGCCCTGCGCTGCGTCGTCGTGGTGCTGACCGACGCCAACCTGGCCACCGGCGTCACGCCCTTCCCGCGGCCCGCGCTCGACGCGCGCTGGCACTCGCGCCAGCCTGACCAGCGGCCCGTCACCGAGACGGAGCGTCCGTACGCCTGGGACGAGCGCCTGGGCTTGAGCCGACGCTTCATCCCCGGTCAGCGCGGCGGGATGCACACGCTGACGGGGCTGGCCCACGACGAGGCGAGCCACGTCACGTACGCCGCCGACGTCAACCAGCGCGCCTCGACGATGCGCAGCCGCAAGCTCGCCGTGCTCCAGAGCACGCTCCTGGCGCCGCCGATCGTGGGCCCGGCCGAGGGGGACCTGCTGCTCGTGGGCTGGGGCAGCACGAAGGGGGCGATCGAGGAGGCCGCGGCCCGCGCCCGCCACGAGGGGCTGGCCGTCTCATCCACCCACCTGAGCTTCCTCTCGCCGATGCAGCCCGGGTTGAAGGAGATCTTCAAGGGCTTCAACCAGGTGATGACGGTCGAGCTCAACTACAGCGATCGGCCGGGGGATCCCTTCATCACCGAGGAGAACCGGCGGCGCGGCCAGCTGAGCCTGCTGCTTCGCGCCCAGACGCTCGTGGACATCGACTGCTGGACGCGCGTGCCCGGCCAGCCACTGCGCCCCGGCCAGATCCTCGAAGAGGTGAGAGAGCGTCTCGCAAAGGGGGATGCGCGATGAGCGATGCCGTCTGTTCCCTGCTGAGCTGCGCGATGGACGAGGAGCGCGTGTTCGGCCTCTCCGAATACGAAGGCGCCCCGGCGCGCTGGTGCGCGGGCTGTGGCGACCACAGCATCCTCGCGGCGGCCCAGCGCCTCCTGGTCGAGGAGCAGCTCGCGCCCGAGCACACCGTCTTCGTCTCCGGCATCGGCTGCTCGAGCCGCTTCCCGCACTATCTCAAGACGTACGGCTTCCACGGCATCCACGGCCGCGCGCTGCCGGTGGCCACGGGCATCAAGCTGTCGCGGCCCGAGCTCGACGTCTTCGTCGTGATGGGCGACGGCGACTGCTGCTCCATCGGCGCCGGGCACTGGGTGCACGGCATCCGCTACAACATGAACATGGTCGTGCTGTTGATGGACAACAACATCTACGGCCTGACCAAGAACCAGACGTCGCCGACGACGCCCGAGGGCTACGCGAGCAACACGCAGCCGCAGGGCTCGTACCTCGCGCCGCTGAACCCGCTCTCGGTGACCTTGGGCGTGACCAACGCGTCGTTCGTCGCCCAGACGGCCGACTGGGTCCCGGCGCATCTGTTCGCGACGCTCAAGGCCGCGTACCGGCACAAGGGCCTCGCCTTCGTGCGCATCCTGCAGCGATGCCCCATCTGGACGCCCGACATCTTCCGGCAGGCGGTGATCGATCCGGAGCGCACGCAGGTGCTGCACCATCCGGCGGGCATCGAGGCGCCGGAGATCGACGAGATCTACACGAACCGAATCGAGCACGACCCGTCCGATCTCGACGCCGCGCGCACGTTCGCGCGCACGTCGGAGAACGTGCGCATCGGCCTCTTCTATCGCGACGCGTCGCGGCCGCGCTACGAGGAGACGCGCCATCTGCCGGTCTTCACGGCCGAGCAGCGCATGGAAGCCCTGAACGCGGAGCTGGACCGTCATGCAGTCTGACGGCGAGACCACCGAAATCCTGCGCGTCTTCGAACGCCAGGCGACCGCCTTCCGATCGGCGCTCTCGCTCGCCGTGGAAGACGTTCGCGCGACCATCAGAGACCAGGAAGTGGCTGCGTCGCACATGCCGGACGCGCGTGCGGCCGAGCTCGGCAGCTTCGCGGCGGGGCGCATGCAGGCCGAGCGCTTCCTGGAGCTGACGAGTCCCGCGATCACGATCGACTCGGACGCGGAAGCGCACATGCAGGCCGCCTTCGACACCCTGTCGAAGCTGAGCGCGCGCGGCGAGACGCTGTTCCGCGTGCGCGTGCCCACGGGCGGGGACCTGCGCGACGCCGTGGCCACGGCCTACAAGGAGATCGGTCGGGCCTTCGGCGCCGCACGGGTCGTGGCGGCCGCGAAGCAGCACGCCTTCGACGAGTCGGAGCACGGCACGCTGCTCGACGGCCTGCCCTATCGCCGCTGGAACGACGCGGAGCGCAGCATCGCGCCGCCGCTCGTCGTCGGGGTGGACGGCGGCGACCTGTTCGTCTCCGCGCTGGCGGAGTTCCTGGACGGCAACACCAAGATCATCCTGCACGTGCGCGGCGACTGTCCGCCGGCGCCGCTCGTCCGCCTGGTGAACTCGAGCACGTACGTCGTCCAGCGGCGCCGCATCAAGCGCCTCGGGGGGCTCGCGCGCTTCGACGGCCCGGGCATCGGCGCGCTGGTGCCGCAGTACGCGGCCCACTTCGTGCATGATCCCGCGGCCGGTCCCACGCTCGCGGAGCGGCTGCAGATCGCGCAGTTCCCCGTCGACGAGCCGCGCATGCGCATCGGCGGCTACAGCTCGCGCCAGCAGGTGCAGGACGTCGAGCAGCTCATGGCGCTGGCCACGCGCGCTCGCCCGCCTGAGACGCCGCCGCCGGCGCCGGTCGAGGAGCCCCCCCCGGTCGAGACGTCGACTCCCGCCGCAGCCGTGCCCCAGGCAACGCCGGCGGCGACCGCACCGGCCGCCGACGCGGACCAGCTCGCCGCCTGGCTGATCGCCCAGACGGGCCTCGGGAACGGAGCCTGATCCCGTGGACGTGGAGGCGGTGCTGCGCGCGGTGCTCATCCTGGGCGGGGTCGGCCTCGCCTTCGGGGTGCTCGTTGCGCTCGCGCACACGCGCCTGAAGGTCTACGAGGACCCGCGCATCGAGGGCGCCGTCGAGCGGCTACCGGGCTCGAACTGCGGCGCCTGCGGCTTCGCCGGCTGCCGCGCTTTCGCCGAAGGCCTGGTCGAGGCCACGGCGCAGCCCGCCGGCTGCACCCAGCTCGGTGCCGACGGCATCGCCACGCTGGCTGCCTACCTCGGCGTCGAGGCCGGCACCGCCGTGAAGCGCGTCGCGCGGCTCCTGTGTGCCGGCGGTGCGAACGTCGCCGTCCAGCAGGCCGAGTACCGCGGCCTCTCGACGTGCGCCGCGGCGGCCGCCGTCGCGGCGGGCGGCAAGGGCTGCAGCTGGGGCTGCATCGGCCTGGCCGACTGCCACGACGCCTGCGACTACGAGGCGATCTGGATGGACGCCCAAGACCTTCCGCGGGTCGTGCCGGACAACTGCACGGCGTGCGGGGACTGCGTCGATGCCTGCCCGAAGGACCTCTTCGTGCTGATGCCGATGGAGCACAAGCTCCTCGTCCAGTGCAAGAGCGCCCTCGAGGGCGAGGCGATCGAAGCGCTCTGCAAGGTGGCCTGCACCGCATGTGGGCGGTGCGCCGCCGATGCGGCGGAAGGCCTGATCGAGATGCGATCGGGCCTGGCCGTCGTGGACTACGGAAAGAACGAACTGGCGACCCCCGAAGCGATCACGCGCTGCCCCACCGGCGCGATTCGCTGGGTCGAGGGAGCCCAGCTCCCGGACACCGCACCTCTGGCGGAGATGGTAACGACATGAAGCTCAAGCAGCGTTCCGAGGCCCCCACCGACGTTCGCTTCCCCGGCACAAAGACCGCGATGGACGGCAGCGAGGCGGTCGTGGCGATGGAGACCAACGCCAGCGACGGCGCCGGCGCGTACCCGATCACGCCCTCGACGCAGATGGGCGAAGGTTGGGCCGCGGCCGTGGCCGCCGGCAAGCGCAACGTCTTCGGTCGCAAGCTCGTCTTCTTCGAGCCCGAGGGCGAGCACGCGGCGGCAGCAGTCACGGCGGGCATGAACCTCGTCGGCCTGCGCGCCACCAACTTCTCGAGCGGCCAGGGCATCGCCTACATGCACGAGTCGCTGTACGCCGCGGTCGGCAAGCGGCTGTGCTACGTGCTGAACGTCGCGTGCCGCGCCATGACCAAGCAGGCGCTCAACGTGCACGCCGGCCACGACGACTACCACGCCATCGACGACACGGGCTTCTTCCAGCTCTTCGCGAAGGACGTGCAGGGCGCCGCGGACCTCAACCTGATCTCGCACCGCATCTCCGAGCTCTCGCTCAACCCGGGCATCAACGCGCAGGACGGCTTCCTCACGAGCCACGTGATCGAAGCCCTGCAGCTGCCCGAGCCGGAGCTGATCCGTGAGTACCTCGGCGACCCGGCCGAGATGATCGAGTCCCCGACGCCGGCCCAGCGGCTCGTGTTCGGCGAGAAGCGCCGGCGCGTCCCCGAGCTCTTCGACTTCGACTACCCCGCCATGCTCGGCGTGGTGCAGAACCAGGACGCGTACGCCCAGGGCGTCGCGGCCCAGCGCCCGTTCTACTTCGACCACATCCAGGAGCTCACGGACCAGGCCATGGACGAGTACGCCGCCCTCACGGGTAGGCAGTACCGACGCGTCATGGGCTACCGCCTGGAGGACGCCGAGTACGTGATCGTCGGCCAGGGCTCCGTCGTCGCGAACGCGGAAGCGGTCTGCGACTACCTGCGCGACGTGCGCCACGTGAAGGTGGGCGTGCTGAACGTCACCATGTTCCGCCCGTTCCCCAGCGACCTCATCGCCGAGGCGCTGAAGGGCCGCAAGGGCGTCGTCGTGCTCGAGCGCGTGGACCAGCCGCTGGCTGCGGACGCGCCGCTCCTGCGCGAGATCCGCACCGCGCTCGGCAAGGCGTTCGAGAACAGCGTGCCGGCCGAGACGCTCGCCTATCCCGACATCCCGATCGTGCACGCGAACGAGATGCCCGCTTTCTACTCCGGCTGCTTCGGCATGGGCAGCCGCGACCTCCAGCCCGGCGACCTCGTCGCCGCCGTCGTCAACATGCTTCCCGGCGGTGCCGGGCGACGGCAGTTCTACCTGGGCCTGGAGTTCATCCGTCCGGAGACGCGGCTTCCGAAGCTGCAGATCTGGCAGGACCGGCTGCTCGAGGGCTACCCCAAGCTGGGTGAGCTGGCCCTGCCGACGGCCGGTGATTTCGACCTTCTGCCCGAGGGCTCCACGTCGCTGCGTATCCACAGCGTAGGTGGATGGGGTGCCATCACGATGGGGAAGAACCTCGCGTTGGCGACGTCGGAGCTCCTCGGGCTCCATGTGAAGGCGAACCCCAAGTACGGGTCCGAGAAGAAGGGCCGTCCCACCAGCTTCTACGCCACGTTCGCGCCGGATCCGATCCGGCTGAACTGCGAGCTGAAGCACGTGGACGTCGTGCTCTCGCCCGACCCCAACGTCTTCCTGCACAGCAACCCGCTCGCGGGCCTGTCGGACGGCGGGGCGTTCGTCATCCAGAGCGAGTGGGACGCGCCCACGCTTTGGAACAGCCTGCCGCAGACGGCGCAGCGGACGATCCGCGAGAAGAAGATCCGCGTCTTCTTCCTCGATGCGTTCAAGATCGCCCAGGAGGAAGCCTCCGAAGAAGGCCTGCGCTACCGCATGCAGGGCGCCGCGTTCCTCGGCTCGTTCTTCCGGGCATCGACCCTGACGCAGTCGCACGGCGTGGACGAGGGCACGCTCTTCGAGCGGCTCGAGGCGCAGGTGCGCAAGAAGTTCACCCGCTTCGGCGAAGCCGTCGTGCAGTCGAACCTGCGCGTGCAACGCCGCGGCTACGACGAGGTCCAAGAGCTCGACTACGAGAGCTTCGAACTCGGGGCGGAGATGCCGGCCCCGGCGCCGCAGATCCCGTCCGCGATGCAGGCGGAGCACCAGCGCCAGGGCATCGCCCACCAGGGCCGCTTCTTCGAACAGGTCTGCCACCTCTACATGTCCGGCGAGGACGGCATCGCCGATCCGTTCGCGGCGATCAGCGCGATTCCCGCGGCGACGACCACGATCACGGACCTCACGTCCATGCGCTACGAGGTGCCCGAGTTCAAGCCGGCGCTCTGCACGGGCTGCAGCCAGTGCTGGACGCAGTGCCCGGACAGCGCGATCCCCGGCGTCGTCAACAGCGTCGACGAGGTGCTGGACGCGGGCCTTGCGACGATCCGCACCCGAAACGGCAACGGCGACACCTTCGAGCGCATCACCCAGATCAAGCCGCACCTCGCACGCGAGACGCGGCGGCTCTTGAAGGCGGGGCCGTTCGAGAACTTCGGTGAGGTGCTCGACCGCGCCTACGCGGGCGTGATCCAGAAGCTCGGACCCGACCCGGAACGGCGCGCCGAGCTCGACCACGAGTACGCGCCCTTGGTCTCCGCCCTGGCGGAGTTCCCGCTGGCCCGCACGGTGCCGTTCTTCGAGGTGCCGGAGTCGGACGAGAAGGGCACGGGCGGCCTGCTCTCGATCACGGTCAACCCCAAGACCTGCAAGGGCTGCAACATCTGTGTCGACGTCTGCCCCGCGGGGGCGCTCGTCACGATCAAGCAGGACGACGAAGCGGTGGACAAGCTGCGCCGCAACTGGGACCTGTGGGAGCGCCTGCCCGACACCGACGACCGCTACGTGAACATCGCGCGGCTCGAGGACGGCATCGGCGTGCTGCCCTCGATGCTGCTCAAGAAGAGCAACTACTACTCGATGCTGGGCGGCGACGGCGCCTGCATGGGCTGCGGCGAGAAGACCGCGGTCCACCTGGTGCTCTCGGCGGTCAACGCCCTGCTGATGCCGCGCGTCGCGAAGCACGTGGAGGACCTCGAAGGCCTGATCGAGGCGCTCGACCACCGCGCGCGCGAGGTGCTCGCCTCCGACGCGGACATCGACCATCTGGAGGCCGGTGACGGCGGCCATGTGGACATCGTCCTCGATCCCGACAAGCAGGCGGAGGTGAAGCGGCTGTCCGAGCTGAAGGCGGCGCTCAAGGACCTGCGCTGGCGCTACACGGAAGGCCCGAGCGGCCACGGCCGCGCGACGGTGGGCTTCGCCAACAGCACCGGCTGCTCGTCGGTCTGGGGCAGCACCTATCCCTACAACCCGTACCCCTTCCCGTGGGTCAACCACCTGTTCCAGGACGCGCCCTCCATCGCCATCGGCCTCTTCGAGGCGCACATGCGCAAGATGGCGGAGGGCTTCGTGGCCGTGCGGCGCGCGCGGCTCGTCCTCGACGGCAGCTACGACCCGGCCGTGCACGAGCCCCAGTTCGAGAAGTTCGACTGGCACCAGTTCGATGACGAGGAGTTCGGTCTCTGCCCGCCGGTGTTCGCGGTCGGCGGCGACGGCGCGATGCTCGACATCGGTTTCCAGAACCTCTCGCGCCTGATGGCGTCGGGCAAGCCGGTGCGCGTGCTGGTGCTGGACACGCAGGTGTACTCGAACACCGGCGGCCAGGCCTGCACGAGCAGCTACCTCGGACAGGTCTCGGACATGGCGGTCTTCGGCCAGGCCCAGCACGGCAAGACCGAGACGCGCAAGGAGCTGGCGCTGATCGCGATGGCTCACCGCGGGGTGTACGTGCTCGAGTCCTCCCAGGGCTCGGCGACGCACCTCCTGGGCGGCGTCCTGCGCGGCCTGCAGACACGGCGACCGTCCGTGTTCCTGCTGCACACGCCGTGTCCGCCCGAGCACGGGCTGTCGGACCACTCGGCGCACCGCGCCGCGCGGCTGGCGGTCGAGAGCCGGGCCTTCCCGTTGCTCGTCTACGACCCGGACGAAGGCGAGACGGTCGCCGACTGCCTCGATCTCGACGGCAACCCGGCGCTGGACGAGACGTGGCCGACCTACACGCTCGAGTACCTCGACGAGGACGGCGCCGAGCAGAGCATGGAGCTGCCGCTGACGATTGCCGACTGGGCGGCCGACGAAGGCCGCTTCAAGAAGCACTTCCGCGAGATCAACGGCGCGGGGGGTGGCGACATGGAGCTCGTCCCCTTCCACGAGTACCTGGCGCTGGAGGAAGAGGAGCGCGAGGACGTCGAGCCCTTCATCCACGCCCTGCGTCCGGACAACACGCTGCGGCGCCTGAAGGTCTCCTCGGAGATCGTCACGCTCGCGGAAGAGCGCGTGGGCTTCTGGAACATGCTGCGCGAGATGGCGGAAGACGAGGAGGAGGGTCTCTCGGCCGAGGCCGAAGAGGCACTTCGCGCTCAGCACGAGCAGGAGCTCGAGGACCTGAAGCGGCAGTACCCGGCGCTCGTCGCCAAGCAGCTGGCCACCGGCCTGCTGGAGGCGAGCAACGGCGGCGCGATGACGGTCGGCGAGCTGCTGGCCAAGGCGACGGGGGTGGCCCCCACCCCCAC
>JASJAY010000030.1 GCA_030066775.1 Planctomycetota bacterium
CTCTTCCGCCCGCTGCAGGCCCTCTACGCCGACAGCATGGGCATCTGCTTCGACCGCCCCTGGCATCCGGTCGACGTCGTCGGGGACCTGGTCCGCTACCGCCTGGGATGGACGCGCACGCGCTCCGATCGGGCGGGACGGCTCGAGGCGCGGATCGCGCGTCCCTTGATCGCGCGCGCGCTGCCGCGGGGCCTCCGCGACACGCCGCTCGCGTTCGTCGACCACCACCTCGCGCATGCCGAGTCGGCCTGGCGCACGGCCGGTGCGGGTGACTGGCTGGTGCTCACGGCCGACGCGCACGGGGACGGGCGCAGCCTCACGGCGTGGCTGGGCCGCGACGGCGCCGATGCGCTCGAGCCGTTGCTCGACGTCGGCGTCGACGCGAGCCTGGGCGCCTTCTACAGCTACGTGACGAAGACGCTCGGTTTCCGCCCCGGGCGGCACGAAGGCAAGGTGATGGCGTTGGCCGCGTCGGGCGACGCCGCGCGCATCCCCGCCGCGTTTCCCTTCCGATGGGACGGCGACCGGCTGCGGTTCACCGGCAGCTGGGGACTCCAGGGCAGCCGTCGGCTGCGCGTCTTCAAGAAGCACGCCCGCGAAGACGTGGCGGCCTGGGTGCAGACGGGCACCGAGCGCATCCTGCTCGAGCTGGTCGACCGGCTGCTCGAAGCGACGGGGGCGCGGCAGGTGGCCCTGGCGGGCGGCGTGTTCGCCAACGTCGTGGTCAACGGCTTGATCGCGACGCGACCGCAGGTCGAGCGCCTGCACGTCTTCCCTCACATGGGCGACGGGGGCCTCGCCGCCGGGGCGGCGCTGCACGTCGCCGGCTACGCGCCCGCGTCTCTCACGGACGCGACCCTCGGCCCGGATCTCGATCCGGAGGCCGTGCGGCGCGCGGTCGGGCGGAGCGGCCTGGTGTTGGACGAGGCCGAGGACCCGGACGCGGTGCTCGCCGACGCGCTCGCGTTCGGCCAGCCCGTCGTGCGCTGCGTGGGGCGTCTCGAGCTGGGGCCGCGCGCGCTCGGGCACCGGTCGGTGCTCGCGCCCGCAGCCGATCCCGAGCTCCCGGAGCGATTGAACGCGGCGCTCCAGCGCGACACGTTCATGCCGTTCGCGCCGGTCGTTCGCGCCGAGGACGCGCCGGCGGCCTTTCCCGAGCTCGCGGCGGCCGGTCCGGCCGCGCGCTTCATGACCGTGGCACTGCCCGCGGCGCCCGCCTTCGCCGAGCTGTGTCCGGCTGCCGTGCACGTGGACGGCACGGCCCGGCCGCAGGTCGTGCATCCGGACGTGTCGCCGGGGCTCCACCAGCTGCTGACGCGGTATGCGGAGTTCGCCAAGCGGCCGGGGGTGATCAACACCTCGTTCAACCTGCACGAGGAGCCGATCGTGCACGCGCCGCGCGATGCGATCCGCGCCTTCGAGGTCTCCGGGCTGCCGCTGATGCGGCTGGGCCCGTGGCTCCTGCGCAACCCGGAGAGCCCGTGGTGACGGCCGCGCCCTCGCGCGGGCGCCTCCTCCTCTGCCTGGCCCTGTGCGCCGTCCCGTACCTCGTGGGGCTCGGCACGCCGGCGCTCTGGGACCACAACGAGCCGCTCTACGCCCAGCCCCCCAAGGAGGTGCTGGAGGGGGCGCCGTTCCTGGCGCCGACCTGCAACGGCGTGACGTACTACCCGCACCCGCCGCTCTCCACGTGGATCACATACGTCGCGTACACGGTGCTCGGGCCGAGCGAGCTCGGCCATCGGTTGCCGATGGCGCTGGCGACGCTCGTCACGATCTTCGCCACGTTCTCGATCGGGCGTCGCCTGGGCGGGGAACGGATCGGCGTGATCGCAGCGCTGGTGCTCGCGGGCAGCCCGAAATTCTGGCTGCTGGCGCGGCAGCTCTCGGGCGACGTCTACCTCGTGGCGCTGGGCACCAGCGCCGTTGCGCTCGCCTTGCCGCACCTGATGGGGGAGACACGCCTCCGGCGCTACATGGCGGCGAACGTCTTGATCGGCGTCGCGTTCCTGGCCAAGGGGCCGGTCGTGCTGGTGCTGTACGGCGGCGCGGTGCTCTTCGCGTGGTTCGGCGCGCGGCCGCGGCTGCCGTTCCGTCATCTGCGGCCGGTCACCTCGGTGCTCGTCACGCTCGCCGTCGGCGCGCCCTGGTTCGTCGGCATGGCGCTGACCCACGACGAGTTCATCGCGGCGTTCTTCGGCCGCTACACGGTCGATCGCTTCTTCGGCGACCTCGGCTTCCGCGGCGTGACGTTCTACCTCGTCGCGTTGCTCGGCGACGCCCAGCCGTGGATCGTGCTGCTGCCCTTTGCGCTGTGGCGCCGCCGCGGACGGCGCGGCACCCTCGGCGAGCGGTTGCCGGGCGCATTGGCCTTGTGGACGCTCGTCTTCTTCTCGCTGAGCGCCGGGAAGCGCAACGTCTACATGCTGCCGCTGTACCCGATGTTGGCGGTGATGGTCGCGCCGGTGCTCGAGGCGGCTTGGCGCGGACGCGGGCGGGGCTGGCTCGTCGCGGCGGGCGCGCTGCTGGGCACGGCCGCGCTGGTGGCGGGCGCGTGCCTGTGGCTCATGCAGGGGAACGAGCCGCGGATCGCGCCCGATGTCTTCGTCCCCATCGGCGTGCTCGGGGTGTCCGGCGTCGCCCTGTGGGTGGCGGCCCTTCGGCGCTCGGGCCGTGCGGTGGTGGGGCTCGCGCTGGCCTCTGCGCTGGCCGCGCTGACCGCGACGGCCCTGAGCCTCGACGCGCTCGACCGCTTCCGGCCGGTGCCGGCGCTGGCCGACACCATCCGCGCGAGCGAGGCCGAGGCGGACGCGCAGCGCCCGGTGATCACCTTCGCCACCCCCGTGCACAGCATGCGCTTCTACCTCGGTCGGCCCACCCGCGTGGCCCACGACGGCGACGACGTACGCGCCCACATGGGGCCCCGCACCGAGGCCTACGTGCTGGTCTACGAGCACCGCGTGGAGCGGCTGCGCAAGGCCGTGCCCGAGCTCGCGTTCGAGGAGCTGGCGCGGGGACCGGAGCTCCGCTTCAACTTCGCCAACAACGTGCTCGGGCGGCGCCGGTCGACGCGCGATCTCGTCCTCTATCTCGCGCGGGGCACCCCCAAGGACGCCCCGCCCCGCCCCGCGCCGGTAGGTGGGTGCGAATAGACGCGGGCGGTGCGCGTTGCTCGGCGTAGAAGCGAGTGTCGATGCACAGCGATTCCCCTTCCCCGCGCCGCGCCACCGTCCGCACCCAGGCGGGCTGGATCGGCCGCGTCGTGTTCGTGCTCGCGGTCCTGGCCCTGCTCGGGTTCGGGCTCTGGCCCACGCTGCAGCCCGAGGACACGGGGCGTCCGTCCGACACCCTGCTGCTGGACCAGAAGGCCCCGCTGCGCAGCGACGGCACCGAGTTCGCCTTCACCGTACGGCGGCCGAGCCGGGTGAAGGTCTGGATCGAGCTGCCCGGGGAGCTCGCCGGCACCGTGCGATTCGGTGTTCCGGCGCCGTCGAAGCGGCGTGCGATCGCGTACGAGCCGCTGGGTGAGCGGGAGCTCACGTTCCGCGTCGAGGGCCGCATGGAGGAGCCCTTCGTCCGCGACGTGATGGCGGTGGGCACGTACATCATCACCGTCGGCCGCATCCCCACCGCGATGGGGGAAGGCATGATGCACGTGCGTGCGCGCGTGACCGCGGAGCCGTTGATCGGCCGGTAGGACGCGCGCGCCTACTCGCGACGTAGGGCGACGACCGGGTCGAGGTCGGCGGCCTGCGCGGCCGGATAGAGGCCGAAGACGACGCCGACACCGGCGGAGATCCCGAACGCGAGGATCAGGGAGAACGGGGTCACCACGGTGGGCATGCCCGCGAAGTGACTGATCGCCATCGGCGCGAGCACGCCGAGCGCGAGTCCGATCAGCCCGCCGCTCACGGACAGCAGCACGGTCTCGGCCAGGAACTGCCGGATGATGTGGGAGCGTTTGGCGCCGAGCGCGCGGCGGATGCCGATCTCGCGCGTCCGCTCGACGACCGTGGCGAGCATGATGTTCATGATGCCGATGCCGCCGACGAGCAGGGAGAAGCCCGCGATGAACCCGAGGATCAGGTTGTAGCGACGCTTCGTGCGCTTCGCCTCCTCGAGCAGGTCCAGCGGGACCGTGAGCTTCACGTCGTAGGGATGCCACCTGTCGAGCATGCGCGAGAGGCTGCGCGCGATCCGGCGGACGGCGTCGAGGTTGGCCGCCTCCACGGTGATGCGGTGCAGCTGCACCTTCGTGTACGAGCGGGAGCCCGACTGCACGACGCGCACGATGTCGCCCCAGCGCTCCTTCATCGTCTGCAGCGGCACGAAGACGGCGTCGTCGGACTCGCCGCCCGTGCCGCCGGTGCCGCCCGTGCCCTCGCCGCGCGGGGCGAGCACGCCGACGACGTCGAAGTAGTGACGCGCGAGCCGGATCCGCTGCCCGACGGGGCTCTGGGAGCGGAAGAAGCGCTCGGCGATCTTGGCCCCCAGCACGCAGACGGTGCGGCGCGAGCCGGCGTCCGCCGCCGTGAGGAAGCGGCCGTGACGCATCCGGAGGTTGGCCACGTCCGCGTAGTCCGCCGAGGTGCCCATCACCACGGTCGTGTACTTGCGCGTGCCGACGCGTGCGTCGACCGGGATGTCACGGCGGGCGACGATGCGCGTGATCTCGGGCACCGTGTCGACGATGCGCTGGAAGTCGTCGTGCTTCAGCCCGTACTCGAGAACGCGCCGGTTCTCGCTCGCGGCGCTGTCGCTCTGCGGCGGCTGCACGGAGGCGAGCAGCAGGTTGCGGCTGCCCATGCGCCGGATCTGCTCCTGGGCCGCCTCGCTGGCGCCCTCGCCGATGGCGAGCATGGCGATGACCGCGACCACGCCCACGATGATGCCGAGTACGGTCAGGAACGACCGCAGCCGGTGGAGCATGATGCTCTTCCAGGCGAGGGCGACGACGCGCGGGATCACCGGCCGTTCTCCTCGATCTTCTCGATGCGCCCATCGAGCATGTGGATCACCCGGTGGGCGCGGGCGGCCACGTTCGCGTCGTGCGTCACGACGATCAGGGTCGCGCCCTCGTCGTTGAGCACGTCCATCAACGCCAGGATCTCCTGGCCCGTGGCCGAGTCGAGGTTGCCGGTCGGCTCGTCGGCCAGGAGCACGCGCGGCTCGTTCGCCAACGCGCGGGCGATCGCCACGCGCTGCTGCTGGCCGCCGGAGAGCTCCGCCGGCCGGTGGCCCATGCGCGCGCCGAGGCCCATGCGCTCGGCCAGCATGTGGCTGCGGTCACGCGCCTCGTTCGCGGGCGTCCCGGCGTACTCCATCGGCACCTCGATGTTCTCGAGCACCGTCAGGTGGGGGATCAGGTTGTAGGCCTGGAACACGAAGCCGAGCCGCTGATTGCGCTCCCACGAGAGCGCGTCGTCGTCGAACTGCGAGACGTCGCGGCCGTCCAAGAGGTACTGCCCCGACGTGGGCCGGTCGAGGCAGCCCAGCAGGTTGAGCATCGTGGACTTGCCCGAGCCGGACTGCCCGACGATGGCGGCGTACTCGCCCTTCGTGAACGTCAGGCTGACGCCGTCCAGGGCCCGCACCCAGTCGTCGGGGTTGGGCAGCTCCATCTTGTAGTAGCGATGGACGTCGACGAGCTCCGCGACCGTCGTCATCGGCCCGCGCGGGACTTGCCCTTGTCCTTGCCGCCCCCGCGCTTCGATCGCTCGCTCTTCGCGGGCGGGCCGTCGGCGGACGCGCGGTCCTCCTCGGCCTTCCGGTCGCGCGCGCTCTCGCGCGGTGGGTCGAGGACGACGCGGTCGCCAGTCTCGAGCCCCGCGAGGACCTGCACGTAGCGGTCGTTGGAGGGCCCGAGCGTGACCTCGCGGCGCACGCCCTGCTCCCCGTTCCAGACCCAGACGGCCGGCTTGTCGACGCTGCCGCCGATGGCCTGCACCGGCACGGCCAGCACGTCGTCGAGCTCGCCCAGGATGATCTCGGCGTTGCAGCTCATGCCCGGCTTGAGGTTCACCGGCTCGTCGAGCAGCTCGATCATCGTGGCGTAGACCTTGAGGTCGGGGTTCATCCAGCGGTTGACCGAGTTCGGCAGCGGGGCGCGGCGCAGCACGACGCCCTCGATCTCGCGGCCCGGCAGGGCGTCCACCACGATCTTGCAGGGCAGTCCGGGGCGGATCTTGTCCACCACGCTCTCGTGCACGTTCACGCGCGCGCCGAGGCTGCCCGGGGTCGGGATCGTGATGATCGCCTGGCGCTGGCGCACCGAGGTGCCCTCGGCGATCAGGTCGTTGTCGCGCCACCCGCGGTCCTTGCCGCTCGAGGCGTAGACGACCAGGCCGGGGCGCGTGGCCTTGATCACGCACATCTCGAGCTGGTTCAGGTACTTGTCGAGCTTGGTCTGCTGCAGGTCGCGCTGACGCTGCTTCGTGACCAGCTCCGAGCGCGCCTTGCGCTCGTTCGAGGTGGCCTTCTTCTCGACGCGCGCCTCGCGGTCGCGCGCGTCGACGAGCTCGCTGAGCAGCGACTCGACCTCCTTGGGGAAGTCGTAGCGCTGGTACTGCTCGAGCGCCGTCTCGGCGCGCTCGAGCTCGACCTTGCGTCGTTCGAACGCCAAGCGGTTGACCTCGAGGTCGTCCTTGCTGGCGTACCCCTTGCTCTCGAGGCGCTTCGACCAGTCGAGCTTGACCTGGGCGCGGGTGCGCTCCTCGGTGGCGAGCTGGATGTCGGTGATGAGCTGCCGGCGCTTCTGGAGCGCCTCGCCCTTGAGCTGGGGGCTCTCGAAGAGGCTCGAGATCAGGGTGACGAGCGCTGCCTCGCCGTCCGTGCCGCCGGCCTCCGTCGAGATGGCGCGGTGCGCATCCAGGAGCTCGCCGCCGAGCCCCTTGCCCACGTAGCGCTCGAGGTCGAGCTCGGCGAAGCGGACGTCGAGCGCCGCCTTGCGCTTGTCGCTGGCGTTCTGCTCGAGCTGGATCTCGAGGTTCGCCTTCGCGGTCTTGAACGCGTTCTCGGAGGCGGCCACGTCGATGCGCTGCTTGTCGAGCTTCTCCTTCAGCGAGGAGTCGTCGAGCTTGACCAGCACCGTGCCCTTCTCGACGTCCTCCTGGGTGAGGACGCGGCCTTCCTCGATCAGCGAGATGATCTCGGCCCGGCCCTCCACCTGGCTGCGGATGGTGAAGGACTCGAGCGCCTCGAGGGCGCCGGCCTCGAGCACCGAGAGCCGCATGGGCCCACGCTCGAGCGGCGCGCTGATCGGCACGTCGGAGTCCTCGCCGGCGTCGCCGCCGAACATCCAGATCCCGCCGATGGCGGCGGGCACGCCGATCACCAGGAGGATCAGCAGAGGCAGGGGAAGACCGCGGCGGGTGGACATGGGTTCAGAGCTCGAGGGGGTCGGGGCGCGGCCACCATGGTACGGCCGCTATGGGTTCGACGCCGGATCCGTCGCCTGGGCTTCCCCTCGCTCGAGCGGCGCTATTTGTCGGCGGGCGCGTTCTCGTCCGCAGGCGCGGCACCGGCCGCGTCCGCGGTGGGCTCAGGCTCGGGCGGCGGGAAGCCATTGGCGCCGATGGCGGCCGCGTCCGGCGCGCTCACGGCCAGGGTGCCCACGTCGCGCTCCAGCTCCAGCAGCGCGAGGGCGTAGTCGACCAGCGCCGCGGTCAGGCGGTTGCGGGCCTCCACGCGGGCGTCCTCGGCGTCCAGGCGGTCGCGGATGTCGGCCGAGCCCTCCTGGAGCAAGAGGGCTGTGCTCTCCACGCGGCGCTCGGAGAGCCGCACGCCTTCCTTCTGGATCTCGAAGCTGCGGCGGGCCTCGAGCAGGCTGCGCCAGGCGTTGCGGACCTGGAAGTCGACGAGGTCTTCGAGCCGCTGGCGGTCGCGCCGCGCACGCATGGCGGAGATGCGCGCGCGGACGTAGGCGTTGCGCTCCGCGGTCCGCTCGAGGGGCAGGTCGAGGTCGAGGCCCACGCTGCCGGTCGGATCGCCCTCCGCGATGTTCCACGGCTGCTCGCCGGGCGTGTCCAAGGAGCCGCTCACGACGAGGTCGACAGAGGCCTTCAGGTCGTCGACGGCGATCTTCACCTGTCGCATCGCGTCCTGCTCGCGCCCGCGCTCGTTCTTCAGGTCGAGTCGCTTCTCGCCCGCGAGCTCGATCGCTTCATCGAGCTCGTAGGGGACGGCGCCGAGGCCGCTCTCCCGCAGCGCGACGAGCTCCGCCGTGTCGACTTCGAGCTCGGCGGCCATCGGGATGCCGAGGTCGAGCTTGAGCTGGTCCAGGGCCTGGGACAGGCGGCGGCGCGCGCGCAGACGGCGCTCGTCTGCGGTGAGCAGATCCTGGCGCGCGAGGTCCACCTCGAACTCGCGGATCTCGCCGGCCTTCGCGCGCTCGGCCTGTTCGTCGACCAGACGCTGCAGGCTCTCGTACGCGCGCTCCTCGTTTTCGAGCGTGTCCTGCAGCGCGAGGGTGTCGTACACGCGCGTCGCGATGTCGACGCGCAGCACCTGCTGGTCGCGCGCGAACCCGCGCAGTGCGTAGAGCGTGTCGCGCTCCGCCTGCCGCAACGGCTCGAGCGTGACGAAGCGTCCGGCGCCGCGCAGGAGGGGCACCGCGATCTCGGCGTCGATCAGCGTCTGCGCCGTGCGCAGGGTGGAGTTGCCCGTGAGCGCCGTGAGGAAGTCGGTCGCGATCGACAGCACGACGCTCCCGCCCGTGGCCAGGGCGCGCGTGACGCTCCAGTCGGCGGCGCCGTCGATGTCCGTGCCCTCTTCATCGAACGAGAAGCCTCCGCCGGCGCCTCCCGAGAACAGCGGGCGGAACTGCTGGCGCTGGAAGGTCAGATCGAGCGCCGCGAGGTACACGTCCTCGCGCTGCGTGCGGTACTCCCGGCGCGTGACCATCGCCAGGGCGACCGCGTCGTCGACGCCGAGGACATAGGCCTCGCGTCGCCGGAGCGACTCGGCGATCGCGTCCTCCGCCTCGACGTGCAGGGAGCCGGAGAGCTCGGGCACGCACTCACGCCCCTCGGCGAGCAGGCCGTATACCTCGCGGTCCGCGGCCTCCTTGGTGAACCGCTGGCAGCCGAGACCGGCGACCACGATCAATAGAAGGGCGGTCGTGCGGAGGGGGGGACGGCGCACGAGGCGGGGCGGGGCAGCGCTCAGGGCAACAGGCCCCGGTGGGCGATCCGACACAGCTGGGCCGGATCGGACGGGCGGACGAAGAAGTGCTTGCCCTCGAGGCGGCGGCCTTGGCCGGCCGGCACGACGACCGGGTCCGTGTCGGGCGCATTCGCGCCGCTGCCGGTGGCCGCGTGCACGTCCTGGTCGTAGCTGCGCAGCACCAGCTCCACGGGCTTCTTGGCCTCGTCGTCGCCGCCCAGATACGTCCACTCGGCCTTGTTGAGGTGTACCGCGTGCGTTTCCATGCCGTTCCCGCCCTCGTGCGTCTGGCTTTCGCGTCGGAGCGTAGCGTACCGGCGCACCGCCCCGGGCCGGATTCCCCGCCTCCGATGCGGAAACGGCTCGAGTCGCGAGCCCTTCGAACCGACTACGCCGCGCCCACGATTCGGGCTGACGGGGCCCGAAAAATTGGGGGATTCCGGTCGCAAGGGGTCGGTAGACTTCCCCGCGAGGAATCACGGACTGCCCGGCAGGGAGGCACGTCGCGCGCACGTCGCGAGGCCGGTCTCCGGGCGGGGGAGCGAAAGCTAAGGAGGTAGATCGATGGTCAAGGGTTTGAGCACCCTCGCCGCAGTCGTTGCGAGCATGCTTCTGACCGGCTGTATGGGCTGTGGTTGCGGCCTGGACTTGGACCCGTGCGGCTCGCCCTGCGAGGTGGCGGATGCGTCGCCCTGTGCGGCTCCCGCGTCGGCAGCCCCCGTCGGCCTGCCCGACGAGGCGAAGCCCGGCGAGGCCTGGTGCCGCGTCTGGATCCCGCCGCAGTACGAGGAGTACGAGGAAGAGGTCATGACCGCGCCCGCCGGCTGCCGCAAGGAGTGGGTGGAGCCCGTCTACGAGGAGCAGGAGCGCCAGGTCTGCGTGAAGCCGGCCACCACGAAGCGCATCCACATCCCGGCCGTCTACGAAGAGCGCGAGAAGCAGGTCTGCGTGCAGCCGGCGAGCCGCAAGCGGATCAACATCCCCGCGGTCTACGAGGAGCGCGAGAAGGAAGTCTGCGTCCAGCAGGCGAGCCGCAAGCGCATCAACATCCCGGCCGAGTACGAGACCCGCGAGAAGCAGGTCATGACCTGCCCCGCGCGCACCGAGTGGCGCAAGGTCGACTGCACCCCGAAGCAGCTTGCCGAGGGCATGAAGCAGGGCGACTGCTGGATGCTCGTCGAGATCCCGGCCGAGTACCGCACCGTCACCGAGCGCGTCTGCGTCAAGGAAGCGAGCTGCACCTGGGAGGACATCCCGGCGAAGTTCGAGACCGTCATGGAGAAGGTGATGGTGGAGCCCGCCCGCTGCGAGTGGGAAGAGGTCCCCGCCGAGTTCAAGACGGTGATGGAGAAGGTCATGGTCACGCCCGCGGGCTGTGAGACCGAGACCGTGCCCGCCGAGTACAAGACCGTCACCGAGAAGGTGATGATCGAGAAGGGCTACTACAAGAACATCAACATCCCGGCGCAGTACGAGACCCAGGTCAAGAAGCGCTGCACGGCCCCCGGCCGCTGGGAGTGGCGTCGCAACACCGACTGCGAGGTCCCGGAAGAGGGCGGCGCGGAAGGCAACTAGCCGACCGCCCCACGTTCGAACCGAACACCTGGAGCCCCGCGCCTCACGGCGCGGGGCTCTTTTCGTCGATGCGGCCCGGCGGTACGGTGTCCGCCTCGGAGGTGGTCATGCGCGCATGGATGGCAGCGGTCTTGTGCTGCACCCTGGTGCTGTGCTCGGGAGCGACCGCCGCAGCGGACGATGCGGAGCGCGAGAAGGCGAAGCACAAGGCGGCGGCGGACGAAGAGGACTTCAAGGCCCGCGTCAACAAGGCCATTGAGCGCGGGCTCGCCTGGCTGCGCAGCCAGCAGCGCAAGGACGGCAGCTGGCCCGGCTTCAGCGAGCACCTGAAGCCGCGCCAGTACAACATCATGGAGGTCGGCCTGAATGCGCTGGCGCTGATGACGCTGGCGCACTGCGGCGTGGAAGCCGAGGACGACGGCGTGAAGCGCGGCATCCAGTTCTGCAAGTTCCACTACGCCGGCGGCAACGGCTCCTGGAACCTCAAGGGCAACAACCAGGTCACGATCTACACCGCCGCCACGCTCATCAAGGCGCTCGACGCGCTCTATCGCGGCACCCCGAAGCCCAAGCCGCTGAAGCGGGACCGGTACGGCAACGTGAAGCCGCCGAAGCCGGTCAAGTGCAAGTACCCGACGTGGGTCAAGAAGTGGATCAAGGAGCTGGTCGAGTTCATCGTGCGCGGGCAGCACGAGAGCGGCGGCTGGCGCTACCCGGGCAACCCGCTCCAAGCGGAGGATGGCGAGACCGACCTCTCGAACGTGCAGTACGCGCTGCTGGCCCTCGAGGCCGCCGCCAGCTGCGGCATCGTCGCGCCGGCGGAGACGTGGCTCAAGGCGGCGGAGTACTGCCTGAAGACCCAGGACAAGGAGGGGCTGGAGACGCCGGTCTGGATCCTGAACCCGGCCTGGGAGCCGGGGCTCGAGGAGACGCCCAAGTTCCTGGAGGTCGCCACGGCCCAGGCCCGCGGATGGACGTACATCCCCGGCCAGCAGGCGTACCCCACCGCGAGCATGACCTGCGCGGGGGTGACCTGCCTGGCGCTGCTCAAGGAGCGGCTGTGGCTGCTCGGCAAGCTCGAGAAGCCCCTGCGCAAGCGCCTGGACCAGGGCATCGTCGACGGGCTGGCCTGGCTCTCCGACGTGTTCACGGTGGAGAACAACGTGGACACCGGCGGCACGCCGCAGATGTGGCACTACTACTACCTCTACGGACTCGAGCGCACGGGGGCCAAGACGGGCATCAAGTACGTCGGCCAGCACGACTGGTACCGCCTGGGGGCCGAGCACCTGATGAGCGCCCAGCAGAAGAGCGGCGGGTGGAAGGAGGCCGATGGGCAGGAGCGCCCGGGGGACGCGACCGAGTCGGCCATCACCCAGACCTGCTTCGCCCTGCTCTTCCTGAAGCGCACCACGCGCAAGCCCCTGGTGCCCATGACGCCCCCGACCCTCACCGGCAAGTAGGCGGGGCGGGGGCCCGCCTCGCTATCATCCCGGCGCCGGAGGTGCTGGGCATGGCGGAGACGATGACGAATCCCGACTCGAAGAGCGGTCACGAGGTCGTTCCCTTCGAAGAGCAGTCGGTCGAGCAGCGCACGATCAACACGATCAAGACGCTCTCCATGGACGCGGTGCAGGCGGCGCGCTCGGGTCATCCGGGCACGCCGATGGGCCTCGCGCGGTTGGCGTACGCGCTCTGGACGCGCGTGATGAAGTACGACAGCAGCGCGCCGACGTGGGCGGATCGCGACCGGTTCGTGTTGTCGTGCGGCCACGCCAGCATGCTGCAGTACGCGCTGCTGCACCTCACCGGCTACGAGCTCTCGCTCGACGCGATCAAGGCGTTCCGGCAGCTGGGCAGCCCGGCGGCGGGCCATCCGGAGTACGGCGAGGTGCCGGGCGTCGAGACGACTACGGGTCCGCTCGGCCAGGGCGTCGGGAACGCCGTCGGCATGGCGCTCGCCGAGCAGATGCTCGCCGCGCGCTACAACACCGAGAGCGAGACGCTGGTCGACCACCGCACGTGGGTCATCGCCAGTGACGGCGACCTCATGGAAGGCGTGGCGGCCGAGGCCGTGAGCCTGGCCGGCCATCTGGGCCTCGCCAAGCTGTGCGTGTTCTGGGACGACAACCGCATCACGATCGACGGCGGCACCGATCTCACGTTCACGGAGAACGTCGGCGCGCGCTTCGCGGCGTGCGGCTGGAACGTGCTCGAGGTCGATGCGTCCGAGGGCGTCGAGGCCTACGTGCGTGCCGCCGACGCGGCCCGCGCCGAGACGTCGAAGCCCACCCTGGTCGTGTGTCGCACGCACATCGCCGAGGGCAGCCCCGGCAAGCAGGACACCTCGGCGGCGCACGGCGCGCCGTTGGGCGAGGACGAGATCCGCGCGACGAAGAAGAACATCGGCTGGCCCGAGGACGCGACCTTCCTCGTGCCCGACGACGTGGTCGCGCACATGCGCGCCGCGGGCACGCGCGGTGGAGAGACCCGCGAGGCGTGGACGGCGCGACTCGAGGCCGCGCGAGCGGCCGACCCGGATCGGATCCAGGCGTTCGAGGACGCCCTGGCAGGCACGCTGCCCGCGGGCTGGGAAGCGGACCTGCCGCGCTTCGATCCCGGCCAGCGCCTGGCGACGCGCAAGGCGTCGGGCAAGGTGCTCGCCGCGTTGGGCGAGCGCATCCAGAGCCTGGTCGGCGGCTCCGCCGACCTCGCCGGCTCGAACAACACGACCCTGCCCGGGGCCGAGGACGTGCAGGCGGGACAGTTCGGCGGCCGCACGCTCCACTTCGGCGTCCGCGAGCACGGCATGGGCGCGATCCTCAACGGCATGGCGTTGCACGGCGGGTGGCGTCCGTACGCCGGCACCTTCCTGGTGTTCAGCGACTACATGCGCCCGTCCATCCGCCTGGCGGCGCTGATGAAGCTCCCCGTCGTCTACGTGTTCACCCACGACAGCATCGGCGTCGGCGAGGACGGGCCGACGCACCAGCCCGTCGAACACGTGGCGGCCCTGCGCGCGATCCCCGGGCTCACGGTCATCCGGCCGATGGACGCCAACGAGACGGCCGAGGCCTGGCGCGTGGCGCTCCAGACCGAGGGGCCCGTGGCCCTGGTGCTCACGCGGCAGTCGCTGGAGGTCGTCGACCGGGCCCGTCTCGGCGCGGCCAAGCAGCTCGTGATGGGGGCCTATGTGCTGCGTGAGGGCGGCGATACCCCCGATGTCACGCTGCTCGCCTCCGGCTCGGAGGTCGAGGTGGCGCTCCATGCCGCACGCGCGCTCGACACCGAGGGCCTGGGCGCGCGCGTCGTCTCGATGCCGTGCTGGGAGCTGGCCGAGAGCCTGTCCGCCGACGCCGTCGAGGCGCTCATGGGCGGCGCCACGGTGCGCGTTGCGGTGGAGGCCGGCATCTCGTTCGGCTGGCACCGGTGGCTCCGACGGGGCGATGCGACCGTGACCATGGAGCGCTTCGGCGCCTCGGCGCCCGGCGGCGAGCTGATGGCACACTTCGGGTTCACCGCGGAGAACGTCGCCGCCGTGGCACGCGACGCGCTGGCGCGGGCGAGGTAGGGGAGCGCCTGAGGCACACGGGCGAGCAGACATGCACATCGTCATCGCCGGCGCCGACGAGCTCGCCTTCCGACTCGTCGAAGGCCTGATGCACCGCCACCAGGTGACGCTGCTCGTGCCGGAGGGCACCGACGACACCCGGCTGGCGCGGCTCGACGCCGACATCGTCGTGGGGCGGATCACGTCGAGCAACATGCTGCGCACCGCCGGCGTCGAGCACGCCGATCTCTTCGTGGGCTGCGCGAAGGTCGACGAGCAGAGCCTGATCTCGTGCGTGAAGGCCGCGCGCCTGGGGGCGGCCAAGACGGTGAGCTTCCAGTTCCGCGTGGACGCGCAAGGCACGAGCCAGGAGCTCGAGGACCTCGCCGACGCGCTCGACATCGACATCGTGCTCGCCCCGGCGCGGCTCCTGTCGCAGGAGATCCTGCGCATCATCGCCGTCCCCGGTGCGCTCGACGTCGAGGCGTTCGAGGGCGGTCGTGTGCACCTCCTGCGTCACCCGCTCGAGGAGGACGCGCCGCTCACGCGCGGTCCGCTCAAGGACATCGGCGTGCCCGAGGACATCGTGCTCGTGATGGCGCGGCGCGACGACGAGGTCTTCATCCCGAAGGGCGACACGCATCTCCAGGCCGGCGACAAGATCACCGCCATGGGCACGGTCGCGGGCATCAACCGGCTGCTCAGCCGGCACCTGCGTGCTTCGCGGCCGGAGCGCGCCGAGAACCGCGCCACGGTCATCGGCGGCGGCATCGTGGGTGTCGCGGTGGCGTCGGGCCTGATCGAGGCCGGGTGGGACGTCGTCGTCATCGAGGTCGACCACGCGCGGTGTCAGGAGATCGCCGGCCAGCTCAAGGCGCTCGTGCTGAACGGCGACGGCACGGATCTCGACCTGCTCGAGGAGGAGCGCATCGGCGACTCGTCGGTGCTGGTGGCCGTGACGAGCAACGACGAGAAGAACCTGCTCGTGTCGCTCCTGGCCAAGCATCTGGGCGTGCCGCGCATCGTGACGCGCGCCAACACGAGCGCGAACGAGATCCTCTTCGAGCGCATCGGCATCGATGTCGTGCGCTCGGCCCGCGGCGCGGCGCTGCGCAGCGTGATCAGCGAGGTGGACACGAGCCGCGCGGTGCTGCTCGCCGAGCTCGAGCACGGCGACGCCGAGGTGCTCGAGATCGAGGTTCCCGACGAGTTCCCCGAGGTCCCGATCATCAATCTCAAGGCGGACTTCTTCGCCATCATCGGCGCGATCCTGCGCGGTCAGCGGGTGATCATCCCGCGCGGGCGCGACGTCGTGCGGGGCGGCGACAAGCTGATCGTGTTCTGTCGCAAGGAAGGCGACGAAGCCGTGCGCGAGTTCTTCCTGAAGCGCCTGCCGCACCTGGCCGAGGACGACTAGCGTGAGAGTCGTCCTCGTCCTCGGGGTCGTCGGGAACCTGCTGCGGATCTTCGCTGTCGCATTCGTGCCGCCGGTGCTGCTCGCGATGGTCGACGGCGAGATGGACGTCGCGGGCTGGTTCGCCATCGCGCTCGTCACGACCTTCCTGGCGGGGACCTACCTCGCGCGGTGGTTCGAGCGCACCAAGTTCCTGCATCGCTCGGAGGCCATGGCCGTGGTCGCCGGCTCGTGGCTCCTCGTCGCGGCGTTCGGCGCCATTCCGTATCTCTTCCACGGGATCACGCCGATCAACGCCTTCTTCGAGTCCATGTCGGGCTTCACGACCACGGGCGCGACGATCCTGACGGACTTCGATCGTTATGGCCGCGCGTTCTACCTCTGGCGGGCCATGACCCAGTGGTTCGGCGGGCTGGGCGTGATCGCGCTCTTCATCGTGGTCCTGCCGCGGCTCGGCATCGCGGGCCGGCAGCTCTTCTTCGCGGAGGCGTCCGGCGCGGCGAGCGAGGGCATCAGCCCGCAGGTGCGCTCGGGAGCGCGCAAGCTCTGGATCCTGTACGTCGGCCTGACCGCGCTCCTGGCGGTGCTGCTGACGGCGTTCGGCGGCATGAACGTGTACGAGGGCATCGTGCACGGCCTCACGACGATGTCGGCAGGCGGGTTCTCCCCGAACGGGGAGTCGATCCTCGGCTACCAGAACTCGATGCCGGAGACGGCGGCCGTTCGCGAGTGGATCCTCGTGGTGTTCATGGTCCTCTCGGGGACGAGCTTCACGCTGCAGTACAAGGCCTTCACGGGCCAGCCCGGCGCGCTGCTCCGGGACGGCGAGTTCATCGCCTACCTCGCGCTGTGCGTCCTGGGCGCCGTGGCCGTCGCGTTGGTGCTCGGCGGCGGCACCTTCGACATGGATCAGCTGCGCTCGGGGGCGTTCCAGACCACCAGCCTCGCCAGCTCGACCGGCTACGCGAGCGCGGACTACGAGCAGTGGAACCAGAGCGCGAAGATCCTGCTCGTCGTGATCATGCTCGTGGGCGGCTGCGCCGGATCGGCCTGCGGCGGCCCCAAGGTGATCCGCTATCTGCTCACGGGGCGGTTCCTGCGCCGCGAGATGACGCGCACGCTGCATCCCCGCGCGGTGCTGCCCGTCCGGTACAAGGGCAGCGTCATCTCGGTGCCGGTGATGCGCTCCGTCGTGACGCTCGTCGCGCTGTACATGCTGCACTACCTCGTCGTCGGCACGGCGGTGACACTCATCGACAGCACGACGATGGAGGAGGGCATGAGCGCGTCGCTCGCCTGCCTCGGGAACATTGGTCCCGCCTTCGGTGCCGCGGGCCCGATGGGCAACTTCGACCACTTCTCCATCGCGTCGAAGATCCTGCTCTCCGTGTCGATGTGGCTCGGTCGCCTCGAGATCGTGACGGTGCTCGCGCTCTCGCACCGGGACGTGTGGCACAACCTGCGCTGGCGCGAGGCGCCGAGGCGCTGAAACGCCCCTCAGGCTGCCGCCGGACCCGCGTATAGAATCCGCCAACCCCACGAGGACGCCCCGCGCATGCGAAAGCCCATCACGCTCACGTTCCTTGGTCTGCTGTGCCTCGGTCTGCTCGGCTCCGCGCCGGAGCCGGCGGATGCCGCGGGACGGAACCTGAACGGACGCGTTGCGCCCGACATGCAGTTCGCCGCGGGGGGGCTGTTCGGCGTCGATGCCAGCACGAAGCTGTCCGCCTATCGCGGGCGGCCGGTCTTCATCAAGTTCTGGCTGCGGGACTGCCCGATCTGCCGGCGCACCCTGCCGCGCCTGCAGCGGCTGCACGACCAGTGGAGTGGGCGCGGCCTGGTCGTGCTCAGCGTCATGCACAAGTTCCGCCCGGGTGACGTGCGCCCGACCATGAACCAGCTCGGCTACGACTTCCCGGTGGCATGCGACGTCGACGGATCGCAGGCGCGCAAGTACGGCATCGGCCGGCGCCCGGCGGACTACCTCATCGGCGTGGATGGTCGCGTCAAGGAGAGCAACGAGGTCACCGATGGCGCGATCGCGCAGGAGCTCGGCAAGTATCGGCTCGCGCAGGTCGACCCCATGCCGGCGTCGCTGAAGGGCGTCCGCAACGTGGTCTGGCAGGGGAAGATGGGCACCGCGCTGCGTCAGAGCGAGGCCGCGAGCAAGGCCCCCGGCGCGGGGAGCGACGTCACGTCGGCCGCGGCGCGGGTCGCCAAGCTGGCCCGCCAGTACCTCGATGGGGGCGCGTCGTGGGCCGAGCGCCTCGCGCGTCGGCGGCAGGTCTCGGAGGCCCGCGCCGAGTATGCGCGGCTGAAGAAGGCCTTCGCCGGCACTGCGCTCGCGACCCGCGCGACCGAGCTCGAAGCCGCCTTCGTTCGCCGCTACGGCAAGCCCTGACGTCTGCCGATGACAGGGCCGTGACCGGATGCGCAATGGGGGGGCAGCACGCACCTTCCAGGTGCCTTTGGTTGTTCGTTCGCAAGGCCTTTGAGGTTGGCGGGTAAGAGAGACGGGGGGTACGCTGCCCCCGACACCGATTCACCGGTCGAGGGAGGGCTGGTCCGGCCACCGTGCCGCCCCTGCCTCGAGGGAGGAACACACCGGATGCGGTCGATCTGGATTCGTTTCGTGGCCCTTTTTGCGGCCCTGCTCCTGGTTCCCGCGTGCGCCGCCGGCGGCGCCTGTTGCGGCTGCGAGGCCGAGGCGCCCTGCGAGCCCGCCGTCGCGGACGTCGAGCCCGTCTCGGACATGTGCGAAGGCGAGCCCGCCCGGCCGCCCGAGGCCAAGCCCGGCGAGGCCTGGTGCCGCGTCTGGAGCCCGCCCGAGTACAAGACCGTCACCGAGCGCGTGATGGTCAAGCCGGCGGTCCGCAAGAAGCTCTGGATTCCGCCGGAGTACGGCAGCCGGATGAAGATCGTCTGCGTCTCGCCCGCCAAGCTGGCCGAGACCATGCGTCCCGGCCTCTACACGACGCGCACCAAGGACGTGCTCGAGTGCCCGCCCACGGAGTACGTGGAGAAGGTCGACTGCGCGAACGGCGGCAAGCAGGCCGACGGCACCGTGCAGTGCGAGTGCTACCAGAAGAAGGTCCGCGGTCCGACGTTCCGGACCGAGACCGAGCGCGTCTGCCTCCAGCCGGCTCAGCGCTGCCTGAGCTACAAGCCGGCCGAGTACAAGTGCGTCGAAGAGCGCGTCCTGCTCAAGGAGGGCTTCTGCCAGACCATCTGCGAGCCCGCGCAGTACGAGGACCGCATGCGGCAGGTGCTCGTGAAGCCCGGCTGCTGGCGCTGGGTGCGCAATGAGGACTGCGAAGTGCCCGAGGAGTCCCTCCCGGCCCTCGAGGTCCGCATGGAAGACAAGGCGCCCGACGGCTCGGATGCCGGCGTCTTCAAGATGGGTACGCTCGTCCGCTACGACCTCGTCGTGCTCAGCGACGTGGCCAGCAAGTCGATGCCGAACCTGAAGGTGATCTTCAGCCTGCCCGAGCACCTCGAGTTCGTCGAGGGCAGCGGCACGGGGATCACCGTCACGGGTGCCGGCCAGAGCGCGCAGAGCGCGGTCTTCCCGCTCAACGCTTCCGAGACCAAGGAGCTGCAGCTCATCGCGCGCGTCATCGGCGTGCCGCCGACGAACCTGGTCCAGCTCGAGGCCTCGGTCCAGACCGAGGACGGCACGGAGCTCGCGCTCGAGACCGAGAGCACCACGCTCGCCAAGGGCGAGTAGCTCGATCCGCCATCCACGAGGCGCCCCGGGGTTCCGACCTCGGGGCGCCTCTTCAATTCTCCCCGCCTCCATCGATTCCGCCCGATGCGCCTCCCGTCCGGGGAGTGGGGTTGGATCGGTGCGCGATGTTGCATACCCTGAACGCTCGGCGAGGTTTTTGGACAGAGGCTCGTCCGAGGGATTGGTGGGATCGACGTAAGCTCCCGGTTGCAAACGTCTTAGACGATCTCGCCGCAGAACAGGGCAATCGGCATCCGCCGTGCGTAGTGGGGCCAGGACAGTGGCCCCGGTTTCGGCACCTCGAAGGTGCGGGACGCGGAGGAGATTTAGGATGTTCAAGCGACTCTCGCTCGTAGTGGTCCTTCTGGGCCTGGCGGTCGTGTGCGGTGGGACGGAGCTGGCGGGGGCCGGCGCCAACGATCCCGCCTGGGTACAGCAGGCGAATGGGACGGCGGACGGCGCCTGGCCCGTGGCCGGCTTCCAGGGCCTGCCCGACCTGAACCGCGCTTCGGCCAAGTTCCTCGTCATGAACGGCGAGATCGCCGAGACGAACCAGTCTCTCGAGGGGGTCTTCGCAGGCCGCCACACCGTGCGACTGACGATCCCGGCCGGCTCGGCCAACGTGCGCGTCGCGCTGTTCGACGCGAACACGACGGGCTTCTGGGATCAGCGGCCGGACGGCGTGATCTTGTCGCTGCCGCCGCGGGTCCTGTACGAGCTGTACATCGATCCCGACGGGACGACGGCCGCCACCATCGCGGATCCGTCGTACGACTCCGGCGACCCGGCCAACGCAGCGTTCGTCGCCGCGCGCCGCTTCCTCAGCATCGACTCGAACAGCCCGATCCTCGCGGGCAGCGACAACAAGTGGTGCGCGCTCTACGACCAGGCCTTCAACAGCGCGATCCACGCCGGCGGCCTGGACATGGACGGTGACGTCAACATCGTCTTCCAGGCGCGGATCATCCCCGCTGTCAACCCGGGCAACGAGGCGCCGGGCTCCCCCGGCACCTTCCTGCAGGGCACCGAGCGTGTCGGCTACAAGCTGGCCTTCAACGGCACGTACATCCTGCCGGGCGGGTCGGTCATCGGCTTCGGTGGCGGAGCGATCGACGAGCGCTACCCCGTGGGTGCCGGCGACAACAGCAACACCTTCCTCAAGGGCGAGACGCTCGACCCCTGGATCGACTCGGTCACCAAGCAGCGCCTGCCGATCCCGGGCACCGAGACCACGAACCAGTTCGACGGCGTCTTCGAGTTCCTGGTCCACAACACGCACGCGTGTGATGGCGACATCCGCTTCAACGAGGCCGACGCCGACTGGGATGCCTCCCCGACGATCCAGCGGACCCTCGGTGTGCCGCCCGACAACGGGCAGCCGCACAACATCACGATTCCCCAGGAGAGCTCGAAGTACCCGCCGAACTACATCCCGCCGGTCTTCCCGCTGCACGACAACACCGACTTCGCGGTGGGCGGCCCGATCGAGTGGCTCTTCTTCCCGCCGAACCCCGGCAACCTGAACCCGACGAACCCCGGCTTCGGGCCCCTGAACCTCCCGTTCTGGTCCTCGAACCTGATCCCCAACCGTCAGCCCATGCCGGTCGGGTGGCTGAACCACGCGTCGGTCAACGTGTTCCAGCAGGACCTGGTCTTCGTGGATCCGAACTACGGTGGCACGTTCGCCAACATCGCAGCGGCGACGGCCGAGCCCAACCCGCCGCTCGTCCAGGATCCGGGCGCGAACGCGCCGAACCCGCCCGCCGGCCCGTGCTGGCAGTCGGCGGACTTCGCCCAGGCGACGGTCCTGAACCAGCAGGGCCTCTGGCGCATGCGCTGGCAGGGCGTCGATGCGTCGAACTTCGTGTTCATCCGCTTCGGCACCGACGTCGGCTCGACCCCGCGCAAGGTGAAGCTGCAGGGCCGTCTGTTCTGCGACGACAACAACAACAACGTCTTCGACGCCGGTGAGACGTTCGTGAGCGGCGGCAACCCCGCCGGCACGCTCTGGAACATCCAGATCACGAAGGTCGATGCCGCCAACGCGCCGATCCCCGGCTCGCCGGTCATCACGACGCCCGTGAACGCGACGGGCAACTGGGGTCCGGTGCCCGTCAGCGAGGCGCGCTACTCGATCGTGGCCGTGCCCTCGCCCGGCGCGACCGAGCAGCCGCGCGGTCCGATCTTCCTCGACGTCGTGGCGACCCCGCCGGACTGCACCGTCAACCAGGACGTGCCGGTGGACTGCGACAAGGGCACGATCTGCGGCATCGTCTACTGCACGGACACGTGGACGGCCAACGAGCCGGTGCCCCCGTACAACGTGCTCACCGACACGCCGCTCAACGGCGCGACCGTCACCCTGACGGGTCCGGCCCCGAGCACGGCCACGCAGACGTTCATCACCGGCACCACGCTCGACAACATGGGCATGCTGCTCGGTGACGGGCGCTACTGCTTCTACGACCTCGAGCCCGGCCTGTACACGATCACGATCACCACGCCGCCGGCGCCGCCGCCGGGGCAGGTCTTCGTGGCCGGCACCGGCCCCTCGCCCGTCTCGCGCCAGGTGACCATCCAGGGCGCCGAGACCGTGCCGGACCAGGACTTCGGCTACTGCTGCGAGGAGCCCGAGTGCAAGATCAAGGGCAACGTCTGGTGTGACGACGACATGGACAACATCCGCGACCCGAACGAGCAGGGTCTGTCGGTTGGCTACTCCATCGTCATCACGGACGTGAACAACCCCGCGATCACGTTCTCGCCGCCGCTCGATGCGAACGGCATGTACATGCAGCTGGTGCCCCCGGGCACGTACACGGTGGATCTCTTCTACCTCGGTACGAAGAACTTCCCGCCGAACGTGGCGGTCCAGGGCGGCGACCAGCGCACGGTCACCTGCCCCGCGCCGGTGCCCGGCGTCCCGCAGCCCGACGTGATCGCCGACTTCCCCGTGAAGTGCCTCGGTGAGATCTGCGGCTGGGTCTTCTGCCAGCGCGACATCTGCGACGGCGTCCGCCGTCCGGGCGACATCCCGCTCAACGGCGCGACCGTCACCCTCACGGGCCCGCTCGGCCCGATGAGCCAGGTGCAGACGTTCACGACGGGCGTCAGCATCGATCCGGAGACGAACGCGCTGCTGCCCGCGGGCCGGTACTGCTTCCGCAGCCTGATTCCGGGTCAGTACACGATCGCCATCACCACGCCCCCGCTTCCGCCTGCGGGCGAGATCTTCGTGGGTCCGCCGCCGCCGCCCATCAACGTGACGGTGGCCGCGTTCCAGGAGCTCGACGAGCAGAACTTCGCGTACTGCTGCAAGCCGAGCCTCACGGACATCTGCGTCTGCGTCTTCTGTGACGAGGACTGCGACGGCAAGCAGGGCCCGAACGAGCAGACCGGCATCGCCGGCGTGAAGTACACGCTGCTCAACGCGGTCGGCAACGTCGTGGGCATGCACACCTCCACGGTGGGCACGGGCGGCGAGATCCAGGAGTTCTGCTTCACGGACGTCCCGCGCGGCAACTACACCGTCCGCGTCGACATCGTGCCCCCGGGCTTCACGCCCTCCACCCCGCAGACCGTGCAGGTCGTGGCCGGTGCCGCGCCCGCCAAGGTCGTGTTCGGCTACTGCAAGCCGGGCGAGATCTGCGGCAAGGTCTGGCTGGACGGCAAGAACGAGCAGGGCAACTGCGACGGCGTCTTCCAGGAGAAGTACGACGAGTGCCTGGACGGCGTGACGGTCGAGCTGCTCGATTCGACGGGCGCGGTCATCGCCACGACCACGACCGGCACCGACGGCGCCGACGGCGTGCCGCCCTTCACGGGTGAGTACTGCTTCCGGAACCTCGAGCCCGGCACCTACACCGTGCGCCTCCCGGCGCCCTTCAACGTGACGCGCCGCATCACCCTGGCTTCGAACCAGTCGGTGGACGTCGGCGTGGTCAGCCAGCAGACCTCGACCGTGAACTTCTACTTCACGGCCCAGTCCATCTGCGGGAAGGTCTGGTGCGAGCCGAGCGAAGAGAAGTGCGACGGCGTCTTCACGGACGGCCTGGACACGCCGATCGTCGGTCTCGAGATGCTCCTGACGGGCACGGGCGGCGACGCCCTCGGCCTCGTCGAGACCATCAACACCGACGCGAACGGTGAGTTCTGCTTCGACGACGTGCCCACGGGCACGTACGAGCTGCGCGTGAGCGACAACCCGCTCAACGCGCCGCTGCTCGAGGACAAGATCGCCCAGGGTTCGCAGGTGCGCACCCTCACGGTCGACCTCTGCGAGTGCCCGAAGGAGTACTTCTACTACTGCCCGTGCGACCAGGACATCTGTGTGAAGGTGTTCAAGGAGCGCGGCAAGGACTGCGACGGCGAGTTCGACGAGGGCATCGACGTCTGCCTCGAGTGGATCGAGGTCTTCGTCACGCACAAGGGCAACAACCAGACGTACATCGCGAACGGCTGGACCGACGAGCACGGCAAGTTCTGCTTCAAGGGCCTGCCGCCTGGTGAGTACTGGGTCTACGTCGGCGCCAACCAGGACCGCCTGTTCGGCCTGAAGCCCTGCGACATCAACCCGAAGAACCCCTGCCCCGTCGCGACCGTCGTGCTCGAGCCCTGCGAGGACGAGTACGTCGAGTTCTGCTTCTGCGAGCCCTGCCCGAAGAAGCCGTGCTGCGAGGGCAAGCTCCACGAGGTCGTCGTCGACACGAAGATCTGGGTCGGGGACTGCGTCTCGGACCACTGGGGTGCCAGCGCGCACCTGCAGATCTCGTGTGAGAAGGGCGCCGGCGTCTACGGCGAGGCCTGGGGCGACTGGCACGGCGGGTTCCCGGGTCCGATCAAGGGCCTGGACGGCGTCGTCACGATCGAGGACATGTGGTACCTCGACGGCATCGCCACGGTGCGCGTCCGCCTGAAGGCCACGGGGCCCGAGCTCAAGGGCTGGTTCCCGGACCGGAAGCTGCGCCTGACCGTCTTCGTCAACGGCAAGAAGGCCACCGCGTGCATCAAGTTCCGCTGCGAGACGATGTACCCGGGCACGGTCTTCCCGTGGACCAAGGAGTGCTGCCCGCCGCCGAAGTGCGACGAGCCGGAGAAGTACCTCTTCAAGCGGTACCACTCCTGGCGCTGGTGCGAGTGCCCGGCTCCGTTCTTCGTGCGCTGCGCGCTGAGCTACGAGTCGTGGCGTCACTGCCACCCGTGTGAGCCGGTCAAGAAGCACAAGGACGTGTGCATCGAGTACACGTGCGACGACTGTGTCGAAGACCACACCTACATGGTCAAGCTGAAGGACGGCCGCAAGGTCATCGATCAGATCAAGATCGAGTGGTGGGGCAACGAGTGGGCCGGCCCGGTTCGCGGCGAGAACGGCCACCTGAGCCTGCTCCGCGTCTTCCGCGGCAAGCACGGCAAGTGGTACGCCAAGGTCCGCATCTGGTACGAGTGCGGCTGCGACGCCCACGTGCCGGAGTGGCTGAAGGTCTGGTCGAAGATCGACTCCTGCGCGAAGGACAAGCGCGTGTACCTCTCCTGTGAGGCACCGAAGCTCGTCCGGACGGCCGACGACGACTAGTCCCGGTCTTCACGCGTTCTGAATCGCCGAAGGGCGGCTCCGATCTCGGGGCCGCCCTTGGCAATTCGGTCCGGGCTCGCAACAATCCGCGACCTGTTCCGAAGCGAGAGGCCGATCATGAGCGACGAGCAGTCTTCGAAACCGAGCTCCGCGGAAGGCGGGGGAACAGGCGTGGACGCCCTCACGAACCTGCCCCACGGCGTCCTCTTCAAGCGCGCCACGACCTGGGATCTGGCCGAGGTCGAGCCGCGGGACGAGGAGCGCGCCGCGCTGCCGGACGGCACGTCCGATCGGGTCGCGGGCTACCTGGCCTGGCGCCGCGGCATGATCTACCTCGGCTGCGTGGCCGGTGTCGTGACCGCCATCTTCGCGCTCATCTCGATGATCAGCGACATCTCGGCGGCGGGCGACATGCAGCACGGCAGCGGCGTGATGACGCTCCTTGCGCTGCTCACGTTCGCAGCGAAGGCCGTGCTGATCGCGATCCTGTTCCTCGCCCTGGGGAAGTGGGCCGACGTGGCGTGGACGCGCAAGCGCATCCGCATCGGCTGGGCCATTGCCCTGCTCACGCCCCTGGGCATCGCGCTCATCCCCCTTTCGGCGATCATGCTCGGCGGTGCCGAAGCTCGTCAGGTGGGGGTGAAGGACCTCGTCGGCCTCATCGCCGGCATGCTCATGTTCATCCAAGCGCTGCCCGCGCTGCTCTCGCTGTTTCCCGGGATGCTGCGCGCGGGCATGACCGTCAAGACGGCCTTCCCGGGGCGTGGGATGGGCCCGATCGTCGGCGCCTCGCTGGCGCCCGTGTACGTGATCTTCCTGCTGGTCGTGCTCACGCCGGTGCAGCAGCTCGTGAGCTCGTTCCTCTTCTTCGTCGGCCTCGCGCTCTTTGCGGCAGGTCCGCTTGCGTACTCCCGCAAGGCAATGCCGCTCCTCCGCCCGCTGTCTCCCGAAGAGGCATCGGACGGCGTCAGCAAGGTGCGGGTCGCGATGCGCTGGTTCCAGATCCCCGGCCTGTTCCTGATCCTCGTGGCACTGCTCTCGAAGAAGCTGTTCGGGGGGGGCTCGATCGTCGGCTTCGACAAGAACGCGCTGATCGGGTTCTGGAAGCTGATCGACCTCCTGAGCTCGTTCGTGATGATGGTCAGCACGTACACGATCGTGGCGGCCGACGGCCTGATCCAGGCCATGCACGAGAGCGAGAAGCGCTCCGACGAGGTGCGCGGAACCGAGGCCTGGAACGCGGACTCCGCGCCCATCGCCGAGGCGTCCGCGCTGCTCGGCCCGATCGGGTTCCTCGCCCCCAAGCCGGAGGCGAAAGAGACGGAAGACGCGTAGCGGGTCGTAGCATGGGCCGCGATGCGGATCCTGATCGTCAGCGACGACGCGGCCGTCCGGGAGGTGCTGCGCCGCACGCTCGAGGCCTACGGCCACGAGGTGCGCACGGCCGATGACGGCGAGCAGGCCTCCGCCACGCTCGCGGAGGAGCCGGCCGACGTCGTGATCAGCGACTGGGTCATGCCCGGCGAGGGTGGGCTCGCCCTGTGCCGCCGGATCCGCGCCGCGCAGGATCACGCGTACACCTACTTCATCCTCGTCACCTCCGTGGACCGGCAGCACAACCTCGACACGGCCCTCGAGGCCGGCGTCGACGACTACCTCACGAAGCCGCTCAGCGTCCACGAGCTGAAGATGCGGCTGCACGTGGCCGAGCGGATCACGCGGCTTCAAGCCGAGGTGGGCGAGCGCCAGCGCAGCCTCGAGGAGTCCAACCAGCGGCTCTTCGAGACGGGCCGGCGCGATCCGCTCACGAACCTGTGGAACCGTCGTCAGCTCCGGGACGACCTCAGGCAGCTCATGCAGCTGGCCAAGCGCTACAAGCGCCGCGTGTCGATCGCGATGTGCGACATCGACGACTTCAAGCTCTACAACGATCGGTACGGGCACGTGGCGGGCGACGAGATCCTCGTGCGCGTCGCCGAGGTGCTCAAGGCGGAGAGCCGCGGCTCGGATCGCGTGTACCGCTACGGCGGCGAGGAGTTCGTGATCACGTTCCCCGAGGTCGAGCTCGAGGAGGCGACGGCCGCCGTCGAGCGACTCCGCGAGCGGATCGAAGCGCTCGGGATGCCGCACCCCGACGTCGGTCCGCGCGACGTCTTGACGATCAGCGCCGGCGTGTGTGCTCTGGACCTCGCCATCGACGACAGCCCGGAGGCGTGGATCGCCCGCGCCGACCGCGCCATGTACGCGGCCAAGGAAGCGGGCCGCAACCACGTGGTGGTCGCCGATGGCAGCTGAGTTCCGGCGCCACTCCACCCGGGAGCTCGTGGACGCGCGGCCGAGCGAGGCCGAGCGGGAGGCCACGCGCCTGCGGGTGATCGTCGTGCTCGACAACGTCCGCAGCGCCACGAACGTCGGCCTGCTGTTCCGCCTCTGCGACTGCCTGAACGTCGAGGCGCTCTGGCTGACCGGCTACACCGCGTACCCGGGCGTGAGCGAGCACGCCACGAACCGCATCAAGAAGACGGGGGTGGGCGGCAGCCTCGACGTCCTGCCGTGGCGCTCGATCGAGGACCCGGTTCCCGAGATCGCGCGACTGCAGGCGGAGGGCTGGCGGGTCGTGGTGCTGGAGCAGGGGGAGGGCACGACCCTCTGGCGGGACGTCGACTACGGCGAGCGCACCGTCCTCGTCCTCGGGCACGAGCGCGAGGGCGTCCGCGACGAGCTGCTCGCCCTCGCGGACGCGGTCGCGGAGCTGCCCGTCCGGGGCATCACGAACAGCCTCAACATCGCAACCTGTGCCAGCGCCGTGCTCTACGAGATCCTGGCCCGAAGCCCCTGGCTTCGGCGCAACCCGGCGAATGCCGATGGGGTTGAAGAGCCCGAATCCCGGAGGAGCGATCCATGACCGCACCGACCCTGCACGTCCGCATTCTGTTCGCGGGCGTCCTGTGCCTCGCCCTGACCGCCCTGCTCGCGGGCCCCGCAGGGGCCGAGGAGCGGGTCGCCGAGATCACGCCCGAGGAGGCGGCCGAGGCGCTGGCCGAGCAGATGCGCTCGAAGGACCCGGAGGCGCGTCTCGAGGCGGCCGAGGCGGCCCGCACGAACGAGTGCGCGAGCCTGACCTCGCCCTTGATCAAGCTCCTGGGCGACAAGTCGCCGATCATCCGTGTCGCGGCGGTCGATGCCCTCGGGGCCCGAATGGACAAGGCGGGGCGCAAGAAGGCCGCCGCCACGCTTGCCGGGCGCGTGAACCGGCTCGAGAAGAAGGCCGAGGACCGCGAGGAGCTCCTGGCGACCCTCGAGGCACTTCGCGAGCTCGCCCAGCCCGGCCCGATCAAGGGGCTGATCGGCGGCATCAAGACCGACTCGGACATCGAC
>JASJAY010000158.1 GCA_030066775.1 Planctomycetota bacterium
AGCCTAACGCACGGGGCGTGCCGGGCGTTTCGTCCTGTTCCGGGCTGTGAAGGCCCGCAAACCAGCCTCCCAGGCCCCTCTGACGCACCCCGGGCGCGCCTCCAGCGCGGCCGCGGCCCGAAGCCTGCGTACTGGTTCGCCGACCTGCGGACCAGTCCGCACTTCGGCGGCCTCCGACGCGGTGTGGTTGGACGCCCTCCGTGCCCTGCTGGCAAAGTCCCCGGGCCCTCGGACAATCGATTGAACATCCCTGATGCCGCGGAGAGTGCCATGTCCGTCACCGTCAGCCTCGAGTTCACGCCCAACCCCGACACGCTGAAGTACGCCGTGTCCATCCCGCTGCTGGAGCGCGGTGCGCTCGACTTCGTCGACCCCAGCACGGCCGGGGACAGCCCGCTGGCCCAGAAGCTGTTCGGCGTCACCGGCGTGAAGGCCGTGATGATCGGCCGCGACTTCGTCACGATCACCATCGCGGACCAGGACCTCATGATGGAGGCCAACACCGCCGTCATCGAGACGCTCAAGCAGCACCTGGATGCAGGCGAGCCCGTGTTCACGGGCGAGCTCCCGGCAAGCGAGCACGGCGCCGTGGACGACGAGGTCTCGCGCAAGGTGGTCGAGATCCTCGACGCCCAGATCCGCCCGGCCGTGGCGATGGACGGCGGCGACATCGTCTTCGACCGGTTCGATGCAGGCATCGTCTACCTGCAGCTCAAGGGCTCCTGCAGCGGATGCCCGAGCTCGATGGCGACGCTGAAGCACGGCATCGAGCAGCGTCTGCGCATGCTCGTGCCCGAGGTCGCCGAGGTCCAGGCCGTCGCGATGTAGCGCGCGCGCCGGCCGGCCGCACATCCCCGAATTGAGCACGGGCCCGGAGAGGGGGAGGAAATCCCCTCCGGGCCCGCTTGCGTTGCGGATTCGATTCCCGAGGCGAGGCTAGTTCAGCCGCGCACCGGTGTCCGGATCCATGCGGATGACCTGGTCGGTCGCGCGGTCAACGGCCAGGAGCTCGTTGTTCCCCGCGTCGTAGGCCATGGATGCGATGTCCGTGCCGTCGAGCGGCTGGGCGGACAGCGGGCTCGCGATGCCCGTCGCGACGTTGATGTGGACGAGCGTGCGGGTCGTGCGGTCGACGCCGACCAGACGGCCGCTGTTGCTGTCCCATGCGAGGGCTTCGATCGTGTCGTAGCCGATGTTCTGACCGGGGTTCACGCTGACGCGCGTGCCGTTGACCATGTCGAGCACCACCAGCTCGTCGATGTCGCTGTCGACACCGTAGAGCAGCCCCGCACCGGGGTCGTAGGCGAGCGCGCGGATCCCGGAGGTCGCGAGCGTCCCGGGTGCCCCGACCGGCATCACCGAGTAGCTCGGCGACATGGTCATGAGCGTCTGCGAGATGCCGTCGACCATCCAGTACTGCTGGCCGTTCGAGTCCCAGGTCATGCCCTGGACGTCCATCCCGGGCACGGAGCTCTGGGTCGCGCTGGACTGCTGGGCGGGATCGATCGTCGCGATCTCGTCCGTGACGGCATCCACGCCGACCATCAGCTGACCTGCGGGGTCGTAGGCGACCGCCGCGATGGCCCCGTGCTGCAGAGCGGGCGGGGTCTGGTCTTCGACCTCGACGAGGTCGTTGCCCTGAACCGCCGTACCGAGCAGCTTGGGTCCGTCGACGGACCAGGCCAACCCGGCGATGGAGCCGAGGCCGACCGCGTTGCCGACGAGCGGGAAGCTCGGGTTCTGCAGGTCGATGATCAGGTCACGCTGGGAGGCGTCGTCGTAGCTGCGCAGCATGCCGGCCACCTCGTCGAACGCCAGGGACTGCATGCCCTGGAACGCGGTGGCGGTGCCGAGCAGCGAAGCCGCGCCGTTCAGCGGGTCGAGCTGGAGCAGGTCCCCGTTGGCGGTGTCGACGGCGTAGAGCGCGCCGCCTCCGAATGCCAGGCCGGTGAGCGTGTTCCACGGACCCGCGGGCCCGCTGATCGCCGCGGAGGCCAGCGTCGAGCCGTCGAGCGGGTTGAGCGTGTACAGGGTGCTCGTGGCGCTCGAGACGCCGTAGAGCGTCTGGTTCGCGGCGTCATAGGCGAGTCCCTCGAGGGCGGGGATCGCCATATAGCCGAGCACGCGCTTCCACTTGTTGGCGGGGTTGACCTCGACCAACCAGCCGGTGGAGACGTGGCTGCCGTACAGCACGCCGCGCACGTTGTCGGCCGCGAGGCCGCGCACGTTCAGCCAGTCGATCTGGGTGCCCTTCACGTCGTGCTGGGCGACCTGTTGGTTGGTGACGGATGCGCCGTAGAACAGATCCGTGGTGGGGTCGTACGCGAACCCGTCGAGGGCCGCGCCCGGCACCAGCTGTTCCTGCGTCGCAGCGCCGGACACGCGATCGATCGAGACCACGATGTCCTGGGCCTGGTCGTAGCCGTAGAGCACGTCACGAACGCGGTCCATGGTGAGCCCGCGAACCATGTCGAAGCCGCCACCCAGGGCGCCCACGACGGTGGGGGTCGCGTCGACGTTGCTCAGCACGAGCAGCTCGTCCGCCACGATGTCCACCGCGTAGAGCGTCGCGTTGGCTTCGTCGAAGGCGAGGCTCTCGATGCCCGTCTTGCCGACGATCGTTCCGACGGAAGCGACGCTCCAGTCGGCCAGGTTGATCGCGATCAGCTGGTCGTCCGAGATGCCGCCGTCGAGCACGGCGAAGATCGCGTTGGGCGACCACGCCATGGCGTGGATCCCCGCGACGGGGTTGCCGACCGGCGAGAAGTCGGTCGCCTGGGCGTCCTTGTAGAAGAGCTCGCCCGTCTGGGCGTCGGCGTAGTAGACGCCGCCGTCTTGAGCGACCGCCACGGCTTGGGCGTCGGTGATCGAGCTCCAGCTCGGCAACGCGGCCGGGGGCGTCGGGGGCTGGACCGGGGTCCCGCCTCCCTCACCGCCGGGATCGCCGCCGCCGGGGTCGCCGCCGGGATCACCGCCGCCGGATCCACCACCGGACCCGCCGCCGGAACCACCGGGATCGCCGCCCGGGCCCGGAGGCACGATCGGCGGATCGAGGGGTGCACCGGAACCACCTTGGGTGTCCGGGCTGTAAGCGCCTCCGCCGCCACCGCCACATGCGGTGAGCAAGCCGAGGCCGATGACCAGTGCCAGCGTTTGCGCCAGCCAGGTCGGAACTCGCTTGAGCTGGTTGGATTCCATCTCGTCATCTCCCGTTCTGGTGTGCGGAACCGTCCACGCAGAGCGGACAGCCGGGCCCTCTTGAGCAAGCCCAGGACCGTTTTGGGGAAATCGCCGATGGGATTTCACAAGCCCCTGGAAATACGCGACTTCCGACGACGACAGGGCGCGCATGGAGCCCCCCTCGGGGTGGGACAACTTGTTCCCCGGCCGGACAACCTGTGCCCGCCAACATGTCCCAGGCGGTTTCCCACGGGTCCTGTTTCGGGGGTGGGCGATGGGATCCTGCCTTGGGCGCGCACGCCGCATGGGCTGTCGCCGGATGTCGAGGTGGACGCACGACGTGACGGGCATCGGGGTCGCAGGCTGGTCCTACGCCGACTGGGAGGGCCCGGTCTACCCGCGGGAGAAGGGGCGCCACTTCCACCCGCTGCGCTACCTCGCGCGCTACATCGACTGCATGGAGGTGAACTCGAGCTTCTACGCCGTGCCGAACCCGGTCCACGTAGCCCGCTGGGTCGAGCTCGTCGCCGAGCACGAGGCCTTCCGCTTCATCGTGAAGCTCCACCGGGGGTTCACGCACGAGCCCGTTCATGACGGCTGGATGGACGAGAGCGTCGCGTTCCAGGCGGCCATCGAGCCGCTCGTGAAGGCGGGTCTGCTCCTGGCGCTGCTCGTGCAGTTCCCCGTCACGTTCCAGCGCAGCCCGCAGGGCCTCGAACGCCTGGCGCGGATCCGCCGCCTGTTCCCCGACGCGACCCTCTGCGTCGAGCTGCGCCACCGCTCCTGGTTCGAGCCGGCGACGTACGAGCGCCTGCGCGTCCTGCGCATGGGCCTCGTGCACATCGACCTGCCGGCCGCGACGGACCATCCGCCCGCGACGCATCCCACCCTCGGCTCGCTGGCGTACCTACGCCTGCACGGACGCAACGAAGGAACGTGGTTCGATTCGCGCGCACACCGGGACGCGAAGTACGACTATCTCTACAGCCCCGACGAGCTGACCGAGGTCGCGCGCCGGCTCGTGCGTATCGCAGAAGGCGCGGAGCGCTCCGTGGTCATCACGAACAACCACTACCGCGGGCAGGCCGTCGCGAACGCACTGGAGCTCAAGCACCTGCTGACGGGCGCCAAGCCGCCGGCACCCGAGACGCTGCGCCTGGCCTATCCCGAGCTGGCCGCCGTGACGCGACCCGAGGGGCAGCAGTTCCTGTTCTAGCCCTCGCCCCGAAGGCGATCGCGGAGGCGCACGAGGGCGATCTCCGTCTTCATGTCGGGCAGCGTGCCCGCCCGGCAGCGGGCGATGGCCTCATCCAGCTCGAGCACGACGAGCTCGCCGGCTTCCTCCATCACGGAGCCGTCCGTCGTCCGTTCGCCGACCGCATCCAATGCACTCCGAACGGCGCGGAAGAACACCTTCTCGTCGCTGACCCCGGGGCTCGGGAAGAGCGGTCCGTCGAGCGGCTCGATCGAGGCCGTGTCCACCCGGATGCCCGTCTCCTCCGCGCACTCGAGCGCGGCCCGGTTCGCGATCCCGGCCTCGCCGGCGTCCTCTTCCTCGAGCAGGCCGGCGGGCATCTCGAGCAGGAGCAGCAGGTCGCCCTCGTCGGGATGCAGCAGGTCCTTGTGCTTGCGCAGGTAGACGACGGGCCGGGTGCCCGTGCGCAGCGCCACGCGCACGGTGCCGTCCGCGCCCTGCTCGTACGGCAGCACCGCCACGGCGTCCGGACGGCGGCGCGAAAGCACGTCGCAGTTGTAGGTCCCACTCCGGGAGCCGTCGGCGTACACGTTCCGAACCACGAGGCGGCGCACGCGTAGGAAGCCCTCGTCCGGCCGGCTGCCCGCCGTCCGGTCCTCGACGATCTCGATGTCGACCGGCGCCTTCGGGTCCATCAGAGAAACGCGTCGTTCCCGTCCACGGCGGTGAGGTCGTCGAGGCCGCGCGGATCCTCGATGGCCTGCTCGAGCCACCAGTTGGTCGCGTGGTAGAGGCAGGTCACCTCACGACACTCGACGCTGGCGTCGAAGCCGTCGAGCATGCCTTCCACGGCCTCGGCCGTTCGTTCGGCGCGCTCGCCGTCGGCGAACGCGTCCTTGGGGGCGATGCGCGCCTTCGTCACGCCGCGATGCGCGGGGCAGTTCCAAAGGCCCAGCGGGCTCAGCACCTGACGCAGCGCTTGCATGTGACACGTGCGCGGCTGGCTCGTCCACTCGCGCCACGTACCCTGCTCCAAGAGCTTCAGATTCGTGCTCTCGATCACGGCGAAGTCGCTCGTCGCGACGGTGTGGGCCTGGTCCAGCTGGGCGCGGATGCGGCGCAGCACGCTCTCGAGCGCCGCGTGGGCGGCCTCCGGATCCATCACCTCGGCGCCGTCCGGCGCGCGGGTGAGCATCGGCTTGAAGGAGATGTAGTGGAACCCATGGTCCCGGGCGAGCCGCGCGGCCATGGCGATCTCGTCGATGTTCTCGACGACCGGCGGCGCGCCCTCCGCGCGCTCGGCGCCGTCCCAGACGATCACGTAGGAGAAGCCGATCCGCGGCGCGGGATTCAGCTCCCGGATGGGGGGGATGCCGGCGCAGATGGCCTCGAGGGTGATCGCCTTCTTCGGATTGTGCATCGCCTGGAAGGTGGCGTCGGTGCCGGAGTCCAGGCTCAGGCGCACCCAATCTCGCGAGTCGAGGCAGTCCGCGACCTCGAGGATGCGTTCGTTGCGGCTGCCGTTGGTCACGACGGCGACCTGCAGCTCGAGGGACTTGATGTAGCGCACCATGTCGGCGAACCGCGGGTAGACCGTCGGCTCGCCGCCGCCGATCAGGATCACGCTCTTCAGCCCCCGGTCGCGCATCTCGGCCAACGACTGCCGCAGGACCTCGTCTTCATGGCTGATGCCGCTGTTGAGGATGTCCCAGTCGATGCAGTGGTCGCACGCGTAGTTGCAGGCGGTCGTGAGATCCAGGTTGATGGAGAGCGGTGACCACGCCGGCAGCGAGGGTTCCTGCGTGCCCTCGGCGCGGGCGGTACGGCGTGCCTTCTGCCACGCGACGTACTCGATGACGCGCTCGAGCAGGCCCTCCTGCCGCAGCTTGCGCGTGAAGTCGTGGACCGGCTCGAGGGCGGGCGTCGAGGCGGTGGCAGGCGGCGGTGCGTCGGCGTTCATGGGGATTCGGTCTCGGCTCGCGCGTCCTCCGGTGCGGCAAGCGCGAGGAGATGGGCCATCCCGGGGTCGACCGAAGGATCGAGCGACACCGGCGGGGCCCCGCGGACCCGATCGAGGAACGAGCGTACGAGCAGGGGCGTGGGATCGGGCAGAGGAACCGTTCGCTGCCCATCCCGGAGCCGCATGCGGTACGTGTCGAGATCGACCTCGCGCGCGGCCCACGAGTCGTCGAACCCGTAGCCGGCCGGCCGGGGCTGCGCCGGCACGGAGACGATCTCGATCTCCGCATCGATGCGTCCCTGGGCGTGGACGAACGTGAACGTGACGGTCAGGGCGTCGTCGGCCCCGTCACCCCACGCGTGGCGGACGGCTTCGATGTGCGTCGGTCCGTCGGGCGCCGCGGCGAGCAGCAGGCTGATCGGATGCGGCAGCGTGGCGGGCAGCATGTCGCGCCCCCGGGAGGCGGGGGACATGCGCATGCGGAAGCGCCTTGCACGTGCGGGGTCGATCGCGGGGAACAGCGCGCGGTAGGCGGGCAGGGTCAGGGGCCACTGCGCATTGACGACCAAGTGCAGGCCTGCGTCCTTCAACGCCTCGCCCAGTCGCAGCGCCTCGTCGTCCGGTGCCGGACCGCCCCAGCAGACGGGCTTCTCGCAGAGCACGTGCACCCGATGCCCGAGGCAGAGCTCGAGGTAGGCCGCGTGGGTCTCGTCGGGACTCGCGATCACGCAGACGTCCGGCGCCTCCTGTGCCAGCATCGTCCCCACGTCCACGTATCCGGCCGGTCGCGATCCGAGGATCGGCGCGAGGGCATCCGCCGCCGCCGCGACGGTGGCGTCCGTGGTGCCACAGATCGCCGCGACCTCGACGCCTTCCGCGTGCAGGAAGCGCGCGAGGTGGTGACCGATCCCCTGCCGCCGGCAGCGGGCTCCGATCACGACGGCACGGAGGCGGTCGGCGCGCATCCCCAGAGCATCGGTGGACGTCTCGCCCCTGCCAAGGGCCCGCGCGTATGCTGCGCCCCTCGACGCGAGAGGAGACGCCCGCCATGGCCCGCGAGATCGTGACCGCCATCTACAAGCCCAAGAAAGACCAGGGAGCCGCCCTCGAGGCACTGCTCAAGGAGCACGTCCCGACCCTGCGGCGCCAGGGCCTCGCCACGGACCGTCCGTCGCTCGTGATGCGCTCGCACATCGACGGCTCGATCATGGAGGTCTTCGAGTGGGCGTCCCACGAGGCGGCCGCGAAGGCGCACAGCGATCCCGAGGTCGGCAAGCTCTGGGAGGCGATGGGGGAGGTCGCGCGCTTCCTGACGCCGGCCGAGCTGATGGAGAGCACGCGGACGTTCCCGCATTTCCAGCCCGTCGACGAGCTCTGCCTCTAGGGACTGCTTCCCGCCTCGGCGGGTACAATCAGGGCGCTCTTTGACAAGCGGGTGCCGCGACCATCAATCACCGTGGGGGCGAACGGATTCGACCGGACGGTGGTTCGTATGGGTGGCGTGTCGGGGATCCAGGATGACCCCGTCAACACCTTCCTGGAAACCACAGTTGCCAACAGCAACTACGCTCTCGCTGCCTAATTAGCGCAGCGCGATCGCTCCCCTGCGCCCGTAGGGGGATGACGATCGTCATACTTCGGGCTGGCCGGAACGACGCCGTGCGACGTCGTCTCCGGTGAGATCTTTCGCACTGGCCTGACGTAGAGCCTGTCCCGGGCGATGCGGCAGGCGAGATCCAAATCGGCGACTACACACGTAGAGGCTCATGCGGGCTCGTCTTGGGACGGGGGTTCGATTCCCCCCGCCTCCACCACTCTTCTCTACAAGGTGGCTTCGCGGATCCGCTTGCGGTCCTGCTTCTCGCGGTCGGCCGCGCGTCGATCGCCCTTCGCGCGCCCCTTGGCGAGGCCGAGCTCGACCTTGACCCGGCTCTTGAGGAAGTAGAGCGACAGGGGCACCAGCGTCATGCCCTTCGCTTCCAGCGCGTGCTTCAGCTTGCGCAGCTCGCGCTTCTTGAGCAGGCACTTGCGTGGCCGGTCGGGCTCGTGGTTCTGGTAGGAGGCCTGGGGCAGTGGGCCGATGTGGATCCCGAAGAGCCAGAGCGCCTCGCCGCGAAAGCGCGCATACCCCTCGCGCAGCGTGGGGGTCGAGCCGCGCAGGGACTTCACCTCGCTGCCCAGCAGCACGAGCCCGGCCTCGATCGAGTCGTGGATCGCGTAGTCGCGGCGCGCACGTCGATTGGTCGCCAGCACGATCTTGTCGGACGGCGGTTCCTTCGAACGGGATGTGGATCGCTTGCGCGCCATGACCGGTATCGTACGGCCCATGGCGTGGAGGCTCTGGTTCGTCTGGGTGCTCGCCCTGACCTGCGGCTGCGCGCAGAGCGTGGGTCCGGAGGCCGGGGTGGAGACGGCTACCGCACGTGCTCCGCGGCACCGCGCGGAAGGCGAGCGCATCCCCGCGTTCAGCGGCGGCGATCCCGAGGCCCAAGGGCTCGTGCGAGCGGACGAGCTCCTGTGGATGTCGGCGGACGATGCCGACGCCCTGCGCCGCGGATGGGTGCGCGTGGGCGCCACCTTCATCCAGCGCGACGGCGCCGCGTCCACGCGAGATGCGACCGACGCGCTCGTCCTGCGCACCGATCACGTCGTGGTCCGCTCCAACCTCCCGTTCGATCAAGCGCGCGCCGTGGCACAGCGTGCAGAGGCGCACGTGTTGCGCTTCCTATTGACCTACGGCGACGTGTACGACTTGCGCCTGCCCGCGGACCCGCTGCCCGTCGTCGTGTACGCATCGCGCACGGAGTTCGAGTCCGCGTTGCGCCGCATGACGCTCGACGCCCACGGCTGGGGGGCCCTCTACGACACGCGCAGCGGGGCGGTGCACGTCTCGACGGAGCGGGCGGCCCGTGGGGGCATGCCCTGGATCGCCGACCTGCGCCACGAGATGACGCACCAGATCCTCGATCTCGCCCGGCCGCCGTGGAAGCGCCGGCGTGCGTTCGGGGCCGGTTGGTTCTGGCTGTGGGAGGGCGTCGCGCTCCACGCCGAGACGATGGGGGATGCGCCCGGCACGGACAGCCAGGAAGCGCGCATCCGACGCTTCCGGACGCGCCTCGAGCGCGGCGAGACGACGCCGCTCACGGAGCTCGTGGGCCTCCGGCAGACGGCCTTCCGCGGCCGGCACTACGACCAGACGGCCGCACTCATGCGCTACCTGCTCGATCCGGCGCGGCCCGCGATGCAGCGAAACGTCTACCGCTTGGTCTCGCGCCTCATGCGCGGCCCGCTGCCGGCCGCGGAGCTCGAGCGCACGCTGGGGCGGTCGCTGCCCCAGCTCGAGCGCGCGTGGCTCGACAGCCTCCCGCGCTGACGCAGGGGCACCGCTCGGCATTCGCGGAGGCGCGTGGGATCCTCCCGCCGTGCGCACGGTCAAGCTCAAGCCCGGTCACGCGAAGGCGCTCTGGCACGGTCATCCGTGGGTGTTTGCCAAGAGCGTCCAGAGCGCCGAGACGAAGAGCGACCACCGCGCGCCGGACTGGACGCGCGTGGAGGACGACCAGGGCCAGCTCGTGGGCCACGGCCTCTGGTCGGGCGCCTCCGCCATTCGTGTGCGCATGCTCCTGGGCCGGGACGACCCGGACACGCTCACGCCCGAGCGCATCCTCGGCCAGCGCATCCGCAAGGCGTGCGCGCTCCGTGGCGCATGGTTCCCGCCCGGCGGCGAGACCGACACCTACCGCTTGGTCAACGCCGAGGGCGACGGCGTCCCCGGTCTGGTCGTGGATCGGTATGGGGACTGGCTCGTCGCGCAGTGGGCCACCCGGCCGATCTTCGACCGACGCGACGGACTCGCTCAGGTCCTGCTCGAGGCCAGCGGCGCACGCGGCCTGATCAGCCGCGCCGGCGGTCACGAGCGCCAGGAGGCGATCCCCGAAGAAGAGGGGCTCTGGGGCGCCGGCGAGCCGGTGCCGGGTGTCGTCCTCGTGCGCGAGCGCGGACTCCAGGTCGAGGTCCATCCGCGCCAGGGTCAGAAGACGGGGCACTACACCGACCAGCGTGACAACCGCGTACGCGTCGCACGCTATGCAGAAGACCGCGACGTGCTGGACCTGTACTGCGGTTCGGGCGGGTTCTCGCTACAGGCCCTGCGGATGGGCGCCACGCACGCGATCGGGATCGACTCCGGTGCGCGCGCGATCGCCGCCGCCGAGGCCAACGCGCGCCACAACGGGCTCGAGGACGGCTTCCACGCGCAGCGCGCGGAGGTCGACAAGGCGTTGGCAGCGCTCAAGGCGCAGGACCGGCGCTTCGGTCTCGTCGTGTGCGATCCCCCCAACCTCATCCCGACGCGTGAGTCGAAGGCGCGCGCGATTCGCCCGTGGCGTGAGCTGCTCGTCCGTTCGCTTACGCGCACCGAGCCGGAGGGGTTCCTCGCGGTCTTCTCGTGCACGCCGCGCATGGGCCGGGACGGCTTGCTCGACCTCTTGCGCTCGGCATCGCGCGACTGCCGGCTGCCGTTCCGCGTGATCGAGGAGCTGACCCCGGGGCGCGATCATCCGGTCCTGCCCCAGACGCCCGCGAGCCGTTACCTCACCGGGTTCGTCGTGCAGGTGCGGCCATGGTGAGCGATCGCGAAGCGTACGTCGCGGACAAGATCCGCAAGGCGGCGACGTTCGTGATCTCGGCGGCAGGCACATACTTCCTCTTGCGCGTGCTGTACCGGACGGCGGAGGGCACGCAGCAGCTCGTCGACGTCGAGCTCTTCGCCTTCCTGGCCCTCACGGTGCTCGCCATCTGGTGGGTGCGGAGCACCCGACGCGTCCGTCGTACCCCGCGCGAACGGGAGCAGAACACGGCGGACGAAAGCGGCGATTGACCTGGCGGCGCCGCGTCCGGACCTGAGAGCAGCGCTCATACACCGGACGCGAACCACGACCCGGCCGTCTCCGAGGGGGTTCGGGATGTCGAGGGGGGCAGCCTCGAAAGACTGCCCACATGATCCAAGCCACTGACAGCAACCCCATCATCGGCCGACCCCACACCCTGAGCGGTCGCGGCCGCGTCCGCCTGACCGGCTCCGGTCAGATCGTCATCCGCCTCGAAGGCCGTGGCCACGCGACGATCCGGCGCGGCCCCAACGACACGGCCCGCTTCTCCGGCGACGGATGCCTGCGGCACCTCGCCTCCGACCGCCTGCAGATCGCGGGCGCCCACGGCCACCTCCTGATCGAGGGCAGCGACCTCGTGATCGAGTTCCACGGCGGCCCCGTCCAGGCCGCGGTCCTGGGCCGGTTCGCGGTCCAGACCGAGGGCTATGGCCGGCTCGACAGCGCCGCCGGCGACCGCCTCCACTGGGGCCGGCGCCCCGGCCACTTCCGGCTGGAGGGGGCCCG
>JASJAY010000159.1 GCA_030066775.1 Planctomycetota bacterium
CGCGCCGATTTTTTCCCCGGTACCAGGCGAGCGAGTTAGGTGTTGGCGTACTGGCGGCGGAGGGTGAGGACGCGGGCGACGAAGCCGCGCGTCTCGGCGAAGCCCTCGAGGCGGATCACGTCGCGCGAGCGCAGGTGGGGTGCGCGGCGACGCCAGCGACGCACGTTCGTGCCGCCGGCGTTGTAGGCGCCGAGCGCGAAGGGCAGGTCGCCCTTGAAGGAGCGCAGCTGCCGCGCGAGGTAGGACGCGCCGAGCTTCAGGTTCACGGCGGGATCGGTCAGCCGCTCCCGCGTGTAGTCGGTCATGCGCAACCGCGTGGCCTGCTCGGCGGCGGTGGCGGGCATGAGCTGGCAGAGACCCACGGCGCCGGCGGAGCTGATCGCCTCCGGATCGCCGCCGCTCTCCGTGGCCACGAGCGCGCGCAGGAGGTTCGGGTCGAGGTCGAACGCGGCCGCGTGCTCCTCGATCAACGCGTCGTAGGCGGAGACATCGGGCATGCGCCGGCTGAACCCGACGCCCAGCACGAAGCCGGCGATGAACAGGCAGATCAGGAGGACGGCGGCCTGCGGGCGTGAGGCCGTCAACGCCCGGCCTTGCCGGCCTGCTCCTGCTGCCACCAGCGCGACCACAGGTCCGCGATGGCCGCCGCGTCGCGCGCGGAGGTCGCGCGCTCGACGGTGCCGAAGCTGCGGCCCGTCGCGTCGCGCAGGGCGATCGCAGCGTTGCGCCGGAGGACCGGATCGGGATCGCGCAGCACGCGAACGAGCAGCGGCACCGCCGCGTCGTCCGACTTGCCCTGGAGCCAGGCGTTCAGCGGTCCGACGTCGTAGCCCTCGTCCTTGAGCGCCTCGCGGAACCAGCGCCGGAAGTCGCCGCTGCCGTTCGTCTCGAACCACTGGCCATACAGCTCGGCGGCGTTGCCGTACCCGGAGGCCCGGAGCCGGCGCGAGGTGAGCGTCTGCAGCGCGCGCAGGGCGGCCTCCTTGTCCGAGCCCTCGCCCTTGCGCAGCAGGTGGATCAGCGCGGGCACGGCCCGCGAGAGGTTGTGATTCGCGGCGCCGATCGCGGCGGCCGCCACGACGCGGATGTCCTTGTCGGTCAGGTTGCGCTGCAGCATGCTGCCGACGACGTCGCCCTCGAAGCCGCTCAAGACCGTCAACAGGGTGGCCTTCTGCTCGCCCTCGACGTCACCACGCACGAGCGGGTCGATGACCGCGAAGCGCGCGTCGGTCGTGCCCAGATCGACGAGCGCGCGGCCCGCCGCGTCGCGCACCGAGCTGTCGGGATCGTTGAGCAGGTAGAAGCTGAGCAGCCGCACCGCGCTCGGATGATCCGAACGGGCCATGGCCTCCAGCGCCGCCGAACGCAGGCGGCCGGCGCCCGCCCCGCGCTCCTCCGAGAGGATGTACGTGAGCAGCGGGTGGCCGTCCTCGCCCGGCAACGTGCCGAGCGCCTCGGTCACCTTGAGCTTCGTGGCGAGGTTGCCGGTCTTGTAGAGCTTCTCCAGGCGCGAGACCACGGAGCTGTCGCCCAGGTACGCGAGGCCGAGCACGGCCTCCACCGCGACCTGCGGCTCGTCGTCGAGTGCAAGGACCTCGAGCCCGGGCTTGAGCTTGTCGCTGAGTGCGGCGAGATCGTCGACGCTGACGTTGGCCGTCTCGGGCCGGGCGATGATGCGGCGCGCGGCGCGGCACGCGGCGGCGCGCATGCCGGCGCGCGGGTCGCTGAACGCCTGGTCGATGCGCGCGAGCCCGCCCTCCGCGATGAGCTCGGCGAGGATCGACTGCGCCTCGGGCTCGAGTCGCGCGGCGACCGCCTCGATCAGCGGATCGCGTACCTCCGTCGGCGCCTGGGCGACGATCCAGCGCATCGCACGCGCCTCGAACGTGCCGAACGCGGCGCCGGAGGTGATCGAGCTCGCGAGGTCCTTCTGCTGCGCCTTGGTGAGGCGCGCGCCCATGTCCTCGAGGCGGTAGTACGCCTCCTGGCGCGCGTCGTCGTCCTGCAGGTCGTCGAACGCGTAGACGATCGCGGTCTGCAGCATGATGCGGCGCTCGTCGGGCGCGGCCTCCGCCATCATCTTCGCGTTCTGGTCCCACCAGGACCGCGCGTCGCTGCTCTTGTCCGTGTCGCGGTAGCGCTGCCACACGTTCGCGTCGAGCAGCGAGCTGAAGCGCATCTTGACCTGCATGTAGCGCATGTCGCGCCCGCTCGGCACGAGCACCATCGTCTTGCGCTGGTCGCCGACGCCGAGCATCACGCGGACGTGCTCGTCGGCGCGCGGCTGAGCGCGCTCTTCGGCATCGAAGATCCCGGCGTGGTCGAGCGCGTCGACGAGCGCCCCGAAGACGTCGTTCGTGAGGAGGAACGCGTCCTTGCGCGCGCGACCGTCGACGGCGATGAACTCGGCCCAGCTGCGGCGGCCGTCGGCCTCGATCGCCTCGAAGCGGACGTAGGCCGAGGGCAGGTCGGTGGGCGTGATGCCCGTGAGCGGACGGCTGGCGCGGAACGTGCCCTTGCTGACCATCCACCAGCGAGCCCAGGCGACGGCGTTGTCGGGAATGTCCACGCGGCCCGAGAGGCGCTTGAGCGCGGCGAAGGCCGGCTCGCGCAGGCTCTCGTAGTCGCGGAAGTGGTCGCCGCCGACCGTGTCGATCAGGACGTCGACGACGGTCGAGTCGAGCAGCGCGGTCAGCGCGTCGTCCTTCGTGTCGAGCGCGCCGTAGGCCATGCCCACGGCAGCCGAGGCGCGGCTCAGCTTGTCGGGATGCAGCAGCCCCCGACGACCGGAGATCTCGGCGAGCGTGGCCGGCTCGAAGGCGGACGTGCCGCCGATGCGCGTGCCCTCGACGAGCGCGAGCGTGGCGTACGCGCGCTCACGGGAATCCCCCTCGCGCGCCAGGGCGTTGACGGCTTGCGTCTGCTCCGCGGTCGGATCGATCGCGAGCAGCACGGCGGCGCGCTTGGCGACGCCCGGCGAGATGTCGGAAAGCGCCTGCAGCAAGCGCGCATCGGCGTCCTCGACCTTTGCCGGTCGCAAGAGGCCGAGCCCCGCCTCGCGCACAGAGGCCTTGCGCGACTCGAGCAGGTTGAGGATGCGATCGCGATCGTCGACCGTGACCTTCTCGGCCAGGAACTTGGCGGCGAGCGAACGGAAGATGGGGCGGTCGGAGAGCGGCAGGAAACCGATCAGCCAGCGCTTCGTTCGCGCGGGGCTCAGGTTGTAGGCCGCGCGGAAGAAGTCGTCGGCGCGATGCCCGTTGGGACGCTTGGCCGCGGCGCCGAGGATGACGCCGACGTGGACCTCTTCGCCGATGCGGCCGAGGACCGTCGCGGCACCCGGCTGCACGGCGGGATCGCCCTGCTTGAGGGCGAGCACGAGATACGGCACGGCCTCCGCGCCGCGCAGGAAGAGCGCCTCCGCGGCGAGCTGTGCGGAGCGTGCGGGCCAGCGACGCAGCAAGGCGATCTCGCGGGCGATCGGATCCTGCTCGCCTTCGGCCTCGGGGCCCTTCGGATCACGGGGGCTCGTGCGGCCCTTCTTGCCGGGCTTGTCCTTGGTGCCGAAGTCGAAGCCGTCACGCTTCTTCTTGTCCTCGTCGCCGGCGACGGCGTTGGCCGGCGCAAGCAGGATGAGTGCGAACGCGGCGCAGCAGAGGAGCGCAACGAAGTCGCGTAGGCGCGCGCGGAGAGGCATCCGAAACATGGGCACATCCAACGAGAAGGAGACGGTACAAGGTCGCCCGAGGCGGTCACCCTGCCGTCATTCTGCGAGGGCGAAGGGGGCGTGTTCGTCACGGTTTCGTCGCGACGGCGGGTTCATCCCCCGAGGGCGGGCGATTCCATCCACGCCGCCTTCCGCGCAAGCCGCTCGCGCAGCAGCGGATGCGCGTCGAGCTCCGGCGCGGCATCCGATCGCGTGAGGGTCGCGGCGGCTTCCCGCGCATGCAGCAGCAGCGGGAGATCGCGCGGCAGCCGCGCCGCGCGGAAGTCGGGCCGCCCGCTCTGCCGCGTGCCGAAGAGGTCGCCGACACCGCGCAGGCGCAGGTCCTCCTCGGCGATCTCGAAGCCGTCGTCGGTGCGCGCGAGCACCTCGAGTCGTGCGGGTGCGGTCTTCGTGGACCGGTCGATGAGCACGCACAGGCCGGCGTCTTTGCCCCGCCCGATGCGACCCCGGAGCTGGTGCAGCTGGGAGAGGCCGAAGCGCTCCGCGTGCTCGATCACGAGCACCGTCGCGTTCGGCACGTCCACCCCCACCTCGATGACGAGCGTCGACACGAGCACGTCGAGCGTGCCCGCGGAGAACGCGCGCATGACCTCGTCCTTCTCCTCGCGCTTCAGGCGGCCGTGCAGGAGTCCGACCTCGCGGCCGGGCAGGGCACGCCGCCAGCGCTCCGCCCCGTCCACCGCGTCGCGCAACGCGAGATTCTCGGACTCCTCCACGAGCGGGTACACGACGTAGGCCTGGTTGCCCGCGTCGAGCGCCTCGCGCACGCGCTTGAAGACGGTGCGGCCCTGGCGCGGCTTGGCGACCCACGTCTCGACCGGCTCCCGCCCGGGAGGCCGACCTTGGATGATGCTCGTGTCGAGGTCGCCGTACACCGTCAACGCCAACGTGCGCGGGATCGGTGTGGCGGTCATGACGAGGCAGTGCGGGCGTTCGGTGTCCTTGCCCTTCTGCACGAGCGTGCGTCGCTGGCGCACGCCGAACTTGTGCTGCTCGTCGACGACCACGAGCCCGAGGTGCGCGAACGCGATGCCTTCGCCGAGCACGGCATGCGTACCGAGCACGAGGTCCACCTCGTGCGCCGCGATCGCCGCCTCCGCCTCGCGGCGCTCGGCCGCCTTCTGCCCACCGAGCAGGAGACGCGTGCGAACCCGGCTGCCTTCGAGCAACGTCCCGAGCGTGCGCGCGTGCTGGCGTGCGAGCACCTCGGTGGGCGCCATGAACGCCACCTGCAACCCGCTCGCGATCGCGCCGAGCGCCGCATAGACGGCGACGGCCGTCTTGCCGCTGCCCACGTCGCCCTGCAACAGCCGGTTCATGGGATGCGGCTGCTCGAGGTCGCGCACGATCTCGCCCACGGCGTGGTCCTGCCCGTCGGTCAGCGTGAACGGCAAGCGCGCGCGGATGCGTTCATCCACCGCGTCCGTGAACCGGCACGCGGGTGCCGCGTGACGCGCGTACGCGCGCCGCTTGCGCGCGACGAGCAGCTCGTGGACGAGGAGCTCGTCGAACGCCATACGCCGGCGCGCCGCCTCGGCGTCCGCCTCCGTGTCGGGGAAGTGCAGCGCGCGCAACGCGTCGGCCAACGCGGGCAGCTCGAGCGCAGACCACATCGCTTCCGGCACGGGGTCGACCGGCGGCTCGGTACGACGCAGCGCCTCCCACACGGCGCGACGAATGAACACGGGCGAGAGGCCGGAGGTCGAGGGATGCACCGGCACGAGCCGGCCTGCGCCCGGCGACTCGGCATCGTCGGCGGGGTCGTCGGGCAGGCGCTCCATCTGGGGCGACGCCAGCTCGAGCACCTTCGCGCGCGCCTTCACGGGGCCGTAGAGCGCGACACGGCGCCCCTGCGGCAGCGGCTTCGGTACGTAGCCGCGTTGGAACCAGCGCACGCCGAGGGCGCCCGTCGCATCCTCGACCTCGGCTTCGAGGATCGACATGCCGCCGCGTACGCGAAACGCCTTGGAGCGGACCACGCGACCGATCACGAGCGCGGTGACGCCGGCTTCGAGTGCTTCGATCGGCGTCGGATGCCGGCGGTCCTCCAGTCGGCGTGGCGCCAGCCGCAAGAGGTCTTCCAGCGTCTCGACGCCGAGGCGGCCGAAGGCCTCCTCGCGCTTCGCAGTGACGCCCGGCAAGACGCCCACCGGTGCGTCCGGCGCGTGGCGCGGTCCGCTCACCGCGGCCCCGCCTTCGGTCGCGGGACACGCCACGAGTCCGGATAGCGCTCGGCGAGCGCCGCCTCGAGCTGCCGGCGCTCATCCGCGTTCGGCGCGGTGTCGATCAGCCAGGCGAGCGCCTGCGCCCCGAGGGTCCGTCCCTTGCCCTCGTCGGCCAGGGTGCGCACCGCCGCCCGATCGCCCGCGTGCACGGCCATGAGCAGGCGCACCTCGTCCGCGTAGGCGGCGCTGGGCATGGCCGCCGGATCGAGCGTCTTCAGGCGCTCCCCGAGTGCGGCGGCATCGCCCCGCTCCAGCGCGCGCCACGCCTGCTCGAGCTCGGCGGGGCGGTCGGCGCGGCCGCCGGCGCCGCGGCGATCGAGCAGCCGATCGGCGCCGATGCCCAGGATGACGCCCGCGATCAGGGCGACGAGGAGCAGCGGCAGCAGGCGGCGTAGCGGCACCGCACAAAGGTAGTCACGCGGACGGACCGGGGGCGATCAGCGCTGGACGAGCACGATCCGCACGCGCACGGGCGCGGCCTTGTCGGCGCCGCGGCCGCGCTTGGCCGTGGGGGCGTCGGGCGCCGCCTTCTCGGCCTGGTCGCCCGGGGCGGCCCGGGGGGCGCCCGGCGTGGCGGGGGCGCGGCCGCCCTCATGGCGCTGGCTCTCGTCCAGACGCGAGGCGAGGCGCCGATCGCGCGTCAGGGCCTCGAAGCGGGCGAACGCTTCCGCGGAGAGCGTGCTCACCACGACCTGGCGCGCGGGCTCGGCCTTCGCGCGCGCCTTGGCCTGCTTGTCCTCGTCGGCCTCGGGCACGGGGGCCGGGCCGCTGGGCGTGGTGGGCGCGGGCGCCGCGGCCGGCGGCTTTGGGGCCGCCTCGGCAGCGGGCGCGGCAGGCTTCTCCGGACGGGTCTGCTTGAAGAAGCGGGCGCCGTCGGCGACGAGCGCGTCCACGAGCTTCGCCGTGCCGCGCTCTCGCTTGCGTTTGCGGTCGTCGCTGCGCACCTCGGCCAGGAGCAGCTGGAGGTTGGCGCGCGCGGAGGCGATGTCGTCCACCTTCAGCACGTAGGTGATCGCGGGATCTGCTTCGGCCAGGGCACCGAGCGACTCGGTGTCCTCGTCGTCGCGGGCGTCGTTCGTTGCCGGCGACGCGCGCTTTGCGAACTCCCCCTTCGGCCTATTGCCGGCGGTCGGGCCATCCGTCTTGCGCGGGCGGGGCTCAGTGGGCAGGTCGGACGGCTCACGCAGGCCGGGCGGCACGGCCCCGCCGGGGCCCATGCGGGCCGGCTGCTTGCGCTGCGCCTCGGCGTCCTTCGCCATGTCCTGTGCGGGCGCAGGCGCCTCGACGGGGGTGGCGATGCCGCCGGACGGCTCGGCGCCGCCGCGTCCGCCCTTGCTCTTCTTCTGGAGCGCGTCGCGCGCCTCCTTGGACTCGCCGGCGTCGTCCCACACCTTCCCGGCGTTCGCCGGCTTCTTGGTGGGCGGGGCCTCGAGGCCATCATTCGTCGCCTCTGGCTGCTGCTCGGTGGCCAGGTCGTGCGTCGCGGGCTCGGGGTCGTCGCCTAGCGTGACGGCGAGCGTCACACCCAAGACGACGACGGCCGCGGCGGCGTAGGCGTACGACATCATGCGCAGCATGCGTCCGCGCGGCGGCGCCGACGGCGCGGCGGCGGCAGGCCCCTCGGCGCGGATGCGATCGCGCACGCCGTCGGCGAGGGCACTCGGGGCATCGAGCGCGGCGGCGGGATCCCACGCACGCACGGCCTGGCTCACGGACTCGAGCTGCTCGTAGAGCTCCTGGAGCTCCGGCTCCGCGGTAAGACGCGCGCGCACCGCTTCCGCCTCGGCGTCCGACAGGCGGCCGTCGAGGAGGTCGTTCAGCAGGCGTTCGTCGTGTGCGATCGACATGCTCATGCGGGTCCCGTCGACCCGGGCTCGGTAAGGGGGTGGCGGTTCATGCGGAGCGGCCCAGGACGCCGGCCATGCGACGCCGCACCTCCGCGCGAGCGCGGTGCAGACGGCTGCGCACGGTGCCGGTCGGCACGTCGAGCACCTCCGCCATGCCTTCGTAGGACAGCTCCTCGACCTCCTTGAGGATCAGCACCTCGCGCACCTCGGGGTCGAGCGACGTCATCACGGTCTCGAACGCGGCGGCCAGGTCTCGCGCCGCCATGCGGTCGGGGGCTTCCGGCTCGAGCGAGGCGATCGTGTCCACGCGCGACACCTCGGTGCCCGGCACGGCCTCGTCGAGGCTCGTGGGGCGCGTGTGCTTCACGGTGCCCCGCTTGCGGAGCTCGTTGCGGCACTGGTTGATGGTGATGCGGGTGAGCCACGTGGTGAACCGGGCCTTGCCTTCGAAGCGCGGGAGCGCCCGCCAGGCCTTGACGAAGACCTCCTGGGCTGCGTCCAGGGCGGCCTCCGGATCCCCGAGCAGGCGGCGTGCGAGGCGGAAGACCCGCCGCTGATGCCGCGACACGAGGAGGTCGAAGGCGCCCGGGGCGCCGGCCCGGAAGGCCTCGATCGCGTCGAGGTCGGGATCCTGCGTCTCGGGGGTGTTTGGGCTTTGCTGTCGTTGCACGGTTAGACCCGGCTTCGGGACGAGGGTTCCCGAAACCCCACCTGGACCTCAATCACTCTAGTGGGTCATACGCGCGGGACCGCGCTGCGTTCGCAAAAAGGGCGCAACTGCTGCGGGGCGCGGCCCGTTCCGGGGAGACGAGGCGGGACTAGACCTTCTCGACCTTCCCGAGCAGGACGGTGATGTTGTCCGGGCCGCCGCGCTGCTCGGCCAGGGCGATGAGGCGCGCGCAGATCTCGTGCGGGTTGCCGCCGCGCCGGAGCTCGGCCTCGAGGTCGGTGTTGTTGACCACACCCGACAGTCCGTCGGTGCAGAGCAGGAGCAGGTCGCCCGCCTGCAATCCCTCGCGCTGGTGGACGACCTCGAGCTCTTCTTCGCTGCCGAGGGCCTGGAGGATGATGTTGCGACCGGCGATGCGCTCGGCCTCGTCCTCCGTGATGATCCCGTCCTCGATCAGCTTGCCGACGAGGCTCTGGTCCTTCGTCAGCTGGGTGAGGTGGCCGCCGCGGAACACGTAGAGCCGGCTGTCGCCGACCTGCGCGACCTCGCCGTGCCCGGCGCCGTGGGCCCAGATCACCGTGAGCGTCGTGCCCATGCCCCGCTGCTGGGGGTTCTTCTCGCCTTCCTTGCGGATGCGCTGGTTGGCGCGCTCCACCGCGCGCACGAGCGCGTCGCGCAGGAGCTCGGGGGCAGAGGTGGCTTCGAGCCCCCCCTCTGCGATCTCGCGCCGGAGCTCCTCGGCGATCGTCTCGACCGCCAGGCTGCTGGCGACTTCACCGGCCAGCGCGCCCCCCATGCCGTCGGCCACCGCGAGCAGGACGCCCGGCCAGGCGACCTCGTCGGCACCGTCGGAGTCGCCCTCGCGGGCGGCCTGGTCGGCCACGGGCGCAGCCCAGAGGCTGTCCTCGTTGTTGGTGCGGACCTTGCCCACCACGGTGCGGCCGTACCACGTGATGCGGAGCTGGGGTGCCGACTCGGAATGACCCGTCATGGTCTCAAAGGCCCTGCACCTGCCGCCCGGCCTGCGTGCGGCCGGGACGCACCCTCGCTGCGATCCATCGTGTCCGACACCGGACCACTCCGGCGCCAGGGAGACGAGGCAGGGCGACAGGCTACTTGCGGGTTGGGCCGGACGCAACGCAGGGGCCCCTGTTGACGGTCCCGAGCCCCCTCTCGACACTTGGCCCATGGTGACGATCCGCCGCGTGCGCCTGCCCGTCTGCGCCCTGTTCGCTATCTCCCTGCTGATGCTCCTGCCGGCCCGGCCGGCGGCATCGGAGCCGGCCATGGCCCTCTTCGAGGTCCTGGGGGAGGCGCCGTTCGCCGGCCGCCTCGCCGCCGTCGGCCCGACGCAGCTCGAGGTCGTGCCCGCGGGCCAGACCGAGGCCCGCAAGCTGCCCCTGGCCCGGGTCATCGAGGTGCGGCTGCCCGTCGACGAGGACGGCCCGGCCACCCCGGCCCCCCACCGGGTGACGCTGATGGGCGGCAGCGTGCTGAAGGGAACGCTCTCGAGCCCCGACGAGGACGGATTCCAGCTCGCCGTCGGCAGCGCCGGGAGCGCGCGGCTCTCCTTCGACGTGCTGCGCACCTTCGAGGTCGTGCCGCCCAAGGCGGACCCGTGCCTCGATCTCGCCCGCGCCTACAAGCCGGACGACGAGGAGGACGTGGTCCACCTGCGGCGCGGCGACGATCGCATCACCGGCACGTTGATGGACGCCAGCGCCAACGAGCTCGTCTTCGAGGACGCGCGCGCTCGTACGCGCCGCGTCGCGTGGCGCGACGTGCGCGTGATGCATCTGAACAACGACCCCCTCGACGCGAAGCTGGGGATCCGCGGCGAGGTCGAGCTCGTGGACGGCTCGCGGTTCGTGACCGCCGCACCGCCGGTCTTGGCCGGCAGCACGCTGCGCTTCGGTTTGCGCTCCGCACCGGAGGCCGTGTTCACCGTGCCCATGCGGCGCGTGCACGCCATTCGGTACACGGGCGGTGCCTTCGTGCATGCGAGCGCGCTGTCGTACGAGTCGGAGTGGACGTCCTTCTATCCCGGCGATCCCGAGGTCTACGACAAGCAGCTGAAGGCGCGCAACGAGGCGCGCGTCGATCGGCAGACGGACGGGTGCCCGCTGCGTCTTGGCGGCAAGACCTACCGCTACGGGTTCGGTGTGCACGCCAAGAGCGTGATCCGCGTTCCGCTCGACGGCGCGTATGCGACGTTCCAGGGCGTGGTCGGACAGGACGACAGCGTGAAGAAGCTCGCCGCCGTCAAGGCCGCCGACGCCGACGTGCGCGTCCTCGGCGACGGCAAAGTGCTCTGGGAGAAGAAGGGCCTCACGATCGCGAGCGGCGTGGTGAAGATCGGGCCCCTCGACGTGAAAGGCGTGAAGCGCCTCGAGCTCGTCGTGGACAACGGGAAGAACGGACAGCAAGGCGACTTCGTCACGTGGGGCCATCCGATCCTCGTTCGCAAGTGACGGATGCAGCTGACCCACCCCACCCTGCTCGGACTGCTGATTCCGGCCGCGGTCCTGCTGCTCTTGCTCGAGAACCGCTTGCCGGGCACGCGGCAACGCAAGCTCGGTCGATGGGCGGCCCGCTTCGGCGTCGTGGCCGCCGGCCTGATCGCGCTGGCCGGCCCGTACGCACCGGCTGCCGTGCCGCGCACGCAGCGTCTGGTCGTGGCACTCGACGTCTCGACCGACATGAACGCCCGCGCATCGCGTGAAGCGCGCGCGCTCCTCGAGGGCGCGGTCCAGGCGGCCTGGGCGGAGGGAATCGAGACCAGCGTGGTCGCGTTCGCCGGCACGGCCGGCCCCGTGCGCACGCTGCCCGCGGGGACGCGCGCTCTCACGCCGCAACCGCCGGCGGATGCGGGCACCGCGCGCGCCGGCCGACCGGCCGCCGGCCTGGCGGGCGCCGAGCTCGCGTTCGACGAAGCGGAGGTCGGGCGCATCCTGCTGCTCACCTCGGGACGCGGCGATCCGCGCGGCCTCGACGCCGCGCTCGCACGGCTGCGCGAACGCCGCATCGACGTGCAGGCGATCGCCGTGCCGCGGGAAGGGGCCGCCGCACCCGCGCCGCGGCCGCGCCTCGTCGACGTGCGCGCGCCGGAGGTGGCGCGGGGCGCGTTCCGCGTGCGCGTGGCGGTCGACGACCGCGGCGAGGACGTGCGCGTGCGGCTGCTCGTCGACGGGAAGGCGCGTGATGCGAAGCTCCTCGGCGCCGGCACGACGGGCGAAGCGCACTTCGACGTACAGGACCTCGCGCCGGGCGAGCACGAGCTCGGCGTGGCGCTCGAGCGAACCGGGATCGGCGGCGACGACGGCAGCGCACGCGGGAGCCGCGTGGACTTCGCGCGCCGCCTGATCACGATCGGCACACCTCCGCGCGCCCTCGCGCTGCTGCTCGACCCGGAGCGGTCGGACCTGCGTCGCGCGCTCGCGGCCCAGGGCCTCGACGTCCGCGCGCTGCCTCCCGGGGCGACCGCACAGGCGCTCACCGAGGGCCCGGCGGTCGACCTCGTCGTGCTCGACGCCGCATCCGCCGCGCAGCTCGACACGGAGGCGCAGACCGTCTTGCGCGACCGGGTACGCCAGGGGCTCGGCCTCTTGTTCGAGGCGGGGCACGACAAGCGCGCCTGGGAGGCG
>JASJAY010000031.1 GCA_030066775.1 Planctomycetota bacterium
CAAGGAGCGCATCACCCAGCTGCTCAGGGCCGAGCAGAAGGCCACCGGCGAGGGACGCGAGGCCGAGGCCCGCGGCTACGCCGCACGACGCGAGCAGTTCGAGGCCGATGGCTTCCGCACGCTCGAGGACCTCTACGGCGACGCGCGCAAGGGCATCTACCTGCCCCTGCCCGACGAGGTGAGCACCTCGCTGCGCTCGATCGTCGCCAAGGCGATGGCACCGGAGCCGACGGAGCGCTACGAGAACGCGCGTGAGTACGTCGACGACCTCTCGCGCTGGGTCAAGGGCGGCACCGTCCAAGCGCTCGCCGAGACGGACGCGACCGCCGCGGCCGTGGACGCCACGAAGCGCGCGCTTCAGCGCAACCTGCCGCGCGCCGTCGGTGTGCTGGTGGCGCTCGTTCTCGGCCTCCTGGTCGGGCGTGCCGCGTTCAAGCAGGACCCGACGCGCCCCGACTTCCGCGCGTCGGACATCCAGCGCGCGGTCGACGCCCTGGGCAGGACCGCACAGGACGTGGTCCAGCGCGAGCAGACGGGCCAGATCGACGTCCTGACCACGCGCGTCGCTTGGGAGCAGATCCAGGACCAGCTGCGCCTGCTGCGTGCGCGCCTCGACGTCGTCGATGCCGCGCAGCGCGGCCCCGCCGAGGCGGCCCTCGCTGCGTTCGAAGCCCGGGTCGCGCCCCGCACGCTCGCGCTCGACGACCCCAGCGTGTGGCGCCTGGTGGACCTCACCGGCAGCTCACCCGACACGACCAAGAACGTCGAGACGCTCGCGCCCGGCACGTACCTCTTGCGTCGCAAGGACGAGCCGTACGTCAGCCTGCCGTTGCACATCGCCTTCCCCCTGCGGGATCCCGGCGCCGCCGACCGCCCGCTCGAGCCCACGCTGCCGGCGGCCGACCCGGGCATGCCCGTCGGCATGGCCTGGCTGCCGATGCCCGCCACGGACGGCGCCCCGGCCGCGCTGCTCGTCGCCCGACGGCTCGTCACCTGCGAGCAGTACGGCGAGTTCCTCGACGACATCCCGGCGGCGAAGCGCCCCGAGCGCCTGCCGCCCAAGGGCTTCCACCAGGGCGACCCCAACGACTCGACGCGCTGGCTCGCAAAGGCCGAGTTCCAAGACCGTCCCGTCACGGGCCTCGATCCCGAGGACATCGCGGCGTACGTCACCTGGCGCAGTGAGGCGTACGGCGTTGCGTATCGCCTGCTCACGGACGCGGAGTGGCAGCGGGCCGCGGGCGCCGAGCTGCTCGACCTACCGGGCGCGACGCACGTCTTCCCCGTGCTCAAGCAGAGCTACCAGAAGGAGCCCTCGCGCATCTCGCCGCGAGGCATCAGCATCCGCCGCACCGTGCGCGGTTACGGCGAGGTGGTGCAGGGGGAGGCCGGCACGCTCGTGGTCAAGGGCGACGACACGACGAAGCCCTGGCTGCCGTCGGCGAGCGCTTTCCGCCGCAGCGTCCCGTACCAGCCCGGCGAGAGCACCGAATACGGCTTCCGCCTCTGCCTCGACCTGGGCGAGTAGCCTGCCTCACTTGCCGAGGATGCGCGCGCGGCGATCGCGCTGCCACGTAGCGAGCACATCGCCGCCGGTGGACTCCACCCACGTGCGGTAGCCCTCGGGGCCCGTGACGATCGCCGCCAGGAAGGCGTCGTGCGCCACGCGGTCCTCGGGGTTGTCGGCGAGGTAGCGGCGGCCTTCGTCGTCGTCGCGAAGGACGTACGGCGCGGTCGACGCGGCGATGCCCGCCAGCTGCACGTGCACGCGCCCGGCCGCCGGCACCTGGCCCCGCTCGTCGGCCGGCCAGAGCGCCTCGGCCACGCGGCGGATGTCGTCCTGCCACGTCCGGTCCTGGAGGCCCTCGCCGGTGGTGAGCCGGCGGTGGAGCTGCGCCAGGAGCTCGCGCGGCGTCCGCACCAGCGGATCGGCGGCCTCCTTGGGGGCCTCGGGCTCCGGGGCGGACTCCGCACCCGAGGTCGGCTCGGTGTCCGCCGGCGCCCCACCGCTGTCGTCGTCGCGCGCGGCGTACGAGATCAGGATCGAGATCACGGCGAGGCTCAGCACGAGGGCCGGCACCAGTTTCATGGGTCCTCCCGGGGGGCCGCATCCTACGCGCTGCCGAGGGCCACTCAATAGTTGCACATTACAATTGGATTCGGACGCGCCCTCCGCCCTGCCTTGGTGGCCCATCCGGGGGTGCGTAATCTTCCGGATTGGAGGTGCCCATGGCTCAGGCAACGGAGCTGTTGACGGTGATCGACCCCAAAGGCAAGGGCAAGGCCCCGGCCGGACTCGACACCGACGACTTCAAGGCGATGTACCGCGCGATGCTCTTCACGCGCCTGTTCGACCAGCGCGGGATGAACCTCCAGCGCCAGGGCCGGATCGGCTTCTTCGTGCCCTCGACCGGGCAGGAGGCGAGCCAGATCGGCGCGGCCTACGCGATGGGTCAGGAAGACGTGCTCTTCCCCTCGTACCGCACGCACTCGATCGCACTGCTCAAGGGCATCTCGCTCAAGCGCATGTACGACCAGATGTGGGGCAACGATGGGGACGCGGTGAAGGGCCGGCAGATGCCGAACCACTTCACCTTCAAGGACATCAACTGGGTGTCCATCAGCTCCCCCATCGGCACCCAGATCAGCCAGGCCGCGGGCGCGGCGCGCGCCGCGCAGATCAAGGGCGACAAGCTCGCCGTCTGGGCCTGGTTCGGTGACGGCGGCACGTCGTCCAACGACTTCCACGCCGGCCTCAACTTCGCCGGCGTGTGGAAGTCGCCGTGCATCTTCATGTGTGAGAACAACCACTGGGCGATCTCGGTCCCGCAGGAGATGCAGACCGCGAGCCACTCGTTCGCGGCCAAGGCCGTGGCGTACGGCATGCCGGGCATGCGCGTCGACGGCAACGACGTCTTCGCCGTCTACGAGGCCTCGCGCCAGGCGCGCGAGCGCGCCCTCAATGGCGACGGCCCGACGCTGATCGAGAACCTCACCTTCCGCATGGGCCCCCACTCGTCCTCGGACGACCCCAAGCGCTACCAGCCGCCGGAGCTGTTCGAGTCCTGGCAGAAGAAGGACCCGATCGAGCGCTTCCAGCAGTGGCTGGCGGCCGAGGGCATCTGGACCGAGGCGTGGGAGGACAAGCTGCGCACGGAGATCATGGGCGAGATCGCGGAGGCGGTCGAGGCGGCCGAGAGCACGCCGCAGCCCGAGATCGAGACCATTTTCACGGACGTGTACGCGGAGATGCCGACGCTTCTCAAGGACCAGCTCGAGGGGTTGAAGGAGCAGATCCGCCGCGACGGCGACATCGAGGACACGGGCGGCGCGTTCCCGCTCTAGGAACCAACCGACGGGAACGACGAGGAGAGAGACATGCCCCAGATGACCATGCTCGAGGCGCTCAACGACGCCTACCACATCGCCATGGAGAAGGACGCCGACGTCGTCACGCTCGGCGAGGACATCGGCAAGAAGGGCGGCGTGTTCGGCACGACCGCCGGCCTGTACGACAAGTTCGGCGACATGCGCGTGATGGACACGCCCTTGTCTGAGTGCGGCATCATCGGCACGGCCGTCGGCATGGCGCTCTACGGCCTCAAGCCCGTCGCCGAGATCCAGTTCCTCGACTTCATCTACCCCGGCTTCGACCAGATCGTGTCGGAGATGGCGAAGATGCGCTATCGCTCCGGCGGTGAGTGGACCTGCCCGATGGTCGTGCGCTCGCCTTCGGGCGGCGGCATCCGCGGTGGTCACTACCACTCGCAGTCGAGCGAGGCGTACTTCGCGCACACGCCGGGTCTCCGCGTCGTGATGCCGAGCACGCCCGGCGACGCGAAGGGCCTCCTGCTCGCTTCGATCTTCTGCGACGACCCGGTGATCTTCCTCGAGCCCAAGGCGCTCTATCGCCACGGCAAGGCCGACGTCGAAGAGGGCTACTACGAGGTCAGCCTCGACGAGGCGCGCATCGCCCGCGAAGGCAACGACGTCACGCTCGTCAGCTGGGGCGCGATGGTGCCGACCTGCGAGCAGGCCGCCGACCTCGCGCAGGAGAAGGGCATCGGCGTCGAGCTGATCGACCTGCGCTCCGTGCTCCCCTGGGACGCCGCGACCGTGATCGAGTCCGTCAAGAAGACGGGCCGGCTCGTCGTGGCACAGGAGGCGCCGCGCACGTGCGGGTTCGCCTCCGAGGTCTCCGCAACCGTGGCGGAGAAGGCCGTCGAGTACCTCGAGGCGCCCATCGGCCGCGTCTCGGGCTTCGACACGCCCTTCCCCTACACGCTGGAGCACGTCTACAAGCCGGACAAGAAGCGCGTCCTGAACGCGGTCGAGTACGTGGCGGGCTGGGAGTAGCCGCAGAGGTCAGGGTCGGACCCCCGGACGGATACCGAAAGGCGAGGGCACATGTTCGAGTTCAAGCTTCCCGACATCGGCGAGGGCCTCACCGAGGGTGAGGTGGTCAAGTGGCTCGTGGCCGAGGGCGACGTCGTCGCCGACGACCAGCCGATGGTCGAGGTCATGACGGACAAGGCGACGGTCGAGATCACCGCGCCCTGCGCCGGCACGATCGCCGACATCCGCGCCGAAGAAGGCGAGGTCGTCCCCGTCGGCAACGTCATGGTCGTGATCGACAACGGCAAGGGCGGGCCCGCGCCGAAGGCCGAGGCGCCCAAGGCGGAGGAGGCACCCGCGCCGGCTGCCCCGGCTCCGGAGCCGGCCGCAGCGCCTGCGCCCGCACCGGCGGCGACCGCCGTCGCCACGGCCCCCGCGCCGGCCCACGGCGGCAACGGCGTTCTCCGGGATCGCACGCTCGCCGCACCCGCGACGCGCAAGCTCGCGCGCGAGCTGGGCATCGACATCAACACCGTCCCGGCGACGGGCGATCACGGCCGCGTGACGCGCTCGGACGTCGAGGGCTTCGCCAAGGGCGGTGGCGCCGGCGCACCGACCATGCCCACCGCACCGGTCGTGGTGCCCAGCGTGGCTGCGCCGCGCGTGGGCGTCGCCGCACCGCACGTCCCGCAGGAGGACCAGCGGATTCCGCTGCGTGGCCTGCGCGGCAAGATCGCCGAGCAGATGGTGCGCTCGAAGCAGTACGCCCCGCACTTCACGTTCGCGGAAGAGTGCGACATGACGGAGCTGGTCAACCTGCGCCGCTCGGCCAAGGAGGCCGCCGCAGCGCAGGGCGTGAAGCTCACCTACCTGCCCTTCATCATGAAGGCGCTCGTCAGTGCGTTCCGCAAGTTCCCCTCGGTGAACTCGCTCGTGGACGACACGCGCAACGAGTACGTGATCCGCGGCGAGTACAACGTCGGCATCGCGACGGACACGGAGGACGGCCTGACCGTCCCGGTGGTGAAGGGCATCGACCGCCTGTCGATCCTGCAGATCGCCGCCGAGCTGCAGCGCCTCAGCGAGGCCGCGCGCACGAAGAAGCTCCAGCTCGCGGACCTACAGGGCGGCACGTTCACGATCACCAGCGCCGGCTCGATCGGCGGCATCCTCGCCACGCCGATCCTCAACTACCCCGAGGTCGGCATCCTGGGCGTCTACAAGATCCACGAGAAGCCGGTCGTGAAGGACGGCGAGATCGTGGTGCGCAGCATGTGCAACATGACGATCACCCTCGACCACCGCATCGTCGACGGCGCGACGGCCGCACGCTTCATGAACGAGGTCGTGCGCCTGCTCGAGAACCCGGGCCTGATGCTGCTGGAGGGCGTGTAGGGCCGTGGCCACCAAGCGATCCAAGAAGGCGCCGGCCAAGCCCGCCACGAACACCGTCGATCCCTACGAGGTCGGACCGCTCGGCCTCTACCAGCTCGTCGACGAGAACGGCGAGGAGGTGAACCCCGTCCCCGAGCTCCCCGAGGGGCTCGCGGTCAAGCTGCTCGAGGCGATGCTCTTCCAGCGCGCGCTCGACCAGCGCATGCTGAACCTCCAGCGCCAGGGCCGCATCGGCTTCTACGGCACGGCCAAGGGCCAGGAAGGCGCCGCCCTCGGCTCGGGCGCCGCGTTCGAGCCGCAGGACTGGCTCTTCCCCGCGCTGCGTGAGGGCGCCGTGGCGCTCTGGCGCGGCATGCCTCTGGACCAGTACGTCGCCCAGTGCTTCGGCAACAGCCACGACCACACCAAGGGTCGGCAGATGCCGTGTCACTACAGCGACTACGACACGAAGTATCTCTCGCTGTCCTCGCCGATCGCGACGCAGGTCAGCCAGGCTGCCGGCGCCGCGCGCGCCGTGCAGGTCAAGGGCCACAAGGACGTGGTCTGCGGCGGGTACCTCGGCGACGGTGCGACGTCGGAGAACGACTTCCACGCGGGCCTGAACTTCGCCGGCGTCTGGAAGTCGCCCGTCGTCTTCGTCTGCCAGAACAACCAGTGGGCGATCTCGGTGCCGCTCTCGATGCAGACGGCCAGCGAGACGCTTGCGGTGAAGGCCGAGGCGTACGGCATGCCGGGTCTGCGCGTGGACGGCAACGACGTGCTCGCCTGCTACGTCGCGACGAAGGCCGCCATCGAGCGCGCGCGCCGCGGCGAGGGGCCGACGTTCGTCGAGTGCCTCACCTACCGCCTGGGCGGGCACTCCTCCTCGGACGACCCCACCAAGTACCGCGACGAGACCGAGGCCAAGAAGTGGGAAGCCCGCGATCCGCTCATCCGCCACAAGAAGTGGTTGGTTGCGCGCGGCGAGTGGGACGAGGAGCGCGAGACCGACTTCCTCGCGGAGTCGGGCGCGGCCATCAGCGAGACGATTGCCAAGGTCGAGGCGGCCGAGCCGCTCGACGTCGAGACCCTGTTCACGGACGTGTGGGCCGAGATGCCCGCGATGCTCAAGGACCAGCGCGACCGGTACGTGGCCGACGAGCCCGTCTGATCCCGACCGCGCCCGAAAGGACCCTCCGATGGCTTCCGAGAAGTACGACCTCGTCGTGATCGGCTCCGGCCCCGGCGGCTACGTGGCCGCGATCCGCGCCGCGCAGCTGGGCCTGAACACCGCCGTGATCGAGGAAGACAAGATCGGCGGCGTCTGCCTCAACTGCGGCTGCATCCCGTCGAAGAGCCTCATCTACGCCAGCGGCCTGGTGGACAAGATCCGCCACGCGGACCAGATGGGTCTCTCGATCTCGGACGTCAACGTGGACGGCAAGAAGCTGCAGGAGTGGAAGAGCGGGATCGTGAACCGGCTCACCACCGGCGTGGGCTTCCTGCTCTCGAAGAACGGCGCGACCACGATCCACGGCCACGCCGAGTTCACCGGCCCCAACGAGGTGCTCGTCACGGACAGCGAGGGCGGCACCAAGACGATCGGCTTCGGCAAGGCGATCGTTGCCACGGGTGCGCGCGCCGCGACGCTGCCCTTCCTGCCCATCGGCGGCAATGTGATGACCTACAAGGAGGCGCTCGACATCGACTGGGTGCCCGAGACGTTCACCGTCATCGGCGGCGGCGTCATCGGCCTCGAGCTCGGCACGGTCATGCAGCGCTTCGGCTCCAAGCTCACCGTCATCGAGCTCACTGACTCGCTCCTGCCGGGCAACGATCCCGAGCTGGTGAAGGTCGTCGAGCGCACGATGAAGAAGGGCAAGGCCAAGATCCACAAGGAGACCGGCGCCTCGGGCATCATCGAGAAAGACGGCAAGCAGTACGTCACCGCCAAGGACAAGAAGGGCAAGGAGCTCGAGATCGAGTCCGAGGTCGTGCTCGTCGCCATCGGCTTCAAGCCCAACTCCGACAAGGTCGGCGCCGAGAAGGCCGGCCTCGAGATCGACGACTCGGGCCACTTCCCGGTCAACGAGCACCGCCAGACGAACGTGCCGCACATCTACGCGATCGGCGACGTCGCCGGCCTCCCCTGGCTCGCCCACAAGGCCAGCAAGGAGGGCATCGTGGCCGCCGAGCACGCCGCCGGCCAGGAGAGCACCTGGGACGTGCGCGCCATGCCCGCCGCGATCTTCACGTACCCCGAGGTCGCGACCGTCGGCCTGCAGGAGCACGAGGCCAAGGCCGAGGGCCGCGAGGTCAAGGTCGGCAAGTTCCCCTTCACCGCGCTCGGCCGCGCGCTCTCCGTCAACGCGACGGACGGCATGGTGAAGATGATCACCGACCCCGAGACCGACGAGGTCTTGGGCGTCGGCGCCGTCGGCTACCAGGCCTCCGACCTCATCGCCGAAGCCGCGCTCGCCATCGAGATGGGCGCCACGGCCGAGGACATCGCACTCACCGTGCACGCCCACCCGACCTGGCCCGAGTCGATGATGGAGGCCGCCGAGGCCGTCCACAAGAAGGCCATCCACATCCTCAACCCGTAGCCACGGGGATGGATGACGAGCTCCAACCAGAGCACGAGGCCATCGACTAGGAGTTCGGTCGCGAAGCACGGGCGCTGCGCGCGAAGGTGGCCGGCCGAGGACGTACGTCTCGCCTACGTCCGCGAGCACAAGCACGCGTTCGCGGATCCGGACGAGCGTCCCGGCGCGTAGGCGCCGCCGGCGCACACGACGACGCGGTCTTGATTGCCCATGTCAGCGCGGCTGTCGGTGCCAAGTGGTTGACTGCGGTCACGGCGCGGGAGCACGGGGCACGAGTTCCCGCCGGCGCGCCGCTGTGGAACACGCCGCTTGCGAAGCACGCGCGAGGTGAGCGGGCAGCGCGAGTGGCCACGAGAGGAGCCGGAGATGGCCAGATGGTTGCGTGTGCTCTGTGGAGCGCTCTTGTTCGTTGCCGTGGCGCTCGCCCTTCCAGGGTGCGGAGGCGGGAGCAGTGGCGGAGGCAGCACCGGCGGCGCTTCGAACGACTGGGACACGGCAATCTGGGACACGGCGACCTGGCAGTAGCAGGGGAAGGAACGACATGCTCAAGCTGAACAAGAACTTCGCACTCGGGATGATGGTCGTGCCGCTGGCCCTGCTCGGCCTGGGCGTAGCCGTCGCGAGCAGCGTCTCGACGCCGAACACGTTCGTATCGGGGACGACCATCGTGGCCGCCGACGTGAACGCCAACTTCGCGGCGCACGAGGCCGCCATCAACGACAACGACTCGCGGCTCACGACGCTCGAGGGTGCCGGCGCCCCCAAGGAGACGGTGATCATCGGCTCGCCGATCGGTCCGGCCGCGAGCCAGGACTTCTTCGCGCTGATCGATCGGTCGGCCAGCTTCACGTTCGCGGACGTCGCTGCGATGTTGCCGCGAGCCGGGACCCTCGAGGGCTTCTCCTGCAAGGCCACGACGGCCCTCACGGCGGGCTCGTCGGTGACGGTCAGCGTCGTCGTGAACGGCGTGACGCAGGGCGCGACGTCGCTCACGTTCACGAGCGCCGACGGGACGACGCTGAAGGTGTCCCCAGCCGCACCCATCGTGGTGTCTGCGGGGGATCTCGTGGCGTTCCGCTTCACCGAGACCGGCGGGACCGGCTCGGGCGGGAAGCTCGCGCCTTCGCTTTTCTACCGCTAGGGCGCTGCCCCGCGCGTCAGCGCGTGCTGGCGACCGTGGGCTTGCGGCGATCGGTCGAGGCGTCGAGCGCGATCTCGACCCACGTCTCGCCGCGCTTCTCCACGCTCTTACGGAACCAGATGCCCTTGTCGTCGCCGTCCGTGACCTCGGCCCAGACGTCGTACGTGATCGGCTCGTCGGGCAGACCGGTGAAGGCGAAGCGGCCGCCCGCCTCGATCGGCACCTGTTTCTTGAAGCCGCGTCCGATCGCGGTGATGTGCCCGCGGCGCACGCGTGCTGCGTTCGGTCCGCTGACGCGGCCCTCGACGCGTGGGACCCGAACGAGCGTGACTTCCTCGGGGTAGTACGAGAGCTGCTCGATCCGATGCCGGGCGAACAAGCCAGTCGCCGTGGGACCAACGACGATCTCGTACGGCCGATGCTCCTTGAGGGCCGGGGCCCGAAAGTCGCCGTCCTCGACCCGGTGGCCCCGTGAGGGAAAGGCAGGCTCGCCGGACTCAGCGTCGAGCACCGTGATCACGAGTACGGTCTCCTCGCCCGTGCGCGGGAAGTGCAGCACGAGACGCGGCTGATCTCCGACGAAGAGCTCGAACGCCTTGCCGTCGGCGACGACGCGCTTCCAGCGGAGCGCCTCCTCGGTCAGGTCCTCCTTGCGTACGCCCCGCCAGCCCGGCCGCATCTCGACCGTGGATCCGATGGGAAAGGGACCGAGGACGAGGCGCCCCTCGGTGTCGCTGCTCTCGCCCCACCAGCCGGTGGGCTCCTTCCCCTCGATGACAGGGCGGAACAGGATGCGCTGGTGCGGACGTGGATCGCCCCGCGAGTCGACCGTGCGCACGGGCAAGGAGGTGAACGCCACCTCGATCGGTGGCTGGGCATCCAGCGACACACCGCTGCCCGCGGTCCAGGAGAAGAGGCGCACCTCACCACGCGGGCCCTCGGTGCCGTAGCCCAGGAGCTCCAGGCCCTCGAGCGTCGCATCCGCGTCGAGCTCGATCCGCACGGTTCCGTCCTCGCCCAGCTGCACGAAGCGCCGCTCGGGCTTGGCGCCCTTCGACCGGATCACGACATCCGTGCGTGGCAACCGCGCGGGCTCGCCGTTCGGCTGGCGCAACTTGAGCGTGACGATGCGCTTCTGGGCCTTCCGAAAGACCGGGTCTGCCTCTACGCCTCCATCGGTCTGCGTGTGGGAGGGACTGTTCGCCGAGGTATGCGCGTCGGGCTGACTGCCGACGAGCATCGGCGCGTCCGGTCCCTCAGCCTCCGCTTCCGGCGGATCCTCGGCCAGCCCGTCCACGCCGGCGCCGTCGCCTTCGCGCAGCGCGAACCACAGCGCGCCAACGGCGACCAGCACCAGGATTGTCAGCGCCAGGAGGCGACCGGGCATGCGCCCGATCATAGGCAAGCCAGGAGCGAGCCGCAGCCCCCTAGCGCACGTCGGGCAAGGGCGGCGGAGCCCCTTCCAGATGAACGTGTGCGTAGCCGACCTCGCGGAACAGGCGGAGCACGCGCACGGCATCCGCGGCAGGCACGTCGCCGCCGTCGGGAGGCGGCGTCACGAGCTCCGCGATCTGCGTCTGATCGGGATCGTGGTGGGCCCTCACCAGCTTGGCCACCTGCTGCCACGCCCGCGTCTGGACCACGGGATCCGGCGCCTCGGACCGGGGCAGGTCGAGCGTGTGCCCCAGCCGTCGATCGCCGACGCGAATCCGCGTGAACGCGAGCCGCGGGTCGGCCTTCTGCTTGCGGAACAGCTTGATGCGCATGCGTCCGCTCTCGTGCTTCATCATCTCGCGGCGTAGGGCCTCGTCGCGCGGCAGGTCGACGCGGACGAACGCGGACGACGCGTTCTCGCGAATCGAGATCCGCCAGATCTTCACGCCGGGATCCGCGCAGGTCATGAGGAGCCACTGCACCGTCTTCCACGGCGTCTCGGGCGCCGTCGTCAGACGGGCTTCGAGGACCGCATTGTCGGCGTCGTCGCGTCGCGCGGGTGTCGCCATCACGCGCTGGAGCGCATCTCGGAGCGTGCCCAGCGTTCGCTCGGCGCCCGACGCGCGAAGCAGATCCCCCTCTGCGAGCGCATCACGCGAACCGCCACGGATCAGGGTGGCCTCGAACGCGCCCTCCGCGTCGACCACGATCTCGATCCGCTCCGCACCGGCCTCCGCTGCCGGCTCGTCATCGGTTCCACAACCGGCCAGGCCCAGCAGGAGAACGAGGGTCCACGCGCGCATACCGGACTCTACCCTCGCTCCGGCTGGAATTTTGCGACCCGATTGGCTAGCACGGTCGGCATGCCGAAGACGCATGTCCTGGCCTGCGCCCTCCTCCTGTTGGTGCTGGCCCCTGCGACGGCGCGGGGAAACGACGCGGCCACAGCCGATGCCGTCGTGGCCGCGCACGAGGCGGGCGACACTGCGCGCCTGGCCGAGCTCGCCAAGCCGAAGGGCCTGATCGATCCCTGGCGCGTCGTCGACGTGCTGCTCGAGGGCGGCCGGGCCGAGGTCGCAGCGGCCTATGCGGCGCAGGCGAAGGGGAAGGACCTGGAAGCACTCGGCGGATACGTCGAAACGTGGCGAGCGAAGCCGATCGACAAGCCGAGCCGCGAGGCCGCCGCGGCGGCACGCATGGCCGTCGCTCGCAGCGACTTCGAAGCCGCCTTCGCGGCGTTCGACCGGGTGGCCGACACCGCCCACCCCGTGCTGCGCGTGCGTGTAGCGCACGGGCGGGCCGAGTCGCACCTGGCGATGCGGCAGTACATGCAGGCCAGCGCCGCCTATCTGCAGATGGCCGAGATTGCGGAGGGGGTCGGATGGCTCCAGGCGGCTTCAGGCGCCTCACAGCAGGCGGGCCTGCATGCGTTTCGCACGGGAGCGTTCCGCGAAGCGCGACGGATCTGGCGCTTCCGCCTCGAGGTGGAACAGCGCCGCGGCTCCCCCATCGGTGAGGCGGCGGCGTTCGCGAACATCGGACTGACCCACTGGCGCCTGGGCAATCTGCCCAAGGCGCTGACCCACATCACGCGAGCGAGCGAGGTCTTCCTCCAGCAAGGCCGGCGCGGGCCCTATGGCAGCGCGCTGACCAACATCGGCGTGTTGCACAAGAGCATGGGCAACTACCCGCAGGCTCTCGACTACTCCGAGCGCGCGCGCCGGCTCTTCACCGAGATCGGACACAAGCCCGGCGTGATCGCGTCGCTCGGCAACCTCGCGAACATCTACGACTTCATGGGCGACCCCGCACGGGCACGCGCGCTCTATGAGGAGGCGCTGGCCCTCGAGCCCAGCGGACGACAAGCCGCCAAGCTGATGCACAACGCTGCCATCATCGCCATGAACGACGGGCGGGGCGAAGACGCCGAAGATCTCATCACGCGCGCGCGGACCATCCTGGAGAAGACGGCGGAGCGCGTCGAGCTCGCCTCGCTCATCGCCGCCCTGGGCGACCTTCGCGTCCGTCAGGGACGCGACGCGGAGTCGATCCCGCTCTTGGAGGAGGCGATCAAGATCGCCGAAGAGCTGGGCGCGAAGCGCGAGGCCACCGACGCGCGCGCCTCGCTGGCGGTTCCCCTGCACCGCGTGGGACGGCACGCGGAGGCGATCGCCATGGCGCAGCGCGCGATTCGGGAGAGCGAGCGTCTGCGGGCATCGCGCTTGACCGTCTCGACGCTGGGCACCCTCGCGTGGATGCAGATGGTATCGGGCGACCACGAGGCGACGATCGCCACCGCACGACGCGCGGTCCCCCACTTCGAGCGCGTCGTCCGCGGCAATGCGCAAGAGCACGGCACACGCCTGCGCGAGCGGCACGTGCACGTGTACCAGTACGCCACCCTCGCCGCCGCGGCGCTGGACGACGCTGCGGAGAGCTGCTTCTTCCTGGAGAGCGGACGCGCAGGCTCCTTGCTCGAGGCGATGGGTGGACGCGACGCCTTGCGCGTCAGCCTGCCGGACGCGCTGATCGAATCGGAGACGCTGGCTCGGCGTGCCGAGCTCGCGGCACAGGCCGCCTACGATCAGGCCTCCGCCGGCGGCAAGCGCAAGGCGATTCGCGCTGCCCGGCAGCAGCTGGACCAGGCGCGCGACGCCCTGCGCACGGTGATCGCGAACATCCAGCGACACGAGAAGCAGCACACGCGCACGCAGCTCTTCTATCCCACGCCCATCACGATCGAGGAGCTCCAGGACGCGCTCGGGCCGCGGGAGGCGTTCGTCACGTACGGCGTGTTCGAGTACGGATCCATCGCGCTGGTCGTGACACCGGACGCCGCGCGCGTCGTCCCGCTCGGCCCCACCCCGCCGATCGCGGAGGCGTGTGCCGCCCTCGACCTGGGGAAGCCGAGCGCTACGTACGCGGAGCCGCTCGCGGCGCTGGCGAAGCTCTCCGTGGAGCCCCTCGCCCTCGGGAAGGACGTGCAGCGCGTGCTGGTCTCACCGAGCGGGCCCCTCTCCTACGTGCCGTCGCGGCTCCTGTTCGGTGAGCGTGAAGTCGTGTGCCAGCCCTCGGGCACCGTGTACATCGCGCTCCAGGAAGACCGTCCGCTGCCGGGGACCCGCGTCCTCGCGCTCGGTGACCCGGCGTACGACACGGAAGTGCAGGCGCCCGCGATCGCGCGGCTACGCGGTGGGACGAAGCTCGCGCGGCTCCCGGCGACGCGCGACGAGGCCAAGGCGGTGGGTGACGTGGTGCTGCTCGGCGCCGAGGCGTCCCGCGCCGGCCTCGTCGAAGCCCTGGGCAAGGCATCCAAGCGATGGCGCGCCGTCCACATCGCCTGTCACGGGCTGGTGAACCCGACGAAGCCCACGCTCTCCTCGCTCGCGCTGACGCCCGCCGAGGACGACACGGGGTTCCTCACGGCGCTCGACGTCTTCCACATGGAGATCCCGACCGACCTCGCCGTGCTCTCCGCGTGCGAGACGGGCAAGGGCCGCATCGTCGCGGGCGAAGGCATCGTGGGACTGACCCACAGCTTCCTGCGCGCCGGCGCCTCCGGCGTGCTGACCTCGCTCTGGAAGGTCGACGACGAGGCGACCCGCGCGCTGATGACGAAGTTCTACGAGCTGTGGTCCCCCGACGACGGCAAGGGCATCTCCGCCGCTGCCGCCCTGCGCGCGGCGCAGGATCACGTGCGCGCCCAGGAGAAGTGGAAGCACCCCTACTACTGGGCCGCCTGGGTGCTGTGGGGGCTGGCCGACTAGGGCGCGCTCTGCGTCAGCGTGCCGACCACCAGCTCGATCTCGCCGGTGTGCACCACGCGTCCCTGGGCGTCGATCCGGTAGCCGCTTATGCGACAGGGCCAGGCGCGTGTGAACTCATAACGGTCCACGATCCGACCCGCGTCATCGAGCACCTCGAGGTGCCCGGACCGGGCGATTGTTTCACCGCGCCGCCTTTCGTTCGTGCCGATCTCGACAATCGCCGCGAACCACTGCCGCCAGTACTCGTGCATCGTCCCGCTCGTGCGACTGGCATGCAGCGGGCCCTGCTTGAGCACGATGTTGAGGTACCGCGGTTCTCCCGGAGCAACGCGGTTGTAGCTCGGAACGGGCGGGCCTTCCGGCGTGACCGGGCGGAACTCGGTCTCCGGCTCCAGCTCCTCGAACACCCCGCCCCCATCGATCTCCTCGGCCGGAGGCAGGCCTTCCCTTCCCGGGTCCCGGTCACGGCCCGGGAGCTCCATCTCGGTCGTGAGGCCGTCCACGCCGTCGAAGCGACCGACCTCTTCGCCCGCGATGTAGACGCGAACCGAGTAGGGGCCGACGAGCGCCCCCTCGAACGTACCCACGCCCTCGTCCTGCGCGTCGGCCGCGCTGAGCACGTCGCCGCATCCGGTCTGGGTGAGGAGGATCAACGCCGGGATGACGACCAAGGCGAACAAGCGGTGCATGGATGACTCCTTCCGACCACAGCGCGGCATCGCCTGTGGGCTTCGATCTCAAGTCCGACGAGGCCGGCGCCCCGTCCCAAGGGGAATGCGCGAAGCGCGTGCGGCTCATCGCGGTCCGTGCGGAATTCCGCGTCGATGCAGGGCGGATCTCAGCGCACCGGGACGATCTGCACCCCGCTGAGATAGGCGTTGAAGGGCGAGCCTGTGATCGTGAGGGTCCCACCGCTCACCGAGACGAGCACGGTGTTCCAGTTCGTGCCCTGTGCCCCGAGGCCGTTCAGATCCCCCCCGGGGAGGCCGGGCATCGGCCCACCGTTGGCGGTGAAGTCGTCGGTCGGCCTGGGTACGTAGTAGTAGAGCGCGTACAGACCGTCGTCGAGCCCCGTGAGGGTCACGGACAGGCCATCCTCGGGCGCGGCCGGACTTTCCATCCAGTCGCGAAGGAGGTCTCCCTCCGTGCTGGTACGCGGGTTGGCCACCGAGGAGATCCCGTCCAACACGATGCTGACGGCCGTGACATCGCCCGCCGCGTTGGTGATCGCGTTCGTCGTCCCGTCCCGCACGGGCACCCACGGTCCGGTCTGACCAGAAGCCGCTCCGTAGGTCTCCGGGATGTCGTCGAAGTACCCGCCGAGATCGAGGTTGAAGCCCCCGGTCGCTACCGGCGCCGCGTCTGCTCCGCCGCTCCCGCAGCCGGCCGTCGAGACGAGGGCGATCAGCACGAGTCCTGTGAAGAGCTTCCGCATCGGGGGGCCTCCGGCGGCGCACATCGCGCCTCAGGAGGGAATGCGCAGGGCGCGCTCCGCCCATCGCGGTTCTTCAGGAATTCTCGGCCCTCGAACTGCTGACGCATCTGCGGGACGCGTCGCGCGCTCGCCCGCCCCCCTCTCGCGTCACTCGGGCAGGCGTGACTTCAGCCAGGCGCGCGCCACATACCACTCGGTGCGCACGAACGTCTCGCCGCAGCCGAGCACGACCGCCACATCCTTCACCGACATCCCGGCGAAGAACCGCAGCTCGACGATCAAGGCCTTCGTCTCGTCGTAGTCGGCGAGCTCTGCCAACGCCTGGTCGAGGGCCACCAGGTCCAGAGCGCGCGCCCCCCCATCCTCGGGAAGGTCCGCCAGCATGACGCGCTGCCAGTCGCCGCCGCGCTTGGCGGCCTGGCGGCCGCGCGCATGGTCGACCAGGATGCGGCGCATGGCGCGTGCCACGAGGGCGAGGAAGTGGGCCCTGTCCTCGGGAAGCGCCTGCTCGCTGTCGATCAAGCGTGCATACGCCTCGTGCACGAGCGCTGTCGCTTGGAGCGTGTGTGAGCTGCGCTCCTTGCGCATGAGGCCGTGCGCCAGACGCCGCACCTCGTCGTAGATGACGGGATCGAGGTGCGGATCGCCACGGTCGACGTGCTCCCGCATACGTCGTAGCAGGTCCGTCGGCTTCTCCGCATCGGGCATACGCACAGGATAGTCAGGGCCACTCGAGAGTCAGCGCGAAGCCCGCAGGAGCAGGGCCTTGGCCGCGGAGCGGTCCTCCGGTGCGATCGCGTCGTCTCGGAGCAGGGCCTCGAGCGCCTCAGCGAGGGAGTCGGACGTACGCCGATGACGCTCGACCAGCGGCGCGAGCCGCCGGCGCTGCGCGGCCGCGAGGCGCGCGCGTTGCGAGCGCTCTGCAGCCGGCGTCAGCGGCCACAGGCGGATCCAGCCGTCGCCTGAGCCGGAGGCGAGGGTCTTGCCGTCGGGCGAGAGGGCGAGCGCCATGATGTAGTGGCGGTGGGCCTGGATGACCATCATCCGCTTCCGGCGCTCTGTATCGAACACCTGGATGGTGCCGGCGCGCATGCCGAGCAGAAGGCGGCGGCCCGCGTCGGCGAGCTGGGCACAGAGCACGTCCCCACTGGACAGGCCCTCCCAGATCCGATCAGGCGCATCCGTGTCCCAGACGCGGAACGCACCGGCCATGCCGGTCACCGGGTGCCGGCCCGCGGCCACCTTCGAGCCCGACCAGGTGAAGCCCCACGCAGTCGTGGGCCAAGGGCCAAGGCTCCGGTCGAGCGCCCAAGGCGGCGGCGACTCGCTGCGAAAGGACGGCTTCATGTACGTCGTGTGGGCGCGCCGCGCCTGCTCGAGCGTGACGCGCGTCGCTGCGCCGTCCGCGCCGGCCAGGACTACGTCCCCCCCCGCCTCGAGCCGCAGAAGGGCGCCCTCGAGCGGGCCCGTGAAGCTCAGTTGCTTCGACCAGACGTCCCAGACCGCGCTCCAGCCCGACGCGCACTGCACGGCCAGATGCTGGCCGTCGGCCGACCACATAACGGCGTTCGGCGAGAGGCGCTTGTCCTCGGGTTGGCGTTCCGGCGGAGCCTGCGCCAAGGCGGCGCGAAGGTCGAACGCACCAAGCGCCTCCCCCGTCCATGTGTCCCAGATGACGATGCGCTCGTCCCACGCCACGCTTGCGAGCCAGCGGCCTTCGGGGTGCCAGTCCAGGTCGTACACGTAAGGGTACGGCTTGCGACCGAACCCGTGGTTGAGGCGCGTCGACACGGCCTGCGTGGGCCAGTCGACGGCGTACCCACCGCCGATGGTGTGGATCGCGCCGCTCCGCGCGTCGAACGCGATCGCGCCGCTTCTCCGCCGAGAGAGTCCCGTCGGACGGCGGCGGATCGTGATGCGGCCGTCGGTCGCGGTGTGCACGAGACGCTTGGAGGGGACGTCCCAGATGCGTACCTCGCCGTTGGCGTGGAGGAGTGCCAGCCTCGTCCCGGCTGCGGAGAAGGCGCCGTCCAGCACGTAGGAGCTCGCCTCGGCGCCGACGTTCCAGACCTCGCCCGTCTCGAGTTCGTGCACCTCGGGGTACTGGTACGGGAGGAGTAGATAGCGACCGCTCTTGTCCATGACGGGCCACGCCGCCGCCTGGAGGTCGACGCGTTCGATCCGCGTCACACTCAGGTCCGTGAGATCGACGACGGCGATCCGGTGCTCACCATCCGCCAGCAGGAAGCGCCCATGGAGGACCGTGCTGAGCCGCATGCCCGCCGTATGCGTCGCGATGCGCGGATCGTGGACGATCTCGCCGCGGACCAGGTCCACGAGCCGGGGGATCCGCTGCGGGCCCGCCGGCCAGACGAACAGGTCGTCGTCGGGATCGACGGCTCCAACCACGGGCGCTGTGGCCTCTACGGTGCGGACGACGGTGCCGCGCTCTGCATCGACGATCGTGAGCCGGTCTGGGGTGTGAAGGACCGCGTACCCGGGGGTCTTCGCCGCGAACGCGTACGCCGCCCCGCGGGGCACGGTGGACCCGGGGCCACCGCCCTCGGCGGACACGAGCGGCCGCGGCGTACCCATACCCATGTCCACGCGGACGATGACGCCCTCCCGATCCCGCGTGATCGCAGATCCGCCGTCGGCAGCAAAGTGCACGACGTCCCGGCCCAGGCCGTCCAGCTCGCGGATCGCCGCGGCCCCGTAGGCGCGTGCGCGCAGGAGGTCCCACTCGATCCCCGTCGCATCGCCCCCGGTCCGATCCAGGAGCTCGCTTGCATCCTTGATGCGGCCCGTCTCCAGCGCCGACCACGCGGCATGGAGCTCGGCGGCCTGACGGTCGCGGGTCGCCTCGCGCGCGGTGCGCTCCGCGGCGGCACGCGCATCCACGGCGGTGCGTCGTTGCGCCAAGGCGATCGTCAGCCCCGCAATCAGGGAGACGAGCAGGAGTCCGAGCAGCGCAAACGTCGTCCGGTTGCGCCGGATCAACATGCGGACTTGGTACAGGGCCGAGGGCGGACGCGCCTCGACGGGCTCATGCTCGAGGTAGCGCCGCAGGTCCTCGTCGAGCTGGCGCACGCTGCTGTAGCGCCGCTCCCGATCCGTCGCGAGCGCCTTGCTGAAGACCGCGCTGAGATCACCGGTGTACGTCGCATGGCGCGCGGCGAGACTCGACGGCGCGTGGTGGACGACACGTTTCACTGCCTCGTGGAGGGGCAGGCCTCCAATCTCGTGAGGCGGACGGCCGGCGAGAAGCTCGTACCCTACGGCCCCCACGCCGTAGACATCGACGCGAACGTCCGGCGGTGTGCCCGTCTGCATGGCCTGCTCGGGGCTCATGTAGGCCAGCGTGCCCAGGAACAGGCCCGAGGCAGAACGCGCGGCGTAGCTCCACGTCTCGTCGAAGGGGCGCGCGATGCCGAAATCCAGGATGCGCGGGTTGCCGTCCGCGTCGACGAGGATGTTCCCGGGTTTCAGATCGCGGTGGAGCACGCCGTTGTCGTGCGCGTACTGCACGGCCGCACAGACACGTCGAAGCAACGCGATCCGTTCGCGAACACCCAGTGCCTTCGCCTCGGCATACTCGGTGATGGACATGCCGTCGACGAACTCGAGCACGAGGTAGGGCACCTGCCCCGCCGGCGTCTCCGTACGCCCCATGGCGTACACGCGCGCGATGCCTTCGTGGCGCAGGCCGGCCAGCAGATGCCCCTCCGCCTCGAAGCGTCGGATGCTCTCCTTGGTGAGGAGCTCCAGGCGGATCACCTTGATCGCAACGCGTCGGCGCGGCTCCTCCTGCTCGGCCTCGTAGACGGTGCTCATGCCGCCCGAGGCGACGAAGCGGATCACGCGGTACGGGCCGATCGACGCCGGGATGACCTGATCGATGTGCTCGTCGGCGGCGGCGGCCTCGGCGCGGACGGCCTCGAGCGCCGCGGCGTGGAAGCGATCATCATCCGTGACGCCGTCTTCGCCGGTGTGCGCCGCAAGCATGTCGAGGAGCCGGCTTGCGATGACCGGATCGTCGGCACTCTGCTCGCGGATCCACGCGCGTGCCTCGTCCCCTTGCAGATCTCGCTCGATGATGGTCTGGAACGCGCGCGCGACGCGATCGAACTGCTCGTGGGTGAGGGTGTCGTGGGGGTTCACGGGGCGACCAGGGTATCCACCGGGCCGATCGAATGCGGCGGGCGGTTCCGGAGGTTACGACAGCCGGCCAAACCCCGTACCTTGAGCGGCCCCAGGAGGAGCGCATGGCCAGGTCCGGCTCGTACTACGCGGCGAAGTTCTTCCGGCACGTGATGATCGGCGTCAGCGCGATCGTGCTGATCTTCCTGCCGTACAAGCTCCTGCAGCTGTTCGGCTTCTCGGGCTTGCTCAACAGGTCGCACGAGATCGTCGCCAAGACCGGCGCTCCGCCCGCGATCGGGTTCATCCTGACGGTCGCCCTGTGCCTTGCCGCCGTAGCCGCGTTCGGCTGGCTCGTGATGTGGGTGGTCCGGCTCCAGGCGGACCGCATTCCGATTCTCCGGATCTTCACGCGCACGGCGGATCGGTTCGATGAGGCGTTCGGCAAGGAAGGCTTCGGCACGCGCACGCCGGTGGTGCTCATCGCGTGGCCGAACGACAACGTGCGCACCATCGGGATGCTGATGCGCCAGACGACCGATGACGCCGGCGAGCGGACCGTCGCGATGGTCTACATCCCGAACACGCCGAACCCGCTCTCGGGCATCATCCGCGTGGTGGACGCGGAGAAGCTCGAGCACACCGACTGGACGGTCGACGACGTCATGGCGCTGAGCTTCTCCCGTGGCGCGCTCACGCCCCAGGGCGGCGCGGCTGGGCCCGGTCCTACGACCTGATCGAGCGCGCCCTACTTCCGGCGCGTCTCGACCCGGATCGTGACCTCGACGGTGCTCTTCGCAGTCCGCGGGCCGTCCTCGCCCTCCGGAGTCGGGACCGGCATCTCCATCTCCAGGTCCATCGACATGTCGTAGACATCCTCCCTCGCGATCAGGTCGCGAAGGTCCGCCTCGGTCTGGCTCTCGCCTCGGGCATGCAGGGACAGCAGGGTCGCCTCGACGTCGTTCGAGAACGGGCTGAACGTCTGCTTCGCGGCGGTCTGTGCGACGGAGACATCCAGCCGCACGACGTCGTCCTCGATCGACACGACCTCGTACGTCGTCGTGTGGGTGAGCCGCATGTCGATCATGGTGTTGCTCTCGCTCACCTCCCACCGCGCGCCGATCCCGACGGGCTCCGTGGGGAAGACGGGAACGATGTGGCGCATCGTCCAGTCGAGTCGCTCCATGTCGCGGAGCACCATGGGATGTGCCCCGTCCTTGCCCGTCGTCTCGGAGTCGAGCGCCACGCCGTTGGCGGCGAGCCGGACCGTGCCTCGGACGCCCGAGTACTGCTGGATCACGTCCGGCGTCGGCAACCCCGTCCCCCCCGGCGTGACGGCGAACTGGAGGGTCTTCGTGTACCAGCTGAGCGCGATCTCACCGGCCGGGCTCACCTCGTCGACGGTCATGTCTAGGGTCCAGACCTGGCCGATGTCGCTGGTGGTCATGGGCTCCGGACGCCCCTCGACCGAGACCACGATCTTCTGCTGCATCCGCACATCGACCGCGCCGATCGGGCCCGGCTCGATGGCGTAGCGAAGGACCTGTCGCGGCTCGGCGCCTGCCTCGAGCAGGGTGATGCGTGCGGCGGCCCCGTCGGTCGTCGTGTCGCCCTGCGGCGGTCCGTCGGCCCCCGGGTCCAGCAGCGCGTACGCACCGAGCCCGATGACCAGCACCAGCAGCAAGGCGATCCACGGCGAGGGCCTCGCGCGCGGCACGGGCAGCTCGACCGGCTCGGGCTTGGGTCGGGCCGCGTCCCGAACCGTGTCGGCAAAGGCGCGGCAGGAGGCAAAGCGCTCTGCGGGGTCGATCGCCAACGCCCTCTGGACCGCGTTCGAGGCCGCCCGCGGGAAGCCGTCAATGCGCTCCACCAGCGGCACGGGCGACTCGGAGCGCTTCTTGAGCAGCACCTCGATCGTGGAGCCTTCGTCGAACGGGGGGTGCCCCGTGAGGGCCTCGTAGAGCGCGGAGGCGAGCGCGTACTGGTCCGCCGCGGGGGTCAGCTCCCCGCCCGTGATCTGCTCGGGCGCCATGTAGCCGGGCGAGCCGACGCCCGTTCCGAGATCGGTGAGCCGCGTGTCGGTGTCCTCGAGCGCCTTGGCCACGCCGAAGTCGGAGAGGAACACGTGCCCCTGGTCGTCGAACAGGATGTTGCCGGGCTTCACGTCGCGGTGGACGGTGCCGCGCGCGTGCACGAAGTCGAGCGTATCGGCGATCACAGGGAACCAGGCCATGGCGGCGTCGATCGACATACCGCCTTCGGTCCGCTCCAAGGCGTCCTCGAGCGACCCGCCGCCGAGGAACTGCAGGACGAAGAACGGCACGTCGTCGTGCGTGCCCTGCGCGAGGATGCGGACGATGTGCGGATGCTCGAGCCGCACGAGCTCGGCGATCTCTCGCGAGAATCGAGCCCGGAACCCCGCTTCGCTCACGAACCGGACGTGCGGCACCTTGATCACGACGGCGCGCCCGAGATTCGTGTCCCAGCCGCTGTAGACCGCGCCCATGCCGCCGTCGGCGAGCTTCTCCCGCACTTCGTAGATCCCGAGCAGCGTCGCGCCGGTGAAGTCGACGACGAACCGGTCGGGGACGTCGTCGGCGGGCGGCACGGGATCGCTCACGCGATCAGCCTACGAGGGAGGAATCGCCCCCACAACGCCGCCCGGGGTGGCAAGATCCGCAGCGCCATGCATCCATCGGTCGGGCGCAGTGCCCTACCCCCTACGGAGGAACGACGCATGAAGCGCATCTGGATGATGACGGCCGCCCTGCTGCTCGCGATCACGCCCGCAGCAACCGAGGCCGGCGAGAAGATCGAGAACCCCGAGTACGCGAGCTGGAAGGCGTTCAAGGCGGGAACCAAGATCACCATGCGGACGACGACCACGGCCGCGACCGTCTCGACCAAGCTCGAGACGACGACCACGCTGAAGTCGAAGGGCAAGGACAAGCTCGTCCTTTCCACGCAGACCGTCACGTTCGTCGACATCCCGGGACAGGGCGAGAAGCGGATCGAGAGCCCGGCGCAGGATCGGGAGGTCCCGGCCCAGCTCGAGATGCCGAACATGCCGGAGGGCGTCCCCGGGACGCCCAAGCCCGAGGTCAAGGAGGGCGAGGAGACGCTGAAGATCCTGGGCAAGAGCTACAAGTGCAAGTGGATCGAGACGAAGATCAAGCTGGGCGAGACGACCACGACCTCGAAGGTCTGGTCCTCCACCGAGGTACCGGGCGGCATGGTCAAGATGACGTCGAGCACCAAGGGCCAGATCGCGACCTCGATGGAGTCCGTGCTCGCGGAGCTCAAGGTCCCGTAGAAGCGGACGGGACACGGCCTCACCGCGCCACACGTCGAAGCCTGCGAGATCAGCCGCTCGTGTAGTGGTCCTCGTTGCTCTTGTGCAGGCGACGGCTCATGACGCGCATCACCTCGAGCGCGAAGAAGGGCGTCTGCTGCACGAGGAAGCGGAAGTGCTCCTCGTCGATGGGAACGAGGATGCAGTCCGAGTCGGCGCGCGCCGTGGCGCTGCGCGGGAGATCCTCCACCAACGCCATCTCGCCGAACATCTCGCCGGGACCGAAGGAAGCGATGGTCTGGCCGTCCCGCTCGACGTGGACCTGCCCGCTCTGCACCACGTACATGCACGCGGCGGCCTGGCCCATCTCGAAGATCGTCTGGCCGGCCTCGAACGAGACGGTGTTGCGCGCATGCCGGAACAGATGTGTGTCCATGGGCTCTCCCTGGCCATGAAGATGGCGCAAGGGAGGACAAAAGCAACGGCAAAGACAGGCAGCATTCACCCGGACGACACGCGGCCGTGCGCGGGCTGCAGACGCGGCTAGACTCCCCTCCCGATGGTGCTGCACCGCGTTCCCGAGCTGGCGTCCGCGACCCTGCGCCGGTGCCTCGTCGCGAGCGCCGTGGGCGTCACCGTCCTGCTGGCCGTCTCCGCGCTCCGCGGGCGCTCCACGCTGCTCTTTCTGGGTTGGAACCTGTTCCTGGCGTGGGTGCCGTACGGCTTGAGCGTGCTCGCGACCTGCGTCCCCGCCCCCAGAGGCCGCGTGCCCGTCGGGCTGGTCGCGGTCTTCTTCGCGTGGCTCTTCTTCCTGCCCAACGCGCCGTACATCGTCACGGACGTGATCTACGTCTTCCGGGCCCCGGCGGGCTACGCCCCGCTGTACGCGCTCATCGTCGCCGGCTTCGCGACCACGGGGCTCGTGCTGGGGCTGGCGTCGATCCGGCTGATGCACGAGGTCCTGCGCGAGCGGCTGGGGCCGCGAACCACGTGGGCCGTGCTGGGCAGCGTGTTCGTGCTGACGGGCGTCGGTGTCTATGTCGGTCGCGTCCTGCGCTGGAACAGCTGGGACGTGCTCATGCGTCCGGGCGAGCTGGTCGGCACGACGCTCTCCGCCCTCGCGAACGTCGAGCGCCATCTCCCCGCGCTGGCCTTCAGCCTCGCCGTGGGCGCGTGCGTCTTCGGCGCCTACCTGCTCTACTCGGCGCACACGCCGCGACGCGTCGGCGCCCGGTCCTGAGGAAGGCGCTCAGCGCGCGCGGATCTTCGCGCGGCCCGGCTTCTTCGCGGCGACGAAGCGCGCGATGTCCTTGCCCTTCGCGTCGACCACGACCCAGACGTGGCCGATCAGCGTACTGCGCTCGGCGTTCGTCTTGCCGTTGACCGTGCCGTACGAGACGCGCTTGCCGCCATGGTCGATCCAGAACAGCTCGACCACGCCGTCCGTCTGGTTCATGAAGAGGATGCGCGTCTCTTCGCGCGTCGAGGGGGAGCGCGTGGGCGGTCCGGCTGTGGGCAGCGGATCGAGCTCGACGCGACCGGCCCCCGTGCGCTTGTCGTCCTCGTACTTGCGGAACCAGGCGTCGAGACCCTCGGGCCACTGGAAGCGCGGCGCCTTGGTGGGGTCGTAGTCCGCGAGGTGCCCCTTGCCGAGACGATGGCCCGGGTGCACGTAGCGCCAGGGCGATGACCCGAGTGCCTCGGTGATGAGCTTCGCCAGGCGCGGGTCGTACGCCTTGAGCTCCCGGCGCGTGTCCACGTGGTTGTGCAGGCTGTCCGGTGGACGGTTCGTGTCGAACCAGCTCTGCAGCCCCTCGGCCCAGTACTCCTCCTTGTTCTCGCCGGCGTAAGTGCCCTTCCAGAGTCCTTCGCGCACGGCGTTGCCGTAGGCGACCGCGAGCTTGGACTCGAACGCGGGGTCGAGCGTGCGCAGCGCCATCAGGTCGATCGCGTGCGCGAACTCGTGGACGAGGATGTTCTCCCGTGGGTACGGATCGCCCGGGTACGCGAGGAGGTTTTCTTCCGCGCACGACACGCAGGGACGCGCCTTCGACGGGCCCAGCCCCCGCGCGCGCCGGTCCCACCACTTGCCCGGCTCGAGCGTCTTGTGCTCGGGAACCGCGGTGGTCATCTCGGTGTAGGCCATGACGCACAGGCGCACCTTCGCCTTGGCGAGCGCCTTCAGCACGTCGCGGCGCCCCGCCGTCATGTGATCGACGATCCAGGCGGCTTCGAGCAGGGCACGATCGGACACCTTGCTCGATCCCAGGATCGGGAACCCGTGGCAGTCGACGTGCTTCGCGTAGAAGGGCTCGAGGCGCAGCGCCTTCCGCAGCGTGTCCGGGACGGGCCCGACCTTGAACGTCGCGCTGTCGTCGTCGGCGAACGCAGGGGCGCCGAGGCCCAGCAGCAGCAGGAGGACGAGGGAGAAGCGGCGCGTCGTCACGGCGAGAGCCTACGCGGGGCGGGACGTCAGGGCAGGTTCAGGATGACGTCGGCCGCGCTACCGCTGCTGACCAGCACCCCAGGTGTGCCCACCGGCGTACCGCCCGGGTTGACGATCTCGACGTCGTACGTGCCTGGAGCGAGAGGCGTCAGGCGATAGCTGCCGTCGGGCAGCGTGACCGTCGAGCGCAGCTCCACGCCCTGCCGGCGCGCGATTACGACCATCCCCCCCACCGGGGTCCCGCCGGCGCCCAGCACGCGCCCACTGATCTCGCCGGCGGTCACGGGGTTCACGGCGTCGAGCACGGGCGTCAGCTCGTACCCGCCGCCGATGTCGCGTACGGAGAGACGCGCGTTGAAGTCGATCTGGATCTCGCGCCGGCCGGCATCGGGCGCGCTGAACGAGAAGGGCACGTCCACCACGCGCGTCACGCCCGACGCGAGCGCCAGCGGATGCCAGGTACCGCCGATGCGCATGCGTGGTGCCTCTGCCCCGACCGTGCGCAGCGTGAGGCGGACCCCCGTGTAGCCCCCGGCGGGCACGTCGGCCTCGCCGATCGAGGCGCGCACACCATTGCGCAGCGTCAGCAGGTCGTGGGTCTGGAGCGTGCGGTCGAGCTCTTCCGTCTCGGTGCCGCGCAACAGCTCCACGCGCTCGATGGTGACCTCGAGCTGTTCCGCCCCGTCGACGGGGCTGTCGGAGAGCCAGACCACCACGAAGCTGCTGTACGGGTTGTTCGTGTTCTGGACCGACGTGAAGCTCCAGTAGTCCGCGCCGCCGCAGGCGACGAAGAGCAGGGCCAGGGTCGGAAGGACGAGCCAGCGCACGGGCCAATTCTACCGCGCCACGGCAGGGCGTCTGTGGGCCGTCGGGCCTGGGACACGATCGGCGTCCCCCCCGAAACGGGACGCGTCACGCACCCAGCGCTTGTCTGGGCCCCATCCGGGGGAATACTCGGCGCCCTAGCCGTCGGAGGACCGCGCCATGACCGTGAAGACCGTCGATCCCGTCGAGCGCATGATGGACCTGATCCTCGGCTACTGCCGGTCGCAGGGCATCGGCACGATCGCCCGCATGGGCATCCCGGACATGCTCGAGGACGGGCCGCGCTCCGTCGGCGAGCTCGCGGACGAGATCGGGGCCGACGAGGACGCGCTCTACCGTGTGATGCGGGCGCTCGTCTCCGAGGGCATCTTCGAGGAGCAGCGCGACCGCGTCTTCTCGCTGAACAACATGGCGAAGAGCCTCACGACCGACGACCCACGCTCCGTGCGCTGGCTCGCGGCCGCCATGTGCGACAGCGCCCACTGGAAGCCGTGGGGCCTCGCCTACGAGGCGATCATGGAGGGCAAGAGCCAGACCCCGGGCGTGCTCGGCATGAGTCCTTGGGAATACCTCTCGGGCAAGCCCGACGAGGCCGGGCGCTTCGGCCTCGCCATGAGCAACATGAGCAAGCAGGCCAGTTCGAGCATCACGGCCAACTACGACTTCGGGGGATTCGGGCACATCGTCGACGTGGGCGGCAACCACGGCACGCTGCTGCTCGACATCCTGCTGGCCAACACGGAGCCGCGCGGCACGGTCTTCGACCTGCCGGAGGTGATCGAGATCGCGCGCGGGGAGCTCGAGGGACATCCCCTCTCGGATCGTGTGGAGCTCGTCGCCGGGGACTTCTTCAAGAGCGTGCCGGCCGGCGCGGACTGCTATCTGCTGAAGCACATCCTGCACGACTGGCCGGATCGCGAGTGCGCGCTCATCCTGCAGCGCATCCGCGAGGCGATTCCCCCCCACGGCCGCCTGCTCGTCTTCGACGCGCTGCTCGTGCCCGAGGCCCCGCCGTGGGCGCACTGGCTCGACGTCCACATGATGGTCCTGCAGGACGGCAAGGAGCGCTCGCCGGCGGAGTTCGAGGCGCTCTTCGCGGAGGCGGGCTTCAAGCTGGACCGCGTGATCGACATCCCGAGCCCGGTGGGCATCCTCGACGTCGTGCCGGCATAGGCTCTGTTTCGAAACCCTGCCTGGCTTCGGCCGGCTGCGGGGCCCCCTCGCCGCGTTGCGCTGCATCGACGATGCGTTCCTATATCGCCTGCTTCGCGCGCCTTGCGAGGCGGCCCCTCGCTCGGCCTCGGGCCAACGCCAGGGTTTCGAAACAGAACC
>JASJAY010000160.1 GCA_030066775.1 Planctomycetota bacterium
TGCGTGCCGGACACATCACCGCGGCGCGGCACGAAGCCGGCGGCGCGCACGACGAAGAGCAGGTCGTGGCGGGTCACGTCCGCGATCGCGTACCGCCCTTCGGCGTCGGTCACGGCGCGATAGAGCGCAGGGGGCCGTCGGTGCAGCGGCAGGTCCGCCGGCCGCGCCGCCCGGACGTTCATGAGGTGCCGCTCGTGCAACGTGACGACGGCACCCGGCACCGGCCGGCCCTCCGTGTCGGTCACGCGCCCGGTCCAGCGCACGCGCCCGCCGAGCACGAGCGTGCCCAGGTCCACGCGCGCATCGGGCAGGACCGCGATCGTCGAGATGCCGAAGACCGCGCCGCCCGGCGTCTCGATCCGCAGCGCGACGTCGATCCCCGCGGGAATGCCGGCCAGCTCGAACCGACCCTCGACCGTGGTGCGGGTCTCGAGCTCGGGACGCGCGGCGAGCCTCACCGTGGTCCCCTCCCACGGCAGCTGCTGGTTCTGCTCGACGAGGCGCCCCACGACGGTTCCGGTGCCCTCGAAGTAGCGCCGCGGGAAGCCCGGCACACCCTCCTTCGGCAGCTCCTCCGGGGGCAGCACGTCGAGGTCGGCGCTGTTGCGCGGGATGCGCGTGGGCATCTCGCCCAGCACGCCGCAGCGCACCAGGCCCCAGGCGAGGCCGACGAGCACGAAGACGCCGAGGGCGGCGAGGTGGAACCAGGACTGCTTCATCCGGCCCGTGGTTCTACCCGTCGTCGCCCTCGATCACCTCGGGTTCCTCGGACGACGGGTCCTGTTGGAGCTGCTGCAGCTCCTGCTGCATCTCCTGCAGCTCCTGGATCCGGGCCTGACGCTCTTCGTCGTCCTTGGCCTCCTGCATCTTCTGCACGACGTCCTGGATGCCCTTCGAGAGCTCCTCGATGCGGCGCTGCTTGTCCTTGTCGATCTGACGGACGGTGATCTCGATGTCGCTGAGGCGGCCGCGCACCGTGACCTGCTTGGTCTGGTAGCCCGCGGCGAAGATGTGCAGCTTGAAGCTGTCGACCGGGGCTGCGCCCTCGATCTCGAACCGACCTTCCGCATCGGTCTGGTCGCTCAGCATGTCCATCCACCGCGCGTCCGTCTCCGGGTTGCCGTGCACGCCGGCGTCGGGCGACTCGGTCTGCAGCTGCACGTTGGCGTCCCTGACCGGCTCGCCGTTCTGATCGAACACGGTGCCCGTGATGGTCAGCGCTTCCCGGAGGCTGATCTCGATCGGCCCCTCGGGCGGCGTGGCGCGGCGCACTTCGATCGTCTTGCGCGCCCCCGCGAAGCCCTTCCCGCGCGCCGTCAGCGTGACCTTGCCGTCGGGGACGCTCCGCACGGTGGCCTTGCCATCCGCGTTCGTGACGACCTTCGCGAACGAGCGCCAGCCCTGCCACGGATCCCACTCGGCCTTTTCGACGCGCTCGACGTGCACGTCGACGCGTGCGCCCGCGACGTCGCGGCCTCCAGGCTCCACGATGTGGAGCGTCAAGTCGACGCCCTTGGCCAGCTCCAGCACGGGCGCCGTCACGACCTCCGCGCTGGCTGCGACCTGGAACGCCTTGGTCGAGGTGTCCACGTAGCCGTCGCGGCGACCGATCACGGTGTACTTCTGGCCGCGCTGGACGGTGTCGAAGAAGTAGCGACCGCCCCGATCCGTCATGGCCGACTGGGCGTTCAGGGTCCAGTTCATCGGGTTCGGGCCGCCGCCCTCGCGCTTCAGGCGGACCTGGACCCCAGCCAACGGCGTCCCGTCCGACTGCGTGACGACGCCCTCGACCTGCGCTGCGTAGTCGAGCTGCACATCGTGCTGCAGCGGCTGGCCCTCGGCCGCCTTCAGGGTACGCGTGGCATCAGGCTGGACGTAGCCCGGCGCCTTCACCGTGATCTGGAGGAACATCGGCGGAAGCTTGGCCGTGCGCAGCTCGTAGGCGCCGTCGGCGTTGGTGACGGCGCTGCCGCCACCGAACATCGCGAGCTGGCCGCCCATGCCGACCTCCGCCCCGGCGATGCTCTGGCCATCGGGCCCCGTGACGCGACCGGTGATGACGATGCCGCCGGGCTTCGTCAGCTCGATCACGTTGCGCCCCGCCTCGACCTTGGGATCGCTGGGCCCCTTGATCATGCCGGCGCCGAGCTGGGCCATGCCCGACATCTGGGGCATGTACATCCCGCGCCCCTCCTCGGGATGCGAGACGATCACCATCGGGAGGTAGCCGGGCCGCGCAATGAGCTCGACCTCGCCGCGCCCATCGGTCACGCCCGAGACCATGTTGCCGCCGGCGGCGCCGAGGTTCGGCTCCTCCGAGAGCATCGCCAACACGCTGGCGCCGGCGATGGGCGAGCCGTCTTCCTCCTTCTTCACGCGGATCGTGAGGACGGCGCCGCCCACGACCGTGAACACGTGGCCGTCGCGGCGGTCGGCGGTGAAGTTCTCCACGACCGTCGGGTACCCGGCGGCGGCCACGACGGCCACCAGCCGCGTGGCGTTGGGCGGGCTGTCGACCACGAAGTAGCCGTCGTTGTCCGTCTCCGAGAACTGGCGCGCGAAGAAGCCCGTCTCGGTATCGCCCTGGTCGATCAAGGCCACGCGCGCGAGCGCGACGCCCTTGCCGTCCTGGTTCACGACCCGCCCCGAGATGGGCGATGCCTCCTCCAGGCGGATCACGGGCGTCTCGCCGATGACGCCGTCCTTCGACATCGTGATCGGCTTGATGGCGATCTGGTAGCCGGGCTTGCGCACGATCAAGGTTGCGGGACCGGGCGCCACGCCCGCGATGCGAAAGCGGCCCTCACCGTCGGTGTCCGTGCGCGCGATCGGCTTCGGGTCCTGGTCGAGTCGACCCAAGAGGTCCATGAAGTCGGTCATCATCGACTCGAGCGAGATCGCGCCGGGGTGCAGCTGCACATCCGCGTCGCGGACCCCGCGGTCGAGCGTGTCGACCACGACGCCTTCGAGCGTGCCGCTCTCGCCGACCCAGATCGTGCCCAGGTCCTCGACGTCGCCGGCGCGCACGCCGATCTCCGTGACGGTACGCGTGCCCTCGTCGCCCGCGTTCACGGTCAGCACGTAGGCCTCGCCGGCCGGCACGCGCGGCAGGTGGAAGCGGCCGTCCTTGCCGCTGGTGGCGTCGACGGCTACGGCCTCCTTGCCGTAGCCCTTCCCCTTCAGCTGGACGCGCGCGCCCGCCACAGGCTTCTTCGACTCGAAGGACAGCACCCGACCGAGCGCGTCTCCGATCCCGATGCGCTGCGCGGCGCGGCCGAAGAGCGCGGGCCCGCGGTCGCCGGCCGTGCCGTCGCCCCCATCCGCCCCGCCGTCGACATCGACGGTGTAGGGGTCGTCGCCGCCCCCGTTCGTTCCGTCATCCGCGCCGCCGCCGCCGAAGAGCGACCCGACATCGAAGAGCACCAAGGCACCGATCGCCGCGATGGCGACCACCACGATGGCTACGAGAACCGGCTTCCCGTTCATCCTTCTCGAACTCCCTAAAGGCCCTGGTCGAGCCCGTTCCAGCGCCGGGGTGCGCTGCATCCGTGGAAGCGCATCGTAGAGGGCGCCGGGGGGGCTCGCCTCTCAGGGACCGGGACTAGCGCGGACGGCGGGCCAGCTCGATGCGCAGCTCGGTCTCGCCGCCGCCGAGGCGCTCGAGGGTCCGCGCCTGGAAGCCGCCGCGGCGTGCGCGCAGGGTGTAGATGCCGCGCTCGTAGCCGGTCAGGCGGAAGCGACCCTTGGCATCGGTGTTCACCGCCCGGTAGCGGACCTTCTTCCCGTCGGCCTCGCCCCACACGTCGACGCGCACCCGGTTCATGGGCCGGCCGCGATCGTCGAGCACGATCCCGGCGAACGTAAGGCCCGGATCCATGGGCACGTCCTGCTCCATGGGCTGCTCCGTCGCGCGGACGTCGACCTCGACGGGCTCCCCCGTGAGGTACCCGGAGAGCGTGCCTTGGAACGTGTAGCGCCCGGGGATCAGGCGATCGACCTGGTACTTGCCCTCGCGGTTCACGTTGACCGTACGGCCCGAGCGTCCGCCGGGCGCCCCGACCGGACGGATGCGGATGCGCACGCCGCTCAAGGACTTCCGCGTGACGAGGTCGTACGCCTCGCCCTTCACGCTGCCGGTGTCCGCGAGCTCCAGTCGGATCGTGGCGGGGACGGGCTTCGTGTGCGCCACCCAGACCGGCTCCGCCTCGAGGCTGCCGTGGCTCGCACGCACCGTCACCGAGATCTCGGCCGGCACGTCGTTGAGACTCCAGCGACCGTTGTCGTCGGTGAAGGTCTCGAGCGCGCGCCCCGCCTGCCGGGCGCTGTTGACGGGCCGGCCGCCGCCGATGATGAACACGCGCGCGCCGAAGATGCCCTTGCCGGCCTTGGAGACGACCACGCCCTCGAAACGGCGTGCGCCCTTCAGCACGAAGTCGTACTCGAGCGGCTCGGTGGCGTTCGGCTTGATCTGGAAGCCCAGGGGCTTCTCGGCGAACCACTCGGGGGTCTCGACGAGCACCGTGTAGCGATCGGCGTTCAGCTCCGCGACGGCGTAGCGCCCATTGGCGTCGGTCTTGACGGTGACGGAGACACCGCGCCGCGGCTTCACGGCGAGCACGACGCCCTCGATGCCGTTGCCCTCGGCGTCCGTGACGCGACCGATCACACTGGCGCCCGACTTGAGGGTGACGCTGTGCGACACCTCCTTCTTCTTCGCCAGCTGGTTCAGCACGCGATACGCGCTGCGCCGCTCACGCCGGTCCGCGGGGTTCGGGAAGGGCGCGAACCCGGGGGCCTCTACGAGGAAGAAGCGCGTGTACCCCTGGGGCACGCTCACCTCGTACGTCCCGTCGGGACCGGTCTCGAAGGTCGTCTCGAACTCCGTGCGCGTCTTCGGCGGCATCACGCGCAGGGTGACGCGCGCGCCCGCCACGGGCGGCCCGTCCTTGCCGCCGCGCACGGTGCCCTTGAGCATCGCGCTGCCGGGGACCTGCACCTTGAGCTCGCGATCCGACCACACGCTGTAGTCCTGCTGGAAGCGCGGGCCGTCGGGCACCTCGGCCTCGATGCGGTACCGGCTGCGGGGCAACTCGTCGAACAGGGCCACGCCGTCGATATCGGTGGTGGCGGCGAAGCTCTCGGACTCGGTCAGCCCGCGCGGCGTGAGCGTGACGTCGACGCCCGGCACGCCCCGGTCGGCCATCTGCACCACGAGCCGGAAGCTCGCCGGCTCCATGAGCGTGTACTCGAGGTCGCCCTCGGCGGACCCGTCGATGAGCGCGCGCTGGATCAGGCGGTAGCCGATGCCCTCCGCGCGCAGCACGAGCCGATAGCGGCCGGGCGGCAGCGCGTCGTCGAAGCGACCGTCCGCGTTCGTCGCGAACTTGAAGGCGGAGCCGTCCTCGTGGGTCGCCTCGATCTGGACGCCGGACGCCGGGCGGCCGTCCGGGTCCAGGACGCGACCCACGAAGGGCACGCCGGGCCCACGCGGGCCGCCGCCGTCAGGCCCGCTCTCGGCCGCGCGCGCGGCTTCGGCCCGACGCCGGGCCTCCGCGGCGAGCATCGCTTCATCGGCCCGGCCCGCGAGGCCGGGACCCAGATCGGCGACCTCGGTCGCGTCGTCCGCGTAGTCCATCGACTCGCCGTCGAGAGTGGCGTCCGGGTCGTCCTCGTCCACGGCGAAGAGGCGATCGAAGTCCACGACCTCGAAGGCAAGCCCGAGTACGAGCATGCCCGCGAGGACCGGGACCAGGATGAGCGGCCACTTCGTTCGCATTCCCAAGAGTGTAGACCCCCTAGACGCTCAAGGGTTGCGGTCTCCCTCGGGTTCGGTCGCCTCGTCCGGCCCGGATTCGGGCGTCGTGGGGACGTGTCCCCGGCACCAGAGGACCGCGGCCAGGGTCCCCAGCACGATCCAGCCGGGCAGCCCGTCGAGCAGCACCCGGCTGCCCACCAGGCCGCCCTCGACCACCCGGTCCGTCAGCGCGCCGTAGACGTGCACCAGGGCCACGCCCGCGGCGTGCACGGCGACGGCGGACCAGAGGTTGCCGCGGCGCCGGAAGACGGCGGAGAGCACCATTCCGAAGAGGAAGAGGCCCAGGAAGCGCGGGCCGAACGCGGCGAGGTCGAAGGCGTGGCCGAACCAGCCCAGGAGCGCGTCCCGCGCGCCGGCCGCGTCGATCGTGACCTCGGTGGCCAGGGCACCGGGCCGGAAGGCGTGGACCAGGGCATAGATGACGCTGGTGATCACGGCCGCCGCGAGCGTGCGCCGCGCCCGGCCGATCCGCCGCCAGAGCCAGCCGCGGAAGAACCACTCCTCCAGGAACCCGATGATCAACCCGGTGGGCACGTACTTCGCCAGGCGACCGGCGAGCTTCTCGGGCCGGAGCGGATCCTCCCACTCCAGCCAGCCGGCGGCGAGCTGGACGGCGAGTACGCCCACCCCGATCGCCCAGGTGAAGCCATAGGTCAGGAGTGGCGCCCGACAGGAGACGTGCGGTCCCCTGATCCCCCAGACCTCGGGCGTGCCGTCCTTCCACGGCCGCAGCCACAAGAGGATGAGCGCGACGAGCGGGATCAGCAGGATGCGCCGGATCACCTTCAGGAACATCCGGTCGGGATCGTTCGGGTCGAGCTCCACGAGCTCGAGCTCGAGCAGCAGCTCGTAGACGGGCGCGCTGGCGACGATGGTGAGCGCGAAGATCCCGGCGACGGCCGGCACCAGCCAAAGCAGCGTGCGCCCTCGCCTACCCATGGCGTCCCAGCATACGCCCCTGCAATTGGATCCCGAACGTCGCGTTCACTCGAGGTCGACGTCCTCGGGATCGACATCCTCGGCGAACGTCACGATGTCTTCGCCGATGTACTCCTTGGGCGGTGTGCGCTGCGCCGAAGGCTCGGCCAGGATCTGCACCGGGACCACGCCCTTCTCTGCGATCGACTCGAGGAAACCCTCGGGATCGTCGCGCACGATGCCGTCGATGCCGAGACGCTCGGCGATGCGTGCCGAGACGCCTTCCATGTACGTCGTGATGTCGGTGCCCGGCGCCCCCTCGGCCCGCATCATGAACTCGAGCACCTCTTCGGCGGTGCCGACATAGACGTCTTCACCGATCTGCACGCGGTAGAGGTTGGGCAAGGGGATTCTCCGGGCTTCGAGGGGGCGGGATAGCATAGGGCGTGACCTTCATCCTCCCCCCCACGCGCACGCAGGCGTTCTTCGCATACCTGCTGTCGACCCTGACGACGCTGCTCTGGGTGGGGTGCGTGATCCCGGCCGGCACGCTGGCCGACACGGGGCTGCTCGACGACTTCGCCACGCCGATCCACCGCGAGGCGATCCTGCTCGTCCCGGCGCTGCTCTTGCTGACCGTCCTGCCCGTGGGCTTCACCCTGTCCCGGCGCGAAGAGGGCGTGATGTCGGTGCTCGCGAGCACGGACGCCTTCGTCGCGTTCTACGCCGGCATCGCGCTGCTGGCGCAGCAGCCCATGACGGGGCCGGCGGCCGTCACCGCCATCGCCCTGCTCTTCTCCTTGGGCGGCCTCTCGACCCTGGAGGCCCTGCGGGCGATGCGCGCGGCCCGCGATACCGAGGCCCTCGTGCCGCGCAAGCTGCGCGGGGCGCGGCTCGCGCTCTGCGTGCTCGTGCTGATGGTCCCACCGCAGTTCCTGCTGGAGGAGGACACGGAGCTCGCTTCCTGGCTGGGCCCCTTCCTCTTCGTCGCGGTCAGCGCAGCGGGGGCGGCCTTCGCGCGCTCCGGCCGGGGCTTGCGCTTCACCGCCGCCATCCTGCAGCTGCTGCTCGCCGTGCACGTCGCGATCACGCTGCGCTGGACCCTGCTCGAACCGGACGGCGACGCGTCGATCCAGGTCCTGCGCCTGCCCGGCGAGATCACGCTCGCCCTCGCCGGCGGCGTGCTGCTCGTGGCGCTCTTGCAGTGCCTCGTGCTGCTGCCGGGCCTGCGGAAGGGCTCCGGCGAGGCGGCGCGCGAGACCGTGGGATAAGGGAATCCGTGCCGCGCGCGGCCCGTGCGCCGATAATCCCGCCTCGATGAACGCCCCGGCCGTCCCCGATTCCGCCCCCGCCCCCGCGGGCACCGAAGGCCGCGCGCGCGTGCGCCTCTTCGCGTTGGCGGTGCTCGTGGCGTGCTGGGTGCTGCCCTGGCCCCAGATGGAGATCGAGGTCCAGCAGGGATCGGCGGAGCCGACCTACGACTACGCCGCCCTCACCGGTGCGGAGCGCACGGGCGCGATCGGCGCGCTCTCGCTCCTGGCCATCTGGGGCCTCGCCGCCACGGCCCTCGCCGCACGGACGCACCGCGGCCTGCGCCTCGGCACGGCCCTCACCGAGGCGGGCGTCGCGCTGGGCGCGACCGTGCTGCTCCTCCTCGAGCATCCGTGGATTCCGGGCGGCGAGATCCGCGAGGCCTGGGGCGCGATCTTCGGGCCGCTGGCGTTGCTCGCGTTGTTGGAAGCAGGAACGCTCGCGTTCGCCGGCCGCGCCCATCGCGTCGTCGCCGTCATCCGCGCCGGCGCCGCCCTGTTTGCGGCCGGCTGCCTCGCCGTCAGCCTCGCGTGGGTGCCGGCGGGTGTTGCGTTGTGGCTGGCGCTGTCGCCGCTCTTGCTCTTGAAGGTCACGCGCGTGCGCGGCGGGCGGCGCCTGATCGAGGGCCTCTTGCTGGTGACCACGATCGTGCACGGCTTCTCGTTCCGACTGCACGACATGTTCGTCGGCGTCGGCGTGCCGACGACGGGGTCGCTCAACCTGCCCTTCGCTGCCTGGGGCGTGCTCACGGCGGTGATCACGGTCACGGCGCTCGACGGATTGATGCGTCCCGAAGACGACGCGGCCGCCGGCGTGTGAACGCGCCCGCGCCGACGTCGCCCGAAGGTCTCTGGGACCGTCGCATCCTCGCCCTCGCGGTGCCGGCGTTCCTCTCGTCCGCCGTGCCGTTGGTGCACCGCTGGGTCGACATGGCGTGGCTCAAGGAGCTGGGCACGGAGGCGACCGCGGCGCTCTCCCTCGCCGCGATCTCGACGTGGTTCTACATGGCCCTCGGCGTGTTGATCGGCATCGGGCTCACGGCGCTCGTGGCGCGCTACGTCGGCGCGGGCAAGGAGGCCGGCGCCCGGTACGTGGCCTCCCAAGGCATGCGCTGGGGCGTCGGCGTCGGGCTCCTCGGTGCGGCGATCGGATGGGTCGGCGCGCCGCTGCTCTTCCACGTCGCCCAGGCGGACCCCGGCGTCGACGCGCAGGGCATGCCGTACGTACGGATCTACTGGGGCACCGGTGCGCTGACGATGGTGCAGTTCGCGGGCGACGCGATCTTCCGCGGCCACGGCAACACGCGCACGCCGATGCGCATCGCCGTCACCGCGCTGACGCTGAACGTCGCGCTCGACCCGCTGTTCATCTTCGGCTGGGGCCCCGTGCCCGCGCTCGGCGTCGCCGGCGCCGCGACCGCAACCGCCACAGCAACCGCGTTCGCGGCGTTCCTCCACCTGCGCGCCCTGCGTTCGGCCCGCTACCTGGATCGCGCGCGGCCCGCCGACGAGCTCCTGCGCTTCACGCCGTCGACCCCCCTGGGGCAGCCCGCCGCCTTCGGCCTCGATCCGGCCGTGCTCAAACGCGTCGTGCGCGTGGGCGTGCCGGCGGCGCTCGCCTCGGTGCTCTTCAACGGCATCACGCTCGTGCTGATGCGCTGCGCGCAGGAGTCCGGCGGCTCGGCCGCGCAGGCGGGGCTCGGCGTCGGCTACTCGGGCGAGGGCATCGCCTACGTGATGGGCCTCGGCTGGAGCGCCGCCGCGTCGGCGCTCGTCGGTCAGCGACTGGGCGCCGGGCGCCCCGACGAGGCGCACCAGTACGCGTGGCGCGCGGCGTGGCAGTGCGCCGTGTTGAGCGGGATCTGGGGCGTTGCCCTGTTCGTCTTCGACGAGCCCTTGGCCACGCTGTTCGCACGCGAGGCCGACGCCGTGGGCTACGGCGCGCAGTACTACCGCATCGTGGCGTTCTGCCTCATGCCGCAGGCCGTCGAGCTCGTGCTGACGGGCGCCTTCGGCGGTGCCGGCCTCACCGTGCCGCCGATGGTGATTGCGATGGTGTTCTCGCTCGCGCGCGTGCCGCTGGCCTACTTCGCCGCGTTCACGCTCGAGATGGGCCCGGCGGGCATCTTCGTGGTGATCGCCGCGACCGCCGTCGTGCGCGGCCTCGTCACCGCCGCGTGGTTCCAGCGGGGGACCTGGAAGACACGCGAGGTCTGACGCTCGCTACTCCCCGTCCTTCGTCCGGCGCGTGTACTTCATGATCACGACCGGCTTGCCGTTCGCGCCGATCTGAAGGTCCCAGATCTCGGTCTCGAAGCGGTTGTCGTCGATCTTGCGCACGAGCACCTTCACGGGCTTGTTGAACGTGCCGTCGAGCCACTCGTTGATCGTCCCGTACTGCGTGAAGATCCTGTCCTCGGGGTCCACGCGCACGCCGCGGAACATGTTCATGCTCGTGTCCATGCTCGAGACACCACAGCTGACGAAGTTCTTCGTGAAGTTGTCGTACCCGTGGATCAAGAAGCTGTGATACGGGCCCATCATCGGCATCTGGCCCTTGATCTCCTCGACCATCCAGCGACCGGCGATCTGCCATCGGAACTCCGATACGGCCTTGGTCGCCGGCATCGCGCGCGACTTGCCGTCCGGCATATGCCCCATCATCGTGATGGCCACGTCCCACGTGCCGATGTACCAGCCCATCTCCTTGTGCCACTTGCCCGGGGTGATGATCTTCATCACCTTCTCCATGTCGGGTGCCTTGGGCGTGTCAGGCTCCTCCTCGGAGACGGCGAACGTCTGACCGAGCACGAAGGCCAGGATCACGGCCAGCGCGAACGTGAACTGCGAGAGCTTCATGGGGTTTCTCCTCGATGCGTCGTCGGTTGCGACCGGGCGTCGCGCGCCGCCTCGAGGCGAACGACGTGGAAGAAGGCGAGGCGCTTGTCGAAGCAGCCGTAGCGGGCGTCGCCCTTCAGCGTGGCCTCGAGATGCGCGTACGCGGCGTCGAGCTCGGCCGCTTCCAGCGGCGCGCGGACCGCGTCGGGCAGCGGCGCATCGAACGCCATGGGCAGCAGCACGGCGGCGAGCCCGAGCGTGACGCCCACCGTCGCTGCGCGGGCGAAGCCGGAAGGGCGGCCGCGGAAGCGCTCGAGGGCATCCAAGCGCGTCAGGATCGCGGCGCGCGCGGGAACGAACGCCGCGCTACCCGCCCCCGCCGGGGGCGTCGCCAGCAGGCGGGCCGCGAACGCGAGCAGCGTGTCGCGGTACGCGGTGGCGGATCCGAGCGCACCCGCGACGGTGAGGTCGCAGCAGACCTCGCGCGCCGCTTGCGCGCGACGCCGCGCCAGGCCGACGAGCGGGTTGAACCAGTGCACGAGGGCGAGCACGCCGAACGCGGCCTGGAACCACAGGTCCCCGCGGCGGATGTGCGCCGCCTCGTGCAACAGCACATGGTCGAGTGCGGCGTCGTCGACCGCACGCGGATCGGCGACATCCAAAGGCAGCAGGATGGTCGGACGCACGAGGCCGAAGACGGCGGGACTGCCGACACCCGGGTGCAGCCGGAGGCGCGGCACGCGCCGCAGCCCGAGGCGCGCACAGGCGGCCCGCAGTCGGTTCGCGACCCGCGGCGGCGGCACGAATCCCTCCCGCACGAGCGAGCCCGTGCGTCGACGCCGGCGCACGGCGACGAGGAGCAACAGACAGACCCCCACCCCCCAGACGCCAATGAGCCACGGCAACACGCTCGCCGTGGATGCCGCGGCGGGCACGGGCTCGACGAGCGGCCCGAGCTCACGCGCCGCCGGCGCCGTGACGCTCACGGGTGAAGCGAGATCGGGCGGGAGCACGAGCTTGACCGCCACCAGGCACCAAAGCGCGCGCCGAAGGCGCGGCCACCCGCCACGCACCACGAGCCGATCGAGCACCAGGATCACGAGCACGAGCAGGGCGGCCTGCCAGCTCGTCGCGAG
>JASJAY010000032.1 GCA_030066775.1 Planctomycetota bacterium
CGCGGGTGCGCGAAAAGTGTCCTGACACCAATTCGTCGCGCTACTTCTTGAGGCGAACGAAGTCGATGACGACGGGCTTGATGGGCTTGGCGGTCTGACCGTCGGTCTTCATCTCGCCGATGCGCTCGACGACGTCCATGCCCTTGACGACCTTGCCGAAGACGGTGTGCTTGCCGTTGAGGTAGAGGTTGTCCTTGAGGTTCAGGAAGAACTGCGAGCCGTTCGTGTTCGGCCCGCTGTTGGCCATCGCCAGGTAGCCCTTCTTCATCGGGATCGACGGCAGCGTCGTGCTGAACTTGTAGCCCTGGTTCTCGTAGACCTCCTTGAGCGTGAGGGCGATGAGCTTGGGCTGCCACTCCTTGATGCGCTTGTTGGCCTCGGGGAGCGGGATCCCCAGCTTCTTGAGCAGCGGCTCCGTGACCATCTGCTGGAAGACGAACCGACCGCGCTGCTGATCGCGGGGCAGGAGCCCCAGGATGTACGGGTGCGGCTGGCCGGTCTTGGGGTCGGGGAAGAGCTTCTCCTTGTCGAGGCCCAGCGCGTCCGCGTTGATCTCGTCCTCGAAGAAGTAGCCCGGTCCCCCCATCCCCGTGCCGAGCGGGTCGCCGCCCTGCAGCATGAAGTTCTTGATCACGCGGTGGAACGTGAGCCCGTCGAAGAAGGGCTTCTTGACCATCTTCTCGGAGACCGGGTCCTTCCACTCGCGCGTGCCCTCGGCCAGGTCGATGAAGTTCTTCACCGTCTTGGGGGCGACCCGCGGATAGAGCTCGATCTCGATCGTGCCCACGTCCTTCACCTTCATGATCAGGACGGGGTTGCTCGACGGGGTCGTGGGCCCCTCCTCCGCCAGGCTGACGGTGGCGCAGACGAGCAGGAGCAGCACGGGGGCAAGACGAAGCAGATGACGCATGGGGTCGGGGTCCTCAGGGGAAGGCCCGAGTCTAGCCGGGGTCGGTGGCCTTGATCAGCGCGGCCATGGCCTCTGCAGAGGCGTCCCAGCTCTTGCCGGGCGGCAGCGCGATCTCCGTCGGAGGCGCCTCGCGAAGCCGCGCCGCGGCCTCCGGCCAGATCAGCGTGCCGTTCTCTTCGGTGGGACGGGGAACGAGGCAGATCCCCTTCGCGCCCGCCTCGACGAGGTCGCGATGCGGCGGGATGTCGCTGGCGAGGACCGGCGTGCCGCAGGCCAGCGCCTCGACCACCGGCATGTGGTAGCCCTCCAGGAGCGAGGGGGCGAGCAGCCACTGGGCATGCCGGTAGGCGTTGGCCAAGCTCGCATCGTCGTGGTTGTCGTCCACCACCTCGAGCGCAAAGCCGGCTTGCTCCGCGGCGGAGACCGCCGCCGCGCGTGCCTTGCGCGGCTCGTCGCGTCCGACGACCAACGCACCGGATCGCTCCACCGGTTCGGCGGGCGGCGTGAACACGTCGGCGGGCGCGTTCCCGACCACCCGCGGGATGTCCGCGTTCTTGAGCCCGTAGAACGAGCACAGCTCCACGGAGACGCTCGGCGAGACGGCGACGACCTGCGCGGATCGCCGCAAGAGCCGTCCGTAGCCGAGGCGGCCGTACATCCGTCGGGCCGGACCGCCGTACCCGTGCAGGAAGCGCAGGTCGTGCACGGTGACGATGCTCTTCACGCTGTCGGGCCGGATCACGGGCCCGTAGTCCACGAGCAGGTGCGTGAACGGCGCATGCCAGTGGCGTCGCAAGAGCTGTTTCTGTCGAGCGCGCCAGCGCCAGATCCCGCCCCGGCACGAGACATCCACGCGCGCGTGCACGAGGTTGTCGGCGACGAGGTCTTCCGGCGCCGTGGCGCCGTCGTTCGCCCAGTGCATCTCGAACACGTCGTCCGGCATCAGCGCAGGCAGACGCCGCATCAGCTCGACGGCCCGGCGCATCGTGCCGCTCGGCTCGGGGCCGTACGGCGTGGCATCGACGACGATCAAGCGGGTCATGGCATCGCCTCCACGCCGATCCACAGGTCCATCCATGCCTGCGCCGCGGTCTCGCGCGGGAAGGCGTCGGCGCGGGTCGCGCCCGCGTCGATGAGTCGCGTGCGCGTGTCCTCGTCGAACGCCGCCTCGAGCGCCGCATCGGCCAGCGCGCCGGCGTCACCCGGGGCCACGCACAGCGCCGCATCGCCGACGACCTCGGGGATCGAGCCCGCCGTCGTCGTGACGACCGGCACGCCGGCTGCCATCGCCTCGAGGGGCGGGAAACCGAAGCCCTCCGAGCGCGACGGATAGAGCAGCACGTGCGCCGCCGCCACCGTCGTGCGCACCTCCGCGTCGGGGACGTCGTCGTCGCCCAGCACGCGCACGCCCAGCCGCGTACCGAGGCGGCGCTCGATCTCGGGCAGAAGGTCGATGCCCTTCTTGCGTGCGCCGGCCGCACCCTTGCCGGTTCCGACCACCACCGCATAGGGCGGCGTGGCGGGCGCCTGCCGCGCGGCGCGCCATGGAGACGGGTCGAAGCCGTGCGGGATCACCGTGACGCGCTCGGCGAGGTCCGGGCGCAGCGCACAGAGGTCGCGGCGGGTGGCGTCGGAGGGCACAACGAAGCGCGTGGTGCCCTCCCGCGCGTGGCGCCGGAGCCACACGCGCTGGCGCAGCGCCCGCAGGCGCCCCTCGATGGCCCCATGTCGAACGAACGGCAGCTCGTGCACGAGCACCGTGACGGGGACCGACAGACGCGGCGCGGCGAGCCACGGCGCGACGAACGCGGTGAGCCCATGACGCCGGACGAGCGCGGGCAGAGCGCGGCGGAAGTTACGCGCATCGCGGGCTGCCGGGTCGGCGACGATCACGCCATCCAGCGTCGGCAGCGTGTCGGGCTCGAACGGACGCGGCGCCATCAGGGCCACGGGCACGGCCCGCTCGATCCGCGCGAGCCCCTCGAGCAAGAGGCGCAGACCGCGGGCCACGCCACGACGGCGCTCGAGCACGAGCGGGCTGACGTCGATGCCGATCACCGGGAGACCGTCTCCAGCAGGGCCGCCTCGTAGGCGGCCCACGTGCCGGCCGCCGCACGCTCCCAGGTATACGCCGCGGCGCGCTCGGGACCCGCGGCCGCCTGCCGTTTGCGCAGCGCGTCGTCCTCGACGACGCGCCTGAGGCCCTCGGCCAGACGCGTCTCGTCGCGCGCGGCCACGGCCAGCGCTGCGTCGCCCGCCATGTCCGCGCACGTGGTGTGCTCGCCGACGAGTAGCGGGCGCGCGTGCGCCATCGCCTCGAGCACGGGCAGGCCGAAGCCCTCGCCCAGCGAGGGGTACGCCACGGCATGGGCATGGGTGAAGAGCCCGCCGAGGCGTTCGGGCCCGACCGGACCGAGGTGGACCACGCGTTCGCGTCGCTCGATGGCGGCAACCACGTCATCGTCCATCCAGCCGCGCCCGCCTGCGATCACGAGCATGAGCTCCGGATGGTCTGGGGCGAGCCGATCGAAGGCGCGGATCAGCCCGTGCACGTTCTTGCGCGGCTCGAGGGTCCCGACGAAGAGCAGGTAGGGCGCCTGGATCTCCCGCGCGCCCCCCACCGGGAGGCTGCGATGCCCGTGCGGCACCACGTCGATCCGCTCCAGCGGTACGGCGTAGCGCAGCGCCAGCGCGCGCTGGGTCCGATCCGACGGCACGATCACACGCGCCGCGTGCTCGACCAAACGCTTCGTCGTGCGCTTGAGCCCGTCGCGCATCTGCTGCGTATAGCAGTCGGGCAGCTCGTCGAAGAGCACGTCGTGGATCGTGGCGACCACGGCGGCTCGTCCCGCCGGCAGGGTCGTGTAGTCGGTCAGGTGCAGCACGTCGAGCCCGCCCAAGAGGCGGTCCACGCCGAAGCCGGCCTTGGCCAGCCACGGCAGGGCGCGCGAGGGGAAGCGCCCGTTCAGGAGGCGCACGTTCGCCTGCGCCACGAGGCCGCCCCCATAGGGCGTGGGATGCCGGCGCCGGAGCTGGCGGCCGTAGAGCAGGAACGTGTCGTCCGGCCGCAGCGCGGCGAGCGCGTGGGCGATCTCCCGCGCGTAGACGGCGATGCCGCCACGCCCGTACAGGGCCGGCCGGTAGTCGATGCCGATGCGGATGGCGGGTCTCAGCGGAAGAGGAAGGTCGGCGCGTCCGGCTTGACGTCGAGCGACAAGCCCGTCTTCAAGACGACGAGCACCGTCGCCGGATTCCGCGCGGCGGTGGCAATCGCATCGTAGCCGCTCTGTGCCTCACGCACCTTCGTGGCGGCCGCGGCGTAGGCCTTGAGCGTCGGACCGGGCTCGATCTCGACGCGCTCCGCCTCCGGCAGGAGGCGCGACATCAGCAGCACGGCCGACCAGCGGGCGCGGAAGCGCGCGCTGTCGTCGCCGCGATCCCAGGCGGCCTTGGCCGCGAGCCACAGCCGATGGAAGGCCGCAAGCTCCTCGCGCACGGCCTGCGGCTGCGTGAAGAGCCCGCGCCGGAGGCGCTCCTCGAGCATGCGGCGCTGGGTGACGGAGACAGGCACCGCCTCGCCGCGCCCCAGCCCGACGACGAACTCGACCGCCTCGAGGTAGGCCTGGGCCGGCCCCGCCGCCACCGGCGGGTTGCCGGGCCACAGCGGGATGTAGCGGCGCTCGAGCTGGAGCGTCAGGAGCATGTGGACCGGGTGGCGCGGCGCCGCCACCATCCGCTTGTCGAGCGCGAGGCGGAAGCTGCGCAGGCCGGCACGCACCTCGCCGGTCCGGCCGGCCTTGGCCGCGACGCGCATCGCCGGCAGGTCCTTGACCAGCCCGATCCAGGCCGCGCGCTGCTCGTTGTCCGCCTTCTCGAAGTCGACCTCGATCCGGTCGCGCAGGTCCTGCTCGGCGGCCAGGGGCAGCGCGAGGTCGAAGGCGGACTCGAAGAGGTCCACGAACGCGTCCAGGTGCCCGCGGGTCAGGGCCGGCTTGCCTGGCACGAGCACGTCGCCCGGGCTGCCGGCGCGGAACGTCGGCTCGTAGAGCAGCCCCGGCGCGGCGGCGCTGGGCGCGCACAGCGCCCCCAGGAGCAGCGCCGCGAGCACGAATCGGGTGAGCGTCCTCGTCACGGATCCCCACGGTCCGGAGGGGGTCGCCGGCGGCAGCGGCTCCGCCGCGCATGCGCGCCCCCACTCCGAATGATCGGTCACGATGGCGCGGATCCAAAGTGTCTCGGTTCGGCGCGGTCCCGAGGTCCGGGTCTGGCTACCATCACGACCCCTTGAACGGAGGCACGGATGCCGACGATGGACATCGAGAAGACGGGCCACGACTTCGCGGCCGGCTACGCCGGCCCGGTCCGGGCGCCCCGCGGCACGGACATCAAGGCCGCCAACTGGCTGCTCGAAGCACCGCGGCGCATGCTCCTGAACAACCTCGACCCCGAGGTCGCGGAGAACCCGGAGCAGCTCGTCGTCTACGGCGGCACCGGACGCGCGGCGCGCTCGTGGAAGGCCGTGCACGCCATCCTGCACAGCCTCGAGACCATGAAGCCCGACGAGACGCTCTGCGTGCAGTCGGGCAAGCCGGTGGCGGTCTTCAAGACGCACGAGGACGCCCCGCGCGTCCTGCTCGCGAACAGCCACCTGGTGCCCAACTGGGCCACGCGCGACGAGCACGCGCGGCTCGAGGCCCTTGGGCTCACGATGTACGGCCAGATGACCGCCGGCTCGTGGATCTACATCGGCAGCCAGGGCATCGTGCAGGGCACCTACGAGACCTTCGCCGCCTGCGGCCGCACGCACTTCAACGGCGACCTTTCGCACCGCCTCATCGTGTCCGGCGGCCTCGGCGGCATGGGCGGCGCGCAGCCGCTCGCGGCCACCATGGCCGGCGCGACCTTCCTCGGCGCCGACGTGGACGCCACGCGCATCGACAAGCGCCTCGAGACGGGCTACCTCGACCAGCGCATCGACGACCTCGACGAGGCGATCGACGCCGCCGTCGACGCCGCGGACCGTGGCCAGGCGATCTCGATCGGCGTCTGCGCCAACGTCGTCACGCTGCTCGAGCGCCTGCTGGAGCGCGGCATCACGCCCAACGTGCTCACCGACCAGACCAGCGCCCACGACCCGATCTACGGCTACGTCCCCACGGAGTACACGCTCGAGGAGGCGCGGGTCGCGCGCGAGACGGACAAGAAGGACTACGAGCAGAAGTCGCTGCGCTGCATGCGCCGCCACGTCGAGCTCATGCTGGCCCTGCAGGACGCGGGTGCGGTCACGTTCGACTACGGCAACAACCTGCGCGGCGGCGCGCAGGAGGCCGGCTGCCCGAACCCCTTCGACATCGAGGGCTTCGTGCCGGCCTACATCCGCCCGCTCTTCTGCCTCGGCAAGGGCCCCTTCCGCTGGGTCGCGCTCTCCGGGGACCCGGCCGACATCGCGCGCACCGACGAGCTCGTGCTCGAGATGTTCGGCGAGGATCCGTTCATGGAGAGCTGGATCCGCCTGGCCCAGGAGAAGATCCAGTTCCAGGGCCTGCCTTCGCGCATCTGCTGGCTCGGCTACGGCGAGCGCCACCGCTTCGGCATGGCGATGAACGAGCTGGTCGCCAAGGGCGAGCTCAAGGCCCCCATCGTGATCGGCCGCGACCACCTCGATGCCGGCTCGGTCGCGAGCCCGAACCGCGAGACGGAGGCCATGACCGACGGCTCGGACGCGATCGGCGACTGGCCGCTCCTGAACGCCCTGATCAACACCGCGGCGGGCGCCACCTGGGTGTCGCTGCACCACGGCGGCGGCGTCGGGATCGGAAACTCGATCCACTCCGGCCAGGTGATCGTGGCGGACGGCACGGACGCGGCGTCGGAGCGCCTCGAGCGCGTGCTCACGGTGGATCCCGGCATGGGCGTCGTGCGACACGTGGACGCAGGCTACGACAGCGCGCGTGCATTCGCGCGCAACAAGGGCGTGCGCGTCCCCATGGACGAGGCGGACAAGGCGGGCTCCTGAGCGTGAAGAGCGTCGACCTGCTGCTGCTGGGTGCGTCGCAGGTCGTCACCGTGGACGGCGGGCGCGCCGGGCCCAAGCGCGGCGCGCGCGACATGAACAAGCTCGGCGTCGTCGAGGACGGCGCCGTCGCCGTGCACCGCGGGCGCGTCGTCGCCGTAGGCACCACGAACGAGATCACGAGCACCTTCCGCGGCCTGCGCCGCGTGTTCTGCCGTGGGCGCACGATCCTGCCCGGCTTCGTCGACGCACACACGCACCCCGTGTTCGCGAAGATGCGCGAGGACGAGTTCGCGATGCGCTGCCGCGGCGCGGACTACGAGGAGATCCTGGCCGCGGGCGGCGGCATCCACGCCTCGGCGCGCGCGCTCCGGATCAAGAAGCAGGGCGAGCTCGTCGAGGGCATCCGCGAGCGCCTCGACAACTTCCTCTTGCACGGCACGACCGTCGTCGAGGGCAAGTCGGGATACGGGCTCACCTTCGAGAGCGAGCTCAAGAGCCTGAAGGCGCTGCGCCAAGCCGGGCGCGGCCACCCCGTCTCCGTCGTGCGCACGTTCCTCGGCGCCCACGCCGTCCCGCCCGAGTTCCGCCGGAAACGCAACATCTACGTGAGCGAGGTGGCCGAGCGGATGATGCCGGAGGTCGCGCGCCAGAAGCTGGCCGACTTCTGCGACATCTTCGTGGAGCGCGGCGCGTTCACGATCCCCGAGGCCGAGATCATCCTGAAGTCGGCCCGCCGCCACGGCCTCAAGATCAAGGTGCACGCGGACCAGTTCCGCGACGGCGGCGGAGCGCTCCTCGCCGCGAAGTTCAAGGCCACCTCGGTCGAGCACGTCGACGCCACGCGCAAGCGCGGCATCGACGCGCTCAAGAAGGCGCGCGTGATCCCCGTGCTGCTGCCTTCGGCGAGCCTCTTCATGGGCCTCAAGCACGTGCCCCAGGCGCGCCGCTTCATCGACGCGGGCCTGCCGGTCGCACTCGCCACGGACTTCAACCCCGGCACGAGCCCCACCGAGAACCTCGGCCTGGTCGCCTCCCTCGGCTGCAGCCTCCTGGGCATGACGCCGGAAGAGGTGATCGTCGCGATCACGCGCAACGCCGCCGCGGCCGTGGGCCGCGAAGACCGCCACGGGCGCATCGCGCCGGGCCGCCGCGCCAACTTCGTGATCCTCGACGCGCCTTCGTACACCTACCTGCCCTATCGCATGGGCACGAACCTCGTGCACTCGGTCATCGTGCGCGGTCGCGAAGTCGTGCGCGCCGGCCGCATCCTCCCCCGCAAGCGCCGCTAAGCGCCGCGTCCCGACTCTGCTTCACGCGCGGGGTCTGCTATCACCGGCGCTCGACGGAGGACCCGATGAGCGTGATTCTCGAGTGCGTGCCCAACATCTCGGACGGACGACGGCCGGACGTCGTGCAGGCAGTCGCCGAGGCCTTCGCGGCCGGCGGCGCGACGCTGCTCGACACCGACAGCGACGCCGACCACAACCGCAGCGTGATCACGATCGCGGGCACGCCCGCGCAGGTGATCGCGGGTGCCGTCTCGGGCGTGGCCGCCGCGCGCGACGCGATCGACCTCAACCACCACGAAGGCGCGCACCCGCGCATGGGCGCCACCGACGTCGTGCCCTTCGTCCCGCTGGGCGACGCGACCATGGACGACGCCATCACCGCCGCGCGCCAGGCCGCCGAGCAGATCTGGCGCGACGCCCAGGTACCGACCTACCTCTACGGCAGCGCAGCGCAGGTCGAGGGCCGCGGCAACCTGGCCAAGGTCCGCAAGGGACAGTTCGAGGGCATCCGCGACGTGATCCAGACGGATCCCACCCGCGCCCCGGACTTCGGCGAGGCGGCCGTGCACCCCACGGCCGGCATCACCGCCGTCGGCGCACGCTTCTTCTTGATCGCCTTCAACGTCAACCTGAAGACGCGCGATCTGGCCATCGCCAAGACGATCGCCACCGACATTCGCGAGAAGGGCGGCGGGATGCCCGGCGTGAAGGCCATGGGCTTCGACCTGCCCGAGAAGGAGCAGGTGCAGGTCTCGATGAACCTGGTCGACTACCGCAAGACCAGCCCGATCCAGGTCTTCGACGAGATCGCGCGTCGCGCCGAGGCGGCCGGCGTCGAGGTGGACGGCAGCGAGGTCGTCGGCCTGATCCCCGCCGCGGCGGCCCCCGAGGGCTTCGCCGAGCGGGTTAAGGTGATCGACTGGGACCCGGATCTCGTCATCGAGAACCGTCTCGCCGCGCGCAGCAGCTGAAGAGCCCCCATGGACGCCGTGCTCTTCGACATGGACGGCGTGCTCGCGGACTCGCACGACGTCTGGTTCTACGTCATGAACGACGTGGCCGAGACGCTCGGCTTCCCGGCAATCACGCCAGAGCAGATGGAGGCCGCCTTCGGCCAGGGCCTCGCCGAGGACGAGCGCGTCTTCTATCCGGGCACCTCGATGGAGGCGCTCACGCGCCACTACGAGGAAGCGTTCCCGCGGCACATCGTGCACATGCGCGCCAACCCGGAGGCCAAGGAGGTCTTGGAGAGCCTGCGCGCCCGCGGCACGAAGGTCGGCGTCGTCACGAACACGCCCCAGGGCCTGGCCGAGGCCATCCTCAGCGTGCTCGAGCTGCTGCCGCTCATCGACGTGACGGCGGGCCTCCGGCCCGGCATCCGTGAGAAGCCCGCCCCGGACCTGGTGCTGGACGTGCTGGCGCGGCTCTCGGTGGACGCAGGCAACGCACTGATGCTCGGCGACTCCATCTACGACGGGCAGGCCGCAGAAGCGGCAGGCGTCCCGTTCCGCCTCTACCAATTGAAGGCGGGGACGTCGCTCCGGACCTTCCTGAGCGACGTCCCCTGAAGGCGAGACGCTGACGGCTTCGTGCAGGGCGAAACCGGGGGGATTGGGGATGCGAATCTGTACGGGGTGTCAGTCGTCCTCGCCTTCGAGTTCCATTTCGTCCCAGACGACGTTCGATCCGGACAGGTCGCCCTGAGCCTTCACGAGCACGCCGGCTGAGATCTCGGAGAAGAAGACGGCGCGCCCGATGCTCAGGTCGTTCGCGCCTTCGAAGTCGTCGTTCGACAGGCCCGTCGTGTCGACCGACACGCCCAGGATCGAAAGCAACGGATCGCTGGGTGCCGGTACGGCGTCCACGGGACCCTGGAGGATCACGCGCGTGTCCGCGTCCTCCTCCACCACCGAGACCGCGATGACGGTCGTCGGACCGATGCGCCGGGCGCGGATCTCGACGTGATCGCCGACGAGCACGTCAGTGAGCGCCGATGCGTTCCCGTCGTACTCGGTCAGCTCGTTCACGTTGACGGTGATGCCCGGCAGGCCGACGAGGGTCAGCGTGCTGCCGACCTTGGTCGCCACGTCCGACTCGAGCACGACGGCCGCCTCGAACTCGACCTCGTCGGCAACCAGTAGGTCGTTGAGCCGCTCGCCCGAGACATCGAGCCGCACGCCGACCACGATGTCGGTCGGGGAACCGCCTTCGAAGACGGTCTCGCCGTTCGTCTCGACGAGCTGCCCGCCGAGGCGGAAGCGCGACTCCGAGATCACCTCCGTGACGAAGCCCTCGACCTCCGCCTCCTCGGCGTCGTCGAGCTCGTCGAAGTCGACGAGCTCGACCTCGGTCGCCACCAGCTCACCCGCAGGCGAGAGCGCGTTGAGACCGCGCACGCACACGAGCTGGCCGTTCGCCGGCACGCCGCCAGGCAGGTCGCTCGTGTCGGCGCCGCTGTAGTCCACGACCTGCTCACCGATCCGGAACGTCTGCGCGGCCGTGGAGAGATTCGTGACGATGCCGCGCGCCCGGAGCTCCGAGAGGGACGACTCGCGCTCGATGCGCGTCGCGAAGATCACCCCGGACTCGCGCACGAACCCGTAGACCTCGAGCAGCTCCCCCACCGTGAACCCGGCCAGGGCCGGCGGCGAGATGCCGGGGCCGTAGACGGTCGTCTCGTCGACCTGCACCATCTGGCCCTGGACGATCATCGTGGTGGCATCGACGAGCTGCTGGATCTCGCCTTCCAACACCTCCTCGACGTCGACGCTCGACGCGGTGCCGGTCGTACCGCTCACGCTGCCCGACACGACGACGACCATGCCTCTCCGCACGTCGCCCTCGTTGGCGTTCAGGCCGCTGATCGTCACCGTCGCGGCCGAGGCGTCGAAGGCGATGCCGTCGACCTGGACCGCGCCATCCTGCTCGTTCGGTCCGATGCGGAGGCCCGTGCCGCCGATCCCGCCGCCGTCGACGAGCGAGGCGCTCCCGCCACCACCGCACGCGCCGAGCGCGAGGGCGAGAAGGGCCGCAAAACAGAGAGTCGTCGTTCGAGTGCTGCGCATGGTCATGCGTCCTCGCCCCCGTCATCCGTGAAGTCGTCTTCGAAGTAGAAGACGCCGATCCCGGCGCACTTGCGGCCGGTCCCGGTAACCGTCGGCGTGGCGTCGCGATCGTGCTTCGCCATCCACTTGTCCAATGTCTCGAGCAGAGCCTGGCCGTGCTTCGCCGTCAGCGCTTGAAGCTCGGGCAGGGCCTCGCTCGGGAGGTTGTCGTAGAACACCTTCCGCTGGAATCGCGCAGCGTCACCCTCGTTGTCGAGATTGTGGGCAATCGTATCGATCAGCCCGCCCACGTCGGTGCCCAGCACCTCGAGCTTCTCGGCTTCGCTCTGCCGCGGCAGGTAGGCGCGTTGCAGGAGACGAACCGTGTCGTCGGCGGACCGGTCGACGGTGCCGGCACGCAGCAGCTCGTCGAACACGGCACGCGGCGGCACGTCGCCCGCGAAGTCCTTGACGAGGGCGTGGAAGCTGGGCGCATCCCCTTCCATGGGCAGCGCGCGCGGCTCGCCATCCGCGTCCACATAGGGCGCTTCGCGGATCCATCCCGTAACGACGCGCGCCGCGCGGTGGTACCGCGCGGCGGCGCCCGCACCGCTGTCTCGATCGGCGGTGCGCAGGCGGGCGACGTCCTTGCGCGTGAGCCCGGTCACGACCGACAGTCGTGACGTGCTCACTTTGCGCCCGAGGGCGCCGCCCTGCTTCTCGGCCACGTCGACGTAGGCCTGCTTGGCGAGCTCGGCAAAGGCCGCGTGCGGGACGCCGTGCGTCAGCAGGATCCCCACGAGGGGCTCCAGCAGGCGGCGGACCGCGGCGGGTAGGTTGCCGAGCTCACTCATGCCTAGACGTCGTCGTCGCTCTCGTCGTCCTCGGAGTCGTCGTCTTCGTCCTCGTCGTCGGACTCGTCGTCGTCCTCCTCGTCATCCTCTTCGTCGTCGTCATCCTCTTCGTCGTCGTCGGCGTCGTCATCGCCCTCGTCGTCGTCGTGCCCGTCGGGGTCCTCGCACGGCTCCGGCACGTCACCCAACGCGGGGATCTTGCCCTGGAGCAGGTCGTTGCCGTCGGCATCGCGAACGATCACGTCGAAGCCTTCGAGGTCCTTGACGTCCTCGACCATGAACGGAAGCGAGTCGCCGTCATCGGTCTCGAGCTCGAGCTCGGCCTCACCCTCCTCGTCGGCCGTGACCTTGCCCTGGCTCTCTTCGAGGCCATCGGCGTTCACCACGAAGACCTCGATCATCGCGCCCGGCTCGAGGCCTTCGACCTCGACCTCGAACTCCTGGTCGCCGTCGTCGTCCTTCTCGATCTCGACCTCGCCTTCGAGGCCCTCCACGAGCGCCTCGAGCTCCGCGCTCGTCTCGTTCTCTTGATCGTCCTCGCCGCGACAGCGCTCGACGCTCATGCGCACGAGCCCGTCGGCGCTGATTGCGAGCTCGATGACAGCCGTCCCGCCGCCGCGCAGGTCGATCGTGATGGTCACGATCGTCTTGCCGTCGGGCGTGCTGACCTCGACGTCGATCAGGTCGGCGGGCAGATCGCCCAGGTCGAAGTTGCCCGCGGCATCGGTGCGCGAGCGCTTGCCGGTCGCCTGGCACTCGAGCTCGACGCCGTCGAGCGCCGCCGTCTGGCCGTTGAGCGCCGTCAGGGTGCCGGTGGTCTTGGTGAGCACGGCCCCGTCGGTATCGAAGCCGCCGCTGCCGCCACCGCCACAGGCGGCCAGCCCGAGCAGGGCCAGGGGGATCAGGAAGGTCAGTCGTCGCATGAGTGGGTGCTCCTCTCCTTGCGCATCCCGCTGCGTGTTTGGGAAAAATATCCCAAAACAGCGGTGAGTCCACCCCAGAATCCCTCCGTGTTCGCGTCCTGTTTGGATCAATGCTCCGGGAGGCGCAGCGCCCGCCCGCCCCCGCGTCGGCGGGCGGGAATCCACGGCCCCGGCGGTAGGCTCTCGGACCCGAAGGAGACGCGAGCCATGAGCGCACCCGACTTCCGCTCCCCCACCGTCGTGGGCTTCCTGGAGGCCCTCGAGAGCGACGCCCCCACCCCGGGCGGCGGCACCGGCGCCGCGATCACGGGCGCCATGGGCGCCGCGCTCGTCGGGATGCTGTCGCGCCTCACCCTCGGCCGGAAGAAGTACGAGGCGCACCAGGAGCTGATGCAGGCGATCGCCGACCAGATGGCGGACGAGCGCGCCGCGCTTCTCGACCTCGCAGAGCAGGACGCCGCCGCCTACAACGCCGTCGGCGCCGCCTTCAAGCTGCCCAAGGAGACGGACGACGAGAAGGCCGCGCGCAAGGACGCGATCCAGGCCGCGCTCAAGGGCGCCTGCGAAGTGCCGCTCGAGGTCATGCAGCACTGCGTGACGGTGATCGGCATCGCCAAGAACGCCGTGACGTCGGGCAACAAGAACGCCGTCTCCGACGGCGCCGCCGGCGCCGAGCTCTGCCGGGCCGCCATGAAGGTCGCGTCCTACAACGTGAAGATCAACCTCGGCTCCATCAAGGACGAGGCGTACCTCAACGAGGCGCGCACCAAGATGGACGAGATGATGTACATGGGCACGGCCGTCGCGAACGAGATCGACTCGTACGTGAACGAGCTCTGGAACCCGGCCCCCGCAGGCGCCTGAAAGCGACGCGCGTGAGCGGCCCCGTACTCGAAGTCCGCGGCCTCGAGAAGCACTACGGCACCGTCCACGCTCTACGCGGCATCGACCTCTCGATCGACGAAGGCGCGATCTACGGCTTCCTCGGCCCCAACGGCGCCGGCAAGACGACGACCATCCGCATCATCGCGGGCCTGATCCAGGCCACGGCCGGCAGCGTCGCGCTCGGCGGCATCGACCTGCGCGAGGACCGCATTCGCGCCGCGACGGGGTTGCGCACGCTGGTCGAGGTCCCGAGCTTCTATCCCGCCATGAGCGGCCGCACGAACCTGAAGCTCTTCGCGCGCCTGGCGAAGGCGGACCCCAAGGACGTCGACCGGCTGCTCGACGCCGTCGGGCTGACGCACGCCGCGGACCGCGCCGTCGGCGGCTACTCGCTCGGCATGCGCCAGCGCCTCGGCATTGCGCAAGCCCTCGTGGGCAAGCCGCGACTCGTCGTGCTCGACGAGCCGATGAACGGACTCGATCCGGCCGCGATGCACGAGATGCGGCGCCTGATCCGTGAAGAGCGCGATCAGCGCGGCGTCACCTTCTTCCTCTCGAGCCACCTCCTGCACGACGTCGAGCTGCTCTGCGACGAGGTCGGCATCATCCACGAGGGGCGGATGGTCGCGGAGGGACGCCTGAAGACGCTGCTCTCCCAAGCCATCTCGGGCTTCCGCATCACGACCGTCAACAACGAGGCCGCGGCCACCGCCCTGCGTGCGGACCGCATGGACCTCAAGCCGCGCCTCGATCCGGACGGCGCGCTGCTCATCGACGGTGACGAGACGACGCTGCCGTACCTGCATCGCACGCTCGTGGATGCGGGCACGCCGGCCATCGAGATCATCCCGCTGCGCGAGAGCCTCGAGCGCTACTTCCTCGACAAGACCGAGGGGGTGATGGGATGAGCACCGCACAGCCCGTCCAGCCCGGCCAGTGGCTGCGCGCGAACCGCGGCCTCGCACTCTGGTTCGTCGCAGCCGCGATCGCCCTCGTGCAAGGCGTCCGCGTCGCGAACGCGCAAGCGAGCCTCGCCACGTTGATCGTCGTGCTGGCGTTGACGGGTGCCCTGGTCCATCCGCTCGACGTGTCGCGCACGCGACGCAGGGGCGGGATCGCCGCGCGCGCCGCCGGCGCCTTCGCGCTCATCGCGATCGGCCTGGCCTTCGACACGCTGCGCAAGATCGGCATCGAGGCCGTGGGCTCCATCGCCTTCGACCTCGGCGTCTGGATCATCGTGCTCGTCTCGGCGCTTGTCGAACGCGGCACGCTCGGCCGCCTCCTGCGCCTGGCCGGCGTCGAGCACACGAAGCTCATCCGCTCGCGGCTCTACCAGATCGGGCTGCTGGCAGCCGTGCTCGTGACGCTGCTGGCAGGGATGACCCACGAACCCCTCGAGGGCGAGACGGGCTGGTCCGTCGCCGCGACGACGCTGGGCACTGGGACGTGGGCCGCCGAGCTCTTCCTGCTCGTGCTCGGTGCAACCACCATCGCGGGCGAGCTCGGCCAGGGCACGCTCAAGATGATCCTGCCGCACGCGTACAAGCGCTCCGAGTGGATCGCCGCCAAGGCCATCGTGCTGCTCCTCTCCGCGGCCACGTTCACGATCGTCATCACCCTCGTCAGCATCGGCCACGCCGCCATGACGACGGGCCTCGGCGACGTCGTGAAGGAGGGCATCCCCGGCTTCCCCGGCGAGGAGATTCCTGACGAGGTCTTCCAGACCGCATCGGTCATGCGCGACCACCTACAGGAGTGCGTGCTCTCGGGCCTCTACGCCCTCGCCGCGACGGCCCTGCTCGGGCTCTTCTTCTCGTCGCTCTTCGACTCGGTCGTGCCGGCACTCTCTGCCGCGTTCCTGCTCTTCTTGGGGCTCAAGAGCGCCGACGTCCTGCTCGGCCTCTCGCGCGACGTGCAGGAGTACATCTACGCGTCCTACCCAGGGCAGCTGCGCTCCTGGACCGCCAAGCTGGGCCAAGGCCTCAACGAGACCTGGGACGCCGCCTGGTTCGAAGCCGGCGTCATCCGCGCCGCGCTCACCGGCGCCGTCGCGTGGCTCTTCGCGATCGCCTGGTTCTCGCGCCGCGACCTGCACGGCTGAGCACGCGAGCTCAGCGACGGCTCGTTCCCATCTCACGCATGCGGCGAACGACAAGCTCCGCCGCGCGCCCATACGCTTCGCCCGCCGCCTGCGTCCGCTCTTGTGCTGCCCTGTAGCGCGTGCCCAACGTATCGCCCTCGAACACGACGGTCCCGTCGTCGGACAAGGACCACGCGGCGTGGCCGTCCCGCAACACCTCTAGCTCGGCCAGTGCCGACTTGGCGAACTCGAGCGCTGAGTCGACGGCGCGCTGCTGGAGGGGGTGATTTCGCCGCATCCCGCGCAGATACCCTTGACGCGCCTCCGCTCCGATCCCGGCGGCCATGAGCCGTCGATCGAACTCACCGGGCAACGCCCGCTGCCACGCGGCCATGGCATCGCAGGCGCGGGCCAGCCGCTGGGTCATCTCGAGTCGCTTATCCAACGTCGCGACCGAACGGAGTCCCGACGGATCGAGACCCCCCGCTGCTTCGAACGCGCTCATGGCAGCGTCGAACTCCGTATCGAGGGGCAGCATGTCCCGATTCAAGCTGGTCAGGACCTGCAGCGCGACCTTGACCTCGCCGCCATGTTCCGCGCCGATCTGCTCGAATCGCTCTGCCATGTCACGAGACAGGTCCGCGCTCGAGGCATCCGGATCCGCCATGAAATCGTCGAAGCTCGTGCTCACCGCATCGCGTAGCTGACCGGCGGCCTTCTGTTCGCTCGCCGCCTTGGCCGCGCGATCATCGTCTTTCACCATCACGAACATGAGCGAGAGCGCCATGACGCAGTAGACGCGGGCGAAGAGGTAGCTCCACTTGACGCCAAGGGCTCGCAACAGGAATGCGGTGAACACAGAGCCCGCTACGAGTGCCGCCAGCTGCATCACGACGGCCAGCGGCCCGGTGCCGCCCGTTCGCGATCGAACACCGTCCGGATGCGTGAGCGCGACCACGATGAAGGCGAGCGTGGCGAGCACGCAGAAGAGGATGGCGAGCGGATCGGCGGACCGGATCCGCTGTGCGACCTCGGCAGCCTGAGGACGCGGCATCGGTGCGTCGTCGAGGAGCGCGGAGGCCTCGTCGTACGTGAAGCCGGCCTCCATGAGCCGCTCGTGCTTGGCATCCCGCGAGAGCCACTCGCGGTCGAGCTCCGCCAGCAGTGCGGCGCCCCTTGCCAGCCGCTCGTCCGGAGCGGGCGGAGCGGCTCCCTCGACGTCCGGCAGCTGTCCGTCGCCAGCGGATGCGGAGCTCTCGTGGCCTTCGTTCATCGCCGCGGGCCTTCCCCACGGCAGTCTAGGCCCGCAGGCGTCCGCGGATCAACCGCGGTGCGCTCGGCGCGCGGCTCAGCGCTTCGGCGCCTCGTAGCCGGGCAGCATCAGGTTGCAGCGCTCGCAGACGGAGACGCCGCCACCGGGCAGCGGGGCATGGAGCGCGTTGCTGGTGGGCGCGCCGAACACGCGACCGGGCCCCGGCAGGATCGCGCGCAGGACCGCGAGGTCGGTGTCGTTGAAGCGCGGGTTGGCGTTGGGGTGGATCGAGGCGGCCGCGTTCATGAGCGAGCCGGCCTGGCTCGGATCCGTGTGACGCAGCCCCAGGCTGTGCCCGATCTCGTGCGCGGCTACGACGGCCAGCGCGTGCGCGTACCCGCGCACGACACGCGCCACCTCGACGGCACGCGAGCCGCCGGTGACGGGCTGGTCCTGAAGCACCTGACGCAGCGTCTCCGCGTCGTCCGCGGTGATGGGATCGCTCGGCAACGTGCGGTTGGCCCACACGGCGTTGAAGTGCGGCGTGAGGATGTTGAGGAACACGCCGTACTCGCCCTGCGACGGATGCGACGTGTCGTTCTCGTGGTTCGGGTTGCTCGGATCGTCGACGAATGCCGTGCCGACGACGCCGCCCTGCGTGCCGCAGCCGAGCGCCATCACGCTGAAGCGGTTGGGGCTGCCCGAGATGTACGTGCCGCGCGCCGGCTTGGTGTAGACGCTGTGCGGCTCGGTGTACGAGAAGGTGATCGGCAGGCCGTTCGAGCCCGGCGAACCATCTCGCTCGCGCAGGAAGAGCTCGTTGACCTGACGGTAGACCTCGACCTGCACCGCGCGCTCGGCCAGCCGGTCGGTCGGCGTGCCCATGCGGTCCTTGCTGTTCGGATCGCGCAACCCCACGTCGGCGAGCCCCGCCTGGAAGTCGACGGCGAAGCCGTGGTGGTCGATGCCGAGGCTCACGTCGAAGTCCAGGTGCCAGACGTCGGTGGCGCCCCACTCGGCGACGTGCGAGCTCGTCACGTCGGGGTTGAGCGTCACGTCGAGGCGCGTCTGGTTGCCGCCGGCGTCCGTGGCATAGATCTGGATCAGCGCGCCCGCACTCGCCGCAAAGGGCATGAGGGTCGCAACGCCCGCTGCGCTATCGCGCGACTGGAAGTCGCCGGGGCCGAATGCGGTGAAGTGGATCGGTGCGGTGCCGCCCGTCGCGCGCACGACGAAGGGCTGCCCCTCCACGGCCTCACCGGCCAAGAGGCCGTCGCTCACGTGCAGGCCGAACGCGTCGACCGCCAACGCCAGACCCTTCACGCCGGCAATGGGACCGTTGGTCGCGCGCACGTCGAACGCGTACACGCCGGAACGTGTGGGCGTACCGCGCAACGTGCCTTCGGCGTCGAGCACGACGCCCGGCGGCAGCGTGCCTGCGTCGATCTGCCAGGTCACGTCCTCGCGGTCGACACCGCCGATCGTGAGCGCGATCGGACTCATCGTCTGATTGGCGGCGAGGCTGGCGGACGGCAGCGCGTCGATCGAAAGCGATGCGAAGACGGCTTCGCCGCCGGGGACTGCGGAACCACCCCCACCGCCGCCACCGCCGCATGCGGAGAGGCCGAGCGACGCAACGAAGACGAGGACCGAGACGGAAACATGCCGAATCATGCGGCTATAGACCTCTCTGCGTTTCCGTCGTCGCCCATTCCTTTTATCGGATCACCCTGCGGTGAACGCAACCGCCCAATGCAGACGGAAGTGCCGAGACCTGGACATTTGGGGAACGCTACGCAGAAGCGTGAGGATGCGCAGCGGCGCTTATCGCTCTTCGGTCACGGGCAAACGCAGCTCACAGCAGCCGCCGCTGCATACGGCGATGCCTCCACCCGGGAGCGTGGTCTTCTGCTGTGCACCGCTCATCAGGGGCGACCAGCCGCCGCGCCCCAAGCCGGGCAGGACCGCGCGCAAGACTTCGACGCGACTCGGCAGGAACGCGGGCTCCGCGTGCGGTCCGATCGACGCGTACGCGTTCATCAACGAGTTGCTCGTCGACGGCGTCGTGTGTAGCAGTCCGAGGCTGTGTCCGATCTCGTGCGCCGCGACGGTCGCAAGCGCGCGCCCGTAGCCGTTCACGACGCGCTCGAGCTCCGCGGCGCGCGGGCCGTGGACGGACTCGCCGTAGAGGATCGCGCGCAGCGTGTCGATGTCGTCGTCGGAGACGGCGTCGTAGCGAATGCTCTGGTTCGACCACGACCCGTTGAAGTAGGGCGTGATCGTGTTGAGGAACACGCCGTACTCACCGTCGCCGCCCGTCGTGTCGTTCTCGTGGCGCGGGTTCCCCGGGTCGTCCACGAAGGCCGTGCCCACGACGCCACCGCGCGTGCCGTCACAGAACGCCACCACGCTGAAGCGGTTGGGTCCCCCACCCATGTACGTGCCGGGCGTCGGCTTGAGGTACCCCGCACCGGGCTCCTCGTAAGCAAAGCTGATGGCGAGACCGTCCACGCCCGGCGAACCATCGGGCTCGCGCAGGAAGTACGTCGACATCTCGCGATGCAGCGCGACGCGAACGCAACGCTCCGCCAGCTGGTCGGCCGCTGTGCCGACGAGGCTCGTGCTCTCGCTGTCGCGCAGCCCTGCCTCGGCGAGCGCGGCGTGGAAGTCGGTAGCGAAGTCGTGGTCGCCGAGGCGCACGTCGAGGTCGAGGTGCCAGACATCGGTCGCGCCCCACTCGGCCACGAAGCCGGCCGTCACGTCGGGCCGCAGTTCGAGGACGAGACGCGCCTCGTTGCCCTCGGCGTCGAGGGCGATGAACTCGATCGTGCCGACGTGGGCGGCGATGCCCGCCACGTACGTCGCGGTCCCCGTCGTCTGGTCCTGCGAGGCGAAGCCGCCGGGGCCGACAGCGTCGAAGGTCACCCCGCCCGCAGCGCCGACCGTGGCGAGCTCGATCGTGTGGCCCTCCACGGCGTCACCCGCCACGAGGCCGCGGCGCACGTAGAGGCCGAAGTCGTCGACGGCCAGCGCGAGGCCGATGACGCTCGCGTACATGCCGTCCACCACGCGGGCCTCGAAGGCGAAGACGCCCGCCTGGGTGGGTGTGCCGGCGAGGACGCCGTCCGGCTGGAGCTCGATGCCGGGGGCCGGCTGTCCGCTGTGAAGGAACCACTGCGGCGCGTTCCCCGTGGGGGTCGAGGCCTGGAGCTGGAACCCCTCGAGCGGCTCCCCGACGGAGAGGGTGGGGAGCGCCTGGTAGGCGACCGCGACCACCGGATGGGTGGCGCCCGAGCCCGGCACGCCGGCCGAGGTCGGCCCGCCCCCGCCTCCACAGGCGGTGGCAAAGAGCAGGCAGAGCAGTGCGGTGCCCAATCGGCACCGGCCACGTGCCCTGCCCCCGTCCCTGGCAGTCCCTCTCCTCACAACCGGCCATCGACCAGCCGAGGGGCGCCGGATTACGTCGCTGTTGGCCTCCTGTGAACGCCGTTAGGATCCGCCCGATGGCCCGCCGCACGCCGCTCCTGATCGCCGTTGCGGCGCTCCTCGTGCTCGCGCCCCCGGCCCCCGCCGAGGCGTTCGAGACGGGCAAGTACCGCTACGTCCTGGAGGGGCGGATCCGCGCCATGCGCGCCGCCGATCTCGACGGCGACGGACGCGCGGAGCTCGTCGTGCTGACCGAGCCCGAGGCCGGAGAGACGGGCCCCGAGCGCCTCGTCATCCTGCGCTCGAAGGCGACGCCGAAGCGCGGCACGTTCTTCGACGCGGCGGACGCCCGCTCGCTCGCCCTCGACGGGCCGCTCGCGAACGCGGGCGCGATGTGCATCGGGCGCTTCGGTCCGAAGGGCGAGATGCGCATCCGCTTCCTGGGGCCGGACGGCATGACCGACGTCGGCATCGACGCGAAGCCGTTGCCCCGCACGAAGCGCCACGAGACGAAGAGCCTCTTGCGCCGCGGCATCGGCCGGCGCATCGCGATCTGGGACGGCGTGGCCGACCTCGACGGGGACGGCAAGGACGAGGTCTGGATGCCGGCCGCCGAGGGCAACGGTCAGATCGTCGTCGTCGGGAGCACGCGCACGACGAGCAAGACGCTCACCCTCGAGACGAAGAACATCGGCAGCACGTCCGACGAGCAGCTGCTCGTGCGCAACGCCTACGTGCCGCGCCTCGTGCCCACAGATCTCGACGGCGACGGCATGCGCGAGCTGACGGCCCTCGAAGACGAGACGCTGCTCGTCTGGCAGGTGACGAAGGTGATGAGCGCGCCGCCGCCGTACTCGGCCGGGATCCGCATCCCGCTGCCCTTCTTGGCGCCCGATCCGGACCTGCCGGCGGAGCAGACGCGCACGCCGCGCATCCAGCTCGAGGACGTGGACGGCGATGGGACGACGGACCTGCTCGTCACGCTGATCACGGGCCGGCGTGACAAGCTCGGCTCGCTGCGCACGACGTTGTTCCACTACGCCGGTCCGATCATGGACGACTCGCTCACGAAGCTCGTGAAGCCGAGCGTGCGCATCGACACGGAGTCCGTGGCGCTGCACCCGACGTTCGTCGACCTCGACGGCGACGGCGACAAGGACTACGTGGGCGACTCCATCCGCGGCACGCTCGCCGACCTGCTCGCGCAGATGATGGGGCGCGATCCCGTGATCACGTACGTGGGCTTCCGCTTCGACGCGAAGCAGAAGACCTATGAGACGACGCCCTACTTCACGGTCGAGCGCCGCTACGCGCTGAGCCAGGCGATGTCGAACGTCTTCGCACGCTCGGCGTGGATCGATACCGACTTCGACGGCGACGGGCTCGCCGACCTGCTCGACATCGGCGACCTGACCGGCGTCGAGATCCTGCGCGCCGTGCCCAAGCAGGGCGCGGGCCCCGGCGATCCGCTCGGCTTCGCGGAGAAGCTGATGCCGAAGGTGCCGGTCAAGGACGGCCTCGTGGCCGACGGCCTGGTGGCGGACCTCACCGGCGACGGCGTCATGGACATCGTCGTGCGCAGCAACACGGCGCTCTACATCGTCGTGCCGAAGAGGAGCCGCTGATGCGCCGCGCCGCCTGGCTCCCGCTGCTCCTCTTGCTCGCGCTCGCGAGCCCTCCGGTGCACGCCGACGACCACGTGCTCGAGCTCGAAGCCGACGGCCAGATCTCGCAGCTGCGCCGCGCGGACGTGAACGGCGACGGCGTGGAAGACCTCCTGCTCGGCGCAGGCCGCGAGGTGCTCGTCTGGTCCGGCGCGAAGGGGGAGCTGCCGGAGCCCAAGCCGCGCTGGCGCTTCGTGCTGCCGCCGACGGCGTCGTTCGTCGACGTGGCGCCGCCCGGCAACCCGGGCCCGCGCCTCGCCTCGCTCGGGCGCGAGGGCTTCCTGTTCGTGAACGCCCAGAGCAAGGCGCAGCCCGGCACCGTCGGCCGCCGCGATCTCGGGTGGTCGGACCGGGAGCGCGTCACGTTCCTCGAGCTCTATCAAGAGGGCGGCGGCCTGCTGCTGCCGACACCGACGGGCTTCGAGCTCGTTCGCGAAGGCCGCGAGACGGTGCGCTTCCCCGTCGACATCGACGCCACGGTGAGCGAAGCCGGACCGTTCCTCGAAGACACGACGGACGTGTTGATCAGCCATCCGCAGGTGGTGCTCGGCGCGCGGCCGTGGGCCGGCACGATCGGTCCCTCACCGACGCTGTGGGCGCTGTCGGGCACATCGCTCGTCGCGCAGACCGGCGACATGCGTACGACGTACGACGTGTCGTTCCTGCCCGGCGACGGCGACCGGCGCCTGCTCGATCTCGACGGCGACGCGCGGCCGGACCTCGTGCACCGAACGAGCACGAACTTCGAGGCCAGCTACGTCTTCTTCCAGACGCCCGAGGCAAAGCCGGGCGCCGATGGCAAGCCGCCCACGAAGGCCCAGAGGCCGGGCCCCGCGAACACGGTGCTCCGGCTCTCGGGCCATCCCATCGAGCACGACTTCGTGGACCTCAACGCCGACGGCCGGCTCGACTTCGTCGCGACGACGATCGAGATCGACGGCAAGAACACCGTCGCCGCGTTGACCTCGGGCACGGTGCGCGCGCAGACGCGAGCGTTCCTCAACCGCGCCGGCACGCCGGGCGCCACGCGCTGGTTCGCGAGCGAGCCGGACGCGAACGTCACCTCCGAGGTGGGCGTCCGCATCCTGTTCACCTACGCCGGTCAGATCGACGTCCAGCGCCAGCTGACGATCGTCGTGGACGGCGACTACGACGGCGACGGCCTGCTGGACCTCCTGATCCGCACGGGCCCGAAGACCCTGACGATCTGGCCGGGCACGAAGCAGGGCGGCTGGGCCGCCGAGGGCCGCGAGATCGCGATTCCCCCGCTGGGCGCCTACGCCAACATCGAGGGCTACGCCTACGACGCCGACGGAGACGGCAAGGACGAGGTCTTCCTGCTCTACCGCGCCGTACACCGCGACGGCACGGGCACCGAGACGCGAGAGCGGCTCTTCCTCGTCTCGCCCGCAAAGTGACCCATAATCGGGAGCCCGTGGGCGGAAGACCCGCCCCCACCCCGCGTCCAATGCCCATGACGAACGCAACGCCCAAGACCGCCGAGCCCGCCCACGCCCTCGTGGGACGCGTGCGCCGTTCGGAGGGCGAGCAGGGCATCGCGCTGCTCGTGGTGCTCCTGCTCTCGCTGATCCTGATCCCGTTCGCCGGCGAGTTCGCCTGGCAGATCCAGCTCGAGGCCAAGACCTCGATCAACGTGACGGACCAGCTCCTGCTCGACAACGCCATCGACGCGCAGCGCGAGGTGGTGCTGGCCCAGATCGAGTACGAGTCGCCGAACAACGAGACGGACAGCTACGACGACGACTGGAACCGCGAAGAGGTCAAGCAGACCGACATGCAGATGGGCCAGACCGTGGTCCAGCTGTCGACCGAGATGTTCGACGAGCAGGGCAAGTTCAACCTGACGATCCTTGCCGAGGGCAACGACGAGACGAAGCAGATCTGGAAGAAGCGGCTCGCGGACCTGATCCGCCTCTACCGCCGCGACACCAAGTTCGACGCCGCGCCGTTCGCCGACGAGCTGGCCGACGACATCTACAAGTGGGTCAACGGCGAGACGCCGCGCGGCAACATCCCGCGCCCCAAGATGATCGACGACAGCCGCATGGTCGTGCTCGGCGAGCTGCACTTCATCAGCGACCGCTTCGAGAAGGAACGGCTGCTCGAGGACCTCCGCGACGGCGACGACATCGCCCCGGGCCTGCACCGCTACATCACCGTCTACGGCTCCGGCAAGATCAACCTCAACACGGCTGCAAAGCCCGTGCTCCAGGCGATCTTCAGCCTCGACGAGGACGTCGCCGACAAGATCATCGAGCGCCGCGGCGGCACCGTCGATCCCGACGAGGAACCCGAAGAGGAAGAGGACGAGGATCCCGAGTCCGACGACGGCGGCGGCGAGCCCTTCACCGACGTCAACCAGGTCAACGAGCTGGATGGCGTGAACCTCGCGCTGCTCAACCGCAACAAGGTCGACCTCGCGCGCGACTTCGACGTGCGCACCAACGTCTTCGGCATGTGGATCACGGGCAAGACGGAGGAGACCCGCCGCGACGAGTGGATCGTCGTCGAGCGCGTGCCCTCGAGCGACCCCAACGAGGGCCTCGACGGCTTCCGCTTCCTGCTCCACGAAGAGCGCACCGATCCCCTCGAGGACATCCCCGCGGACCAGTAGGGCCGGCGAGAGCCCCTGCCGCGAGCGTCACTCCCGCTGCCTAGCATTCCGGACGTGGCAGCACGTCGAAAGAGAGCCAAGGCCAAGCGCAAGGCCGCGCGGAAGAAGGCGCCCGCGCGCCGCAAGAAGGCCGCGAAGAAGAAGGCTCGGCGCAAGGCCGCCTCGAAGAAGAAGGCGAGCCGCAAGAAGCCCGCGCCCAAGGCCCAGGGGAAGGCCACGAAGCGCGCAGCCAAGAAGCCGAAGCGCCGCATGACGGCCAAGGAGATGGCCAAGACCCAGCGCGAGATCTCGGTCGCGGAGTTCTTCGCGAAGAACCGCCACCTGCTGGGCTACGACAACCCGTCCAAGGCGCTCTTGACCGTCGTGCGCGAGGCCGTGGACAACGCCCTCGATGCCTGCGAGGAAGCCGGCATCCTGCCCGACATCCAGGTGGTGATCCGCCAGGTCAAGACGGGTACGCGGAGCAAGCGCGAGGCGGCGGAGGCGGGCGAGGCGCCGAAGAAGACCAAGCGCACGATGCCCAAGGGTACGGGCGACCGTTACCACGTCACGGTCACCGACAATGGCCCTGGCATCGTCGTGAGCCAGATCAACAAGATCTTCGGCAAGCTGCTGTACGGCTCGAAGTTCCACCGCCTGCGCATGAGCCGCGGCCAGCAGGGCATCGGCATCAGCGCGGCGGTGCTCTACGGCCAGCTCACAACCGGCCGCTCGGTGCGCATCACGAGCCGCACGAGCCGGCGCAAGCCGGCCAAGGTGCTCGAGCTCGCCATCGACACGCGCACCAACAACCCGCAGAAGCTCTCCGAAGGCGAAGACAAGACGTTCAAGCAACCGAACGGCACGCGCATCGAGCTGGAGCTCGAGGGGCGCTACGCCACCGGCCCGCGCAGCGTGCTCGAGTACCTGCGCCAGACCGCGCTCGCGAACCCGCACGCCCAGTTCGACTTCACGTCCCCCACCCACGGCGAAAAGGAAGCGCCGATCCGCTTCAAGCGCGCGGTGAAGGACGTGCCCGAGACGCCTGAAGAGATCAAGCCGCACCCCTACGGCGTCGAGCTGGGCGCGCTGATCAAGATGCTCGAGACGACCGCGGAGAAGAAAGTCACGACCTTCCTCAAGCGCGAGTTCTGCCGCGTGAGCCCGAAGGTGGCCAAGACGATCCTCGAGAGCGCGGGCATCTCCGACAAGGCGTGGTCCAAGCAGGTCGCCCGAAACGAGGCCGAGGCGCTGCACGCCGCGATGAACACGGTGCGCGTGATGGCGCCGCCCACGGACTGCCTCGCGCCGATCGGCGAAGAGGCGCTCGAGCGCGGCCTGAAGAAGGAGGTCGAGGCCGACTTCTTCACGACGGTGACGCGCTCACCCTCGGTCTACCGCGGCAACCCGTTCCAGATCGAGGCGGGCGTCGCCTACGGCGGCGAGCTCGGTGCCGACGGCACGGCGAAGCTCTACCGCTTTGCCAACCGCGTGCCCCTGCTCTACCAGCAGGGCGCCTGCGCCATGACGAAGGCCGTCTCGTCGATCTCCTGGCGCTCCTACGACCTGCAGCAGCCGCGCGGCGGCCTGCCCGTGGGACCGCTCGTGATCATGGTCCACATCGCCAGCGTCTGGGTCCCGTTCACGAGCGAGTCCAAGGAGGCCGTCGCGGCCTACGAGGAGATCCACAAGGAGATCCGCCTGGCGCTGCAGGAGTGCGGGCGCCGGCTCGGCATCTACGTGCGCAAGAAGAAGCGCCTCGAGCAGGCGCGCAAGAAGACGGACTACATCGCGACCTACCTGCCGGCGGTCGCGGAAGCGCTCCGGGACCTGCTGGAGCTCTCGGACCGCCAGACGACGCGCGTCACCAAGGTGCTGGGCGAGACGCTGCGCAAGAGCCGGACGATGTGAGGTAGCTGAGGGTGGCGGCACGCAAGAAGAGAGGGCGCAGCAGGAAGGCGACACGGAAGCGGTCTGCCCGGAAGAAGGCCACGCGCCGCAAGGCCGCCCGCAAGAAGGCAAGCCGCCGCAAGACCCCCGCACGCAAGAAGAAGGCGAGCGCCCGCAAGCGCACGACGCGTGCGAAGAAGAAGGCCACGCGGAAGAAGGCGCCCAAGAAGAAGGCCGCCAAGCGCAAGCCGAAGGCCCGCAAGAAGGCCAAGAAGCGCACGTGGGCCCCGGGCGCGCGCGCCACCGGGGAGGAGACGACCGCCGCCCTCGTCGGCGAGGCCAAACGCATCCACGGGCAGCTCCTGCGCCACAAGCGCCCCGAGCTCAAGACGCCCCAGCGAAGCCTCTCCAACGTCTCGCTGCACAAGACGAAGGGCTACTTCGAGATCGGGCGCAAGCGCATCATCCGCACGCTGACGGTGAACACGGTCCGCACCTTCGCGCAGACGCTGAAGTTCATGGCGCTCTCGAAAGACATGATCGGCATCGACGACCTGGCCTCGAAGCGTGAGGTCTACTACCAGTCGATCAACTGGGGCAACGCGCGCTTCAAGGACCAGGGCGAGTCCGACGGCGTGATGGACGACGTCGAGGCGATGTTCTCGATCCACGGCGTCTCGCGCGAGCAGCTGCGCTTCATCCCCGAGGAGCACGGCGGCGCGGTCACGGGCCACCTGACGGTGATCGACGTCGACCCCCAGACGGGCGAGGAGATCGTGATCGACTGCTCGCGCCTGGGCTCGGGCTCGTACACGGTGCCCAGCCTCGTCGAGGGGCTGCGCTTCGAGACGGACGCGAAGTTCGTGCTCGCCGTCGAGACGGGCGGCATGTACCAGCGCCTCACCCACCACCGCTGGTGGAAGGACACGCAGTCGGTCGTCGTGAACCTGGGCGGCGTGCCGTCGCGCGCGACGCGGCGTTTCCTGCGCCGCCTCTCGGACGAGCACGACCTGCCCGTCTTCGTCTTCACCGACTGCGATCCGTACGGCTTCGCCAACATCTACCGCACGCTCAAGGTCGGCAGCGGCAACGCGGCGCACATCAACCAGTTCTACTGCGTGCCGCGCGCCCGCCTGATCGGCGTCACGCCCCAGGACATCCTCGACTACAAGCTGCCCACGCACCCGCTCAAGGACGTGGACGTGCGCCGCGCGACCTCAGCGCTCAAGAACGACCCGTTCTTCCAGCACCACAAGCCGTGGAAGCGCGCCCTCGAGCAG
>JASJAY010000161.1 GCA_030066775.1 Planctomycetota bacterium
ACCAGGAACTCGCTGTGCGCCTGGCGACCGATCAACACGGTCGAGACGTTCATGCCCTTGTCGGCCATCTTGCGGAGCAGCGGCTCGAAGGCGCCGCGCTCGACACCGCCGTCCGTGAGCACGAGCACGTGCTTGTAGCGCGTCTGCACGTTTTGGAGGCCGTAGAAGGCCTCCTCGATGGCGGGCAGGATCACCGTGCCGCCGCCGGCGTTGAGGCGGTTGAGGGCGCGCTCGATCTCGATGCTGTTCGAGGCGGGCTGGATGGGCGCGGCCCAACGCTTCGCGCCGTAGAACTCGACGATGCCGACCTTGTCGTGCGGCAGGAGCCGACGGATCGCGAGACGCGCGACCTCCTTGGCCAGCTGCACACGACCGCCCCCCATGGAGCCGGACGTGTCGATGATCACGACGAGCGTGGTGCTCGGGTCGCGCTTCTCCTCACGGTGCAGGAACTCGACGGGCAGGAGCGAGGCGAGCGGCGACTTGTGCCAGCCGCCGGCGCCGAAGGCGGCGCGGCCGCCGGCCGCGACGAGGCCCATGCCGCGATCGCGCACGGCGGAGACGAGCTCCTTCTGGAACGCTTCGGGGATCGTGTCCGCGGGGCGGTCGTCCAGCACGACGAGGTCGAAGCCGTCCAGCACGTCCTTGGGATTCCCGCCGTCGAGCGCGCGCGTCTCGAGCGAGACGCCCTGGCCGACGAGCGCGGAGAGCCGATTGCCGCCCTCCACCATGCGCTCGCCGAGGTACAGCGCGCGCACCGGCGCCTGCACGGGCAGCACGAGGTCGGCGTAGTCGCCACCCAGGGGATCGGTGCCGTCGGCCGTAGGGCCGCGGACGAGCTGGACCGGGAGGAAGCCGGCCTTCTCCGGCTCGAAGGTGAGGAGCGCACTCGGATCCGACATGGACACGTTGACGGTGGCAATGAGCCGGCCACTCCAGGCCTCGAGGGAAGGCGGTGGGCCGTTGAGCACACCCCCATCGAAGCCATCGAACTCGCGCAAGCGAACGCGCAGCCGCGCCGTGCGCCCGACGCGCAACGGCTCGAGCACATCGACGCCCATGCACACCGCCGTGGGCCAGTACCCGACCGGCGTCCGGTGCACCGGAATGCCCCGCGACGTGAGCGACTGGAGCGCAGGTCCGTAGGTCTCGGTCTGGGACTGCCCCGGGGTGCACAACACGACCGCACCGGGGGCTCCCTCGGGGATCGAGCGCGCCGCGGCATCCAGGGCGCGGTCGATCAAGGCCGTCGAGCCGGCGTCGTCGAGCTCCACGACCTCGTCGAAGCCGGCGACGGCTTCGGGCGTCACGAGCACCGTGTGTGCATCCGGCCGGTTCGCGGCGAGCCCGCGCGCGATCTCGATCCGGTTCGCGTCCGTGGCGATGAACACGACGTGCGGCGTGGCGTTGTCCCCCACCGCGACCGGCTGTGCCATGCCGAGGATCAGGAACAGGAACACCAGCGAGCGCAGCACGCCGTGACGCACGTCCGTGAGTCGTGACGGCACGAACCAGACGAGGGGGATCGCCAGCAGGAGCCACAGCCAGTGAGGGGCGAGGAGGGTCACTAGGGGATCCGCTCCGTTCGGAAGAGGACCCACTCGAAGCAGAGCAGGAGGAAGGCCACGAGCAGCAGCCACGTGGCGGCCGAGCCGCCGAACCCGCCGGCCTCCTTCACGGGCGCATCGGCCACGGCGGTTTCGACGGGCGTCGTCAGCTCCGGGGCCGCGAGGAGGGCTTCGACAAAATCTGGGACGGCTGTGTAGCGGCCTGCGACAGGCGGTGTCGCGGGCACGTTCACGGCACGATGATCCGCCGCCATGTCCACGAGCTCGGTGATGCGTTCCCTCATTGGCTCGCCGGCCGCCGTGTACGGCGCCAACGACTCGACGCCGGCCAGCCAGCGCAGGGAGCGGGCGATCAGGGCCGGGAACGTGCGCGTGTGCACGAGGTCGTAGCGATCGGTGAGCAACGTCTCCCAGAACGCGAGAGCGCGGACCTCGCCCACATCCCCCACGACCTCGACTGTGCGTCCTGCAGCCGTCGCGAGCTCCACCGCGTCGATCTCGTCGAGCCGCAGCGCGGCGACGACCTCACGCAGGCCGTCTGAACCGTCGGCATCGATGCCGGGCGCCTGCACATAGAGCATCGGCGCGCTCTCGGTCTCATCGACGAACACCAGTCGGGGCATCCGCATGGGCACCATGCCCTTGATGAACGTCGACTCGCGCGCCACGCGCACATCGGGCCGCTGGTCATCACGGACGAGCGCGGGATCGGCGTCGACCACGGGGCCGACGACCTCTACGAGGGCAGCATCGATGCCGACGCGCGTCACGCGTCGCGTGGGGAGCACGAGCAGGGCCTCGTTGTCCAACGCGAAGTCATCGTCCTTGTTCAGGACGGCGCGCAGCGTCTTGCCGTCAGCCGGAACGTCGCGGAACCACCGCATGTGTGTCTTGTGTTCGAAGTCGCGCCCGTCCACGGGGAGTGGAGACCGCGTAGTCTCGATCCCAGCCGGCAGCCGTTCGTTGTCGACGTAGATTGCGACGTCAGCGTCCGGATCCAGGCCTGCCGGGGGCAACTCAAGCGCGTCACTCGAGCCTCGCCACTCGACGTAGACATCCACGGCGTCGAAACGGCCGCTCACGGGTTCGCTGACGCCGAAGGCGACGATGCCGCGATTTGCGATGGACCGCGCGTCGAGCGGGACCCTCGCGACGTTCACATCGGCGGGGATGCCTTCCGGCACCCGCCACATGGTCGCATCCGTCACAACCCGGAAAGCGCGGCGGTTGTACTCGTCGATCGCCATGCGGCGCAGCACGGCGGAGAGCGTGGACGGGCAGGCGTCCGCCTCGATGCCCTCGAGTCGCTTCTCCAGCAGGAGGACGTCTTCTCCGGGCGCAAGCACGCGCCGTGGATACGCGCCACAGAGCACGACCTCGCGCGCGTCACGCGGGAGATCGGCTGCGGTGTCGAGAGTCGCCTCCTTCGCACGAGCGAAGAGGTCCCCGCGCGCCATGCGCGCGGAGCCGTCGAGCAGCACGACGGTACGCGTGTCGGCGTCCGGTCGACGCTCAGGCCCCGCGAGTGCGAGCCAGATGAGGGACGCGATCAGCAGGATCAGCGCGTAGGCCCAAGGGTGGCGGAAGCGCTGCGTGAGCACGCGAGCGCGCGCGGCCTCGACGGCCTCGCGCCAGAACATCGTGGTGACGACCGGCACCTCGCGGTGGCGCACGCGCAGGCGCTGCAGCAGGAAGAGCGCGCCGGCAAGAGCGCCGAGGCCGAGGAGCGTGAGCGGCCAGCCGAGGTTCGCGAAGCTCATACGACCAGGCTCCCCGTCTCGAAGAGCTGGGCGAGCTGCGGCACGACGGGCTGCTCGACGTCGACGCGGACCAGGCCATGACCGCGCTCGCTTGCGAAGTCCATGAGCGCGTTCTGGAAGCGCGCGTAGGCCTCGCGGTAGCGCGCCACGACGGCCGGTGTGACGGAGATGTCCTGGGCCTCGCCCGTCTCGCAGTCGACGAGGCGCAGGTCACCGGCGAGATCGGGCTCGCGATCGGCGGGGCGCACGAGCTGCACGAGGACCAGCTTGTGGCGGACGCGGCGAAGTGCGGTGAGCACGGCGTCGATCCCGCGCGGATCGAAGAAGTCGGAGACCACGGCACACAGGCCGCGGCGCAGCTTGTAGGCGTTCAGGCGCTTCACCGCTTGCGTGAAATCGGTCGGCCCGGCGGGCTCGAGCGAAGCCATGCGCGTCGCGAGCTGGAGCAGGCGGCGCTTGCCGGCCTGGGGCCGCGCCAGCACGGAGAGGTCGGCGCCGAACGGGAAGACCCCGACGCTGTCGTGGTGGTTGAGGCTCACGGCCGAGAGCGCGAGCGCGGTGCGGAGCGCGCGCACGATGCGCGGCGGCTCCTCCAGCCACATGCTGTCGGAGATGTCCGTCAGCACGTACAGCGGCAGGTCTTCGAGCTCCTCGAAGAGCCGCAGGAACACCTTGCCGAGGCGGCGGTAGATGTTCCAGTCGATCGAGCGCAGGTCGTCGCCGGCGGCGTACGGCCGGAAGTCGCGGAACTCGATGCCGCTGCCCAGATCGCGCGAGCGTTGCTCGGCATGCCGCCCCCCGGGCGGCACGCGGCGCGCGATGTAGCGGAGCGTCTTGATCGAGTCGAGGAAGGCAGGATCGAAGAGCTCGTCGATGTTGAGCTGCTTCCGGGTCATGCCGTGGCTTCGGCCTCCACCGGCGGCTTCACGTGCTGGACGACGGCCTTCACGATGTCGTCGGGCGTGATGCCCTCGGACTGCCCCTGGAAGTTGACCATCACGCGGTGGCGCAGCACGTCGAGGGCGGCGGCCTTGACGTCGTCGCTGGAAACGGCGAAGCGTCCAGCCAGCAGCGCCTTGACCTTGCCGGCCAGCATGAGGCCCTGCGCGCCGCGCGGGCTCGAGCCGAGGGCGACGTTCGCGTTCACGGTGCCCGGTGCGTACGGGCTGCCCGGCTGCGTGCCCATGACGAGGTGCACGGCGTAGCCCTGCACGTGCTCCGGGACGGGCACCTGTCGCGCCACCTTGCGCATCGCCATGATCTGCTTGCCGCTGCTGACGGCTTCGAGCGTCACGTCGTCGGCGCCGACGGTGCGGCCGAGGATCTCGTGGTACTCGTGCTCCTCGGGGTAGCCCACGACGAGCTTGAAGAGGAAGCGGTCGAGCTGCGCTTCGGGCAACGGGTACGTGCCCTCCTGCTCGACCGGGTTCTGGGTGGCCATCACGCAGTACGGCGGGTCGAGATCGATCCGGTCCGTGCCCACGGAGATCTGCTGCTCCTGCATCGCCTCGAGCAACGCAGACTGGGTCTTGGGCGTCGCGCGGTTGATCTCGTCGGCCAGCACGAGGTTCGCGACGAGCGGGCCCTGCTGGAAGCGCACTTCGTGGCCGCCGCCCTTGCGCTCCACCAGCACCTGCGTGCCGATGATGTCGGCCGGCATCATGTCGGGCGTGAACTGGATGCGGCTGAACTCGAGGTCGACCGCTTCGCCTAGCGAGCGCACGAGCAGCGTCTTGCCGAGGCCGGGCACGCCCTCGAGCAGCACGTGGCCGCCGGCGAGCAGCGCGGTGAGCACGCCCTCGATCACGGGCTCCTGCCCCACCATCGCCTTGCAGACCTCGTCGCGGATCGCGGTGTAGGTCTGCTGGAACTCCTTGGCGGCCTTCTTGGCCTGGGCCGCGGTCGGCTTCTTCGTCGTCATGGGGATCTCTTGGTTGGGGCCTTGGAGCGGAGCGTGAGGAAGTAGCTCCGGATGAGGTCGCGCATCCAGGGCGCGAAGGAGGGCTCGGCCACGCGGCCGATGGGCGTGCTGCGCGGCGTGCGCGCGCCGGCGGCGACGGGCTTCGCCGTCTCGCGGCGCGGCTCGACGCGTTCCTGGGTCACCTTGGTCTTGCCCGGGTTGGGCTGGCCCTTCACCCGGTCGGGGATGGGCACACCGAGAACGAGCGACGCGGTGCCGCGCGACTTCTTCTGCTCGGAGGGGCCGCCGCGACCGTTGGCGTCGGGGCTCGGCTGGTTGCCGAAGCCGATGGTGAGGTCGCGGCTGACGGGCGGCTTGCGGTCGCGCAGGTTGGGCTGCATACCGCCGCGCGCTTCGGACTCGGACTCCTCGTCCTCGACCTCTTCGTCGTCCTCGATCTCGTCTTCCTCGTCGGGATCGACCTGGTCCTTGCTCTTCCAGTCGGTCTTGACGGGGTTCTTGTTCGAGCCCTTCGACGAGCCGCGCCCGGAGGTGGAGCCCGACGGATCGGCGTCCATCTGCTTGGGCTCCTGCTTCTTCGCTTCGGCGGGCTTCTTGTCGAGCGGCTTCTTCGTGGCCTTGGGCTTCTTCTTCTTGCCCGACTTGGCGGAGGGGCCCTGGTTGGTCGGCGCCCCCCGCGCGTCGTTCGCGCCGCTGGTGCTCTCGGCGTCAGAGGCTTGGCCGGCGCTGGTGCGCCCTTCCGTCTTCTTGGCGTCCTCGTCGAGCTCGGCGGGCGCGCGCTTCATCTCCTTGGCGTCACTGCTGCCGTCGCGCGGGCGCTCTGTCTCGGGGTCGGCCGCCTTCGGCGTGGGATCGCGAACGGGATCGTTCGGCGGCGGCGGGGCGCCGCTGTCGCGGGCCCCGTCGGCGTCGGCCGTGATGGCGCCCTCGTCGACCGTGGCGAGGCCGGCCGTCGTGGGCTCCCCCACGAGTCCGACGAAGAGGCACAGGAGCAGCGCCGCGCCGACGTAGCGCAGCACGTCCGACGCGGGCGGGAAGGTCGCGGCTTGGGCCGGCAGCCGGACGGTGTTTGCCTGCTGCACGAACGCTTCCGCGTCTTCGATGGCGGCCTGCATGAAGGCGCCCGGCGCGGGCTCGTCCAGGAACGCGTCGGCGGCGTTGAGGCGATCGGCGAAGCGGCCTTCCGTATCGAAGAGACCGAGCGCGGCGCGGCGGCTCGGTGCCGCGCGGTCGAAGAGGAGGTGCTCGCCGAGCATCCACGCCGCGGCGAAGAGCCCCATGACGCCCAGCACCACCCAGCCGTTGACGTCCCAGCGCGCCGTGCCGTGCAGCATCTGCGTGACCTGGATCCCGAACACGAGGACGGGCACGACGAGCAGCATCGGCAAGAGGCGCTTCACGGCCGCGGCGAGGCCGCGACGCCGGCGTGCGCCCTCGATGTGCGCGCGCCCGCGGTCGGCAAGCGCGTCCAGGCGGGCGCGGAGGCCCGCTGCGTCGGTGCGGGGGAGATCGCTCACCGGCGCGCCTCCTCCGTGCCCTCGGGCTCGACCTGCGCGGCCTGGTGCACCTCGCCCGACCAGCCGCGCAGGAACGCGACGATCGTGACCTGGCCCGGGTCGATCTCCATCGACATGCGGCTGGTGCTGCCCTGGCCGTCCTGCTCGATGCGATCCAGGAAGGCGCGGTTCGCGTCCGAGAGCGCCTTCAGGCTGACCTCGAACGGCACGACCATCTGGCCCTTCTTGGGCTTGAAGCGCACGGGCTTGCCGTCCTTCGTCGCGGCGCCGCGCACCACCATGCGGTGGATCACGATCTCGCTCTTGCCCGGGAAGAGCACACCGCGCTCGGCCACGACGATGTTGATGTCGTTGCCGGGGAAGTACGGACCCTTGACCGTGACCGTGCCCTTGACGACGTCGCCGTCGAGCGTCGCGGTGACGTCGATCGTGTAGTCGCTCTTGCGCGGCAGCGACTGCAGGATCTGGCGGCGCACGTAGTTGTAGAGCGCTTCGCGCTGGTGGGCGCGCGCGGCGCCCGGCCCCTCGACGAGCCCGTCGACGCGGTGCACGAACGGCCCGCGCACCTTCAACTCGCGCGCGGTGTCGATCGCGAGCTGGGTCACCATCGGCTCCATCTCGGGCGCCGGGAGGTGGTAGGCCAGCATCGCGACGTTCTCGCGCGGGAAGTGCTGCATCAGCCCTTCGTTGCCGAGGGCGCCGCCGATGGCCGGCCGCAGGTGGGCGTTGGTGAAGAACTCGAGCAGCACGGTGCGGTTCGAGGCGTTGGCCTTGTCGGCCTTGTACTTCGTCGCGGCGCCGAAGCTGAGCACCTTGCCGCCGATCAAGCGCTCGACGAGGTCGACGGAGTAGCGCTCCTCGCCCGAGACCTTGTCCTGCAGGCGCTTGAGGCCGTCGGCGGCAGCGGGCCCGCTCTCGGGCTTGATCACGGCTTGCACGTAGCGCGAGTAGGCGCGCCGGTATCGGCCGACCTTCTCGTAGTAGCGGCCGAGGTTGAGGTTGGTGAGGCCGTCCTCGGGCATGCCGAAGGCGGCCGAGAGCAGGTGCTTCCACGCCTTGCGGTCGGCGCCGCGCTCGAGCTGGATCGCGCCGAGCTTGCTGTGGATCTTGTGCACCGCGTCCGGATAGCGGTCCTTGCGGCCGGACTCGATGCCGAGCTCGCCCGCCGTGATGACGGCGTCGGTGCGACCGGCGTCGCCGAGCGTCTTCATCAGGTCGACCATGGCCGTGGCGCGCAGGTCCTCGGCGTACGTCTTGTTGACCCACTTGATTGCGCGCTCGAACACATCGGCCTCGGCGTCCTCGTCGAGGCGCAGATCGATCAAGAGGTGCGCGGCCTCGTTCGATAGACGGACGTCGGGGTACTTCTCAAGGTAGGCCTCGATCGCGTCGCCCTCGTCGGCAACGCGGGCCTCGAAGAACGCGAAGTCCTGCTCGGGATAGTCCGCCTCCTTGGTGGGCGTGATGCGCGCCCAGCGGTTCACGCGGTCGATCTCGACGCGCAGGTGCTCGAGCAGGTTCAAGCCCAACACGCCGGCCACGCCGTCGGGATGGACGTGCGCCACTTCCTCGGGGCGGAACGCGACGTAGGCACCGAGGTCGAGCGTGCCGAGCTTGAGCGCGCCGATGTTGCCGGCGGGCTTGCCGAAGCCCTCGCACACCTGCTCGTCCAGCACGGTGTCGTAGGTCGCGCTGCCGACGGCGAGGGCGGCGGGCTTGCCGTTCGCGTAGCTGACCGGCAGCCACACGAGGTCGTTGTTGAGCGTGATCGGCGTGACCGTGACGCCGTCCTCCGCCTCGGCCTCGGTGCCCTGGGCGTTGGGCGGGGCGATACGCATGAAGCCGGAGCCGAGGTCGAAGGCGAGGAAGTACTGCTTCAGGATCTCCTGGCCGATCGTGCCGACGAGCGCCACCTCGCCGATCTTGTCCGCGTGGAGCTTGGTGAAGTCCTCGTAGGTCTCGGTCGGGCCGTGCTCGCGCTTGGGCACCTTGATGTCGAGGTCCGGCAGGTGGATCGTGATCTCGTTGGGCGAGCCGTCGCGGTTCTCGGCGCGGATGCCCTGGGCGGCCTGGTTGTGGAGCTGCAGCCCGCAGGGCGTGTCGAGCTCGACGAAGAGGTTCACGGGCACGCGCCGGAAGCGCGTCGAGAGGTCGCAGGAGATCACCAGCTTGCCGGCGACGACCTTCGTCGGGATGCGCGCGCCGCGGGTCTCGGCGGCCGGGCCGACGTCGTCGGCCGAGACGGCGGCGGGCACCAGCGCGAGGACGCACAGCGCGGCCAGGGCCAACCAGCAATTCTTGGGGGTCCGCACGGCATCTCCCTGGCGGTCAAGCGGGGGTCCAAAGGTACCGGAATCCCGCGGGCGCCGGGGGCCCATGGCGGCAAGTTCCGGCGGCCCGCCGCGTCCTCCCCGCATGCGCCCCCTGCTCCTGCTCGCCCTGGCCCTCCTGCTCCTCACCGCCTGCGGCGGCGCCACGGGCGAGCCGCCCCCGGGGGAGGTGTACGTGGAGCAGCAGGAGACGACCTAGCTGGCGAGGCCGCGCGGGCTGCGGCTACTTGAGGGCGATGCCCTCGACCACGCCGAAGGCCCAGGTGTCGACGGTCATGCGGACCTCGAAGGGTTCGCTCGGCACGCTCACGGCGGCCGGTCCGAAGCCGTCGCCTCAGCACCCGGTGAAGATCGCCTTGGCGATCTCGTCGTTCGTCTTCGTGCTTACGAGCACGAACTCCGGCGACTTCCCGAAGGGCGCCCAGGTCGTGTACTGCTCACCGGCCTTGCCGTAGTACCAGATCTGGTCCGGCTGGAAGGCGACCTCGCTCGTCGTCAGGGCGTAGCGGTACTCGGCCCGCAAGGGACCGCCCCAGGAGAGGCGCGTGGTCTCGTCGGCCTGAACGGCGATGGGCTTCGCGCGGCCCGTGGTGAAGGCGACGCGCGCGGCGCCGAGGCCGAGCGTGCCCCCCACCAGCTCGTACGTGCCCGCGGGAACGCGGAGGCCTTCGGGCGCGCGGGCGAGATCGAAGCAGTGCGTTCCGTCCTGGCTGCGCACCAGCACGGTGAGCACCTTCGTCTTCGACTCGTGCTCGCTGATCAGGTCGAGCATCCCGGCCTTGCCGGCGTAGGGCGTGTAGGTGAGCTTGCTACCGTCCTTGGCGATGTCGATCGTGTAGAGCGACCCGCCGACGTTGATCACCTTCGAGAGGTAGGCCGCGGCCTTGCTCCCGCCGACGATCAGCGCGTCGGTCCCGACGTCGCCGTAGGTGCCGTTGCCGTCCTGGTCGATGACCTGGACCTTGACGCCCTCGATCGTGCCGACGCGGGCACAGCCGGGCGCGGCGGCCCAGCCCGCGCTGCCCTTGACGAGGCGCAGCGCATAGCGGACCGGCGTCTCGCCGTCGGTCTTGAACGCGACGAAGCCGTCGTCGCCCTCGACCGTCACGTCGTGGGCGCCGTCGCCGTTCGTGTCGACCTCGAGCGCATCCCCCTCGACGCGCATGGCGAAGGGCGTCTTGGCGCCCGCGACCTCGAGCGTCGACCCGACGGGACGGAAGCGTTCGGCCGGCAGCTGGAGCTTCCAGCGGCGGTAGGCCTTGTACGTGAGCTCCACCGTCTTCGCCGTGGGCTCGGTCTTCTCCGGCGCAGCGTCGACCGGCGCGACCATCAGGAGCACGGCGCCGAGCGCCAGGAGTGTGGGCCATCGCGTCATCGCGGCCTCCCATCCATCGGGGGTTCCGATGCCCAGAGGGTAGCAGACGACGCGACGGGGCCGGCGTCCCGGAAGGCCTCGTGCGCAACCGGAGGCTCGCTCACGGGGTTCCAAGGCGGCGGAGACACACATGCAGCGCCTCGTCCCGATCGTCCTGGCCCTCGCCCTCCTGATTCCCGCGGTCCCCGCCCAGGCGGAGGAAACCGGGCCGCGCACGCTCACGGATCTCGTCTACGCCAAGGTCGGCGAGCGCGAGCTCCGGCTCGACCTCTACCTGCCGGCCGCGTCCGAAGCCAAGCCCCCGCTCCTGCTCTGGGTGCACGGCGGCGGCTGGCGGCGCGGGAACAAGAAGAACAACCAGTTCCGCTGGCTGGTGCCCGAGGGCTACGCCGTCGCGAGCATCGAGTACCGGCTGACGGACGAGGCGATCTTCCCCGCGCAGATCCACGACGTGAAAGGCGCCCTGCGCTGGCTGCGCGCCAACGCCGCGACGTACGGCTTCGACGCCACGCGCGTCGGCATCGGCGGCAGCAGCGCCGGCGGCCACCTGGCGGCGCTCATGGGCACCAGCGGCGGCGTGAAGGCGCTCGAGGGAACCGTCGGCGGCAACCTCGATCAGTCGAGCCGCGTGCAGGCGGTCTACGACCAGTTCGGTCCGGCCGAGCTGCTGACCATGCGCACGAACCCCGACGGCACGCCGGCGCCGTTCACGAAGCAGGGCGCGGTCGGCGCTCTGGTCGACGGCGACGAGGCGCTGGCGCGGCAGGCGAGTCCCACGACGCACGTCACCGCCGACGATCCGCCGTTCTTGATCGCCCACGGCGACCGGGATCGCCTCGTGCCGCTCGCACAGAGCGAGACGCTGGCGCGCCTGCTGGACGCGGCCGAGGTGCCGGCCGAGCTGATGGTGCGCAAGCGGGCCGGACACGGCGGACGCGCGTTCAACGCGCCGGATCTGCGCGCGGCCATCAAGGCCTTCTTCGCCAAGCACGTGCGCGGCGAGGCGGTCACCACCCCCACCGTCGAGGCGCCCGCGGCAGCGGCACCGACCACCGGGACGTCGCCGGAGGTGGCGCGCCTCGCCGCGGCGGGCCGCTACACCGTGAAGCAGGTGAGCCTCGCGCTGACCGACGAGACACGCGGGAAGACGCTCGACGTCCGCGTCACCTATCCCACCGAGAAGGCGGCGTTCCCCGTGATCGTCTGGTCGCACGGGCTAGGCGGGAGCAAGGACGCATACGGGCCGCTCGTCGAGCACTGGACGAGCCGCGGCTACGTCGTCGTGCAGGCGACGCATTCGGACTCGCGTTTCCTTCCCCGCGCCGACCGCGCGCGCGGCTTCAGCGACTGGAAGAACCGGCCTCTGGACGTGCGCTTCCTGCTCGACCAGCTCGAGACCTTGGGTTCACGCCTGGAGGGCTTCACGGGCACGATCGACACGAAGCGCATCGGCATGGGCGGCCACTCCTACGGCGCGCACACCACGATGCTGGTCGGCGGTGGCGCGACGGTCGGCGCCGAGGGCCGCACGGTCCACGGCGACGCGCGGCCGAAGGCGTTCTTCGTGCTCTCCGGCCAGGGCAAGGGCGAGCTCTTCGACGAGACGACCTGGGAAGGCATCACGCGACCGATGTACGTGCTCACCGGCACGCTCGACACGGGACGCGGCGGTCGCCCGTTCACCTGGCGCACGGATCCGTACACCTACGCGCCGAAGGGCGACAAGTACCTCACGATCATCGAGGGCGCGCGCCACAGCTTCGGCGGCGTCTCCGGCAACCCGGC
>JASJAY010000005.1 GCA_030066775.1 Planctomycetota bacterium
CTGGCTGCCGCCGCCCCGTTCCTCGGCATCGAGGACGCCCTCGCCGCCCCGCAGGCGGCGCCCAAGGCCCCGCGCCTGGTCATCCGCCGTTCGAAGGACCGCGGCACGGCCGACCACGGCTGGCTCAAGGCGAAGTTCTCCTTCTCCTTCTCGCGCTACCGCGACCCGCGCCACATGGGCTTCCGCCAGCTCCGGGTGATCAACGAGGACGTGATCGCCGGCGGCGGCGGGTTCCCCATGCACCCGCACAAGGACATGGAGATCGTCACGTACGTGCTCTCCGGCGCGCTCGAGCACAAGGACAGCCTCAAGAACGGCGGCATCATCCGCCCCGGGCTCGTGCAGCACATGAGCGCCGGCACGGGCATCTACCACAGCGAGTTCAACCCCTCGAAGGTCGACAGCACGCACCTGCTGCAGATCTGGATGCTGCCGAGCAAGCGGCGCATCAAGCCCGGCTACGGCCAGAAGCACTTCCCCGTCGCCGAGCGCCAGAACCGGATGCGGCTCGTGGCCTCCCCCACCGGGGCCTCGAACAGCGTCAAGATCGCGACCAACGTGAACATGTACGCTTCGGTCCTGAAGCCCAAGCAGAAGGTCACCCACGTCGTGCCGCACCGCCGCCACGCCTGGCTCCAGGTCGCGCGCGGCTCGATCGACGTCAACGGCACGAAGCTCTTCCAGGGCGACGGCGCGCGTACGAGCGACGCCGGCAAGCTCGTGATCACGGGTCGCGAGAACGCCGAGTTCCTGCTCTTCGATCTCGCCTAGTCTCTTTCCCTTCGACCCCGTCCCCCACCGGCCGAGGAGCTCTGCCATGCCCAGCGTCTGCGTCGTCTATCACAGCGGCTTCGGCCACACGAAAGTCCAGGCCGAGCACGTCGCCAAGGGCGCCGAGGCCGTCGAGGGCACCGAGGTGCACCTCTTGCCGGCCGAGGACTTCAAGGCGCCGGTCGACCACCAGTACGGGCCCGAGTGGGACGTGCTGATGCAGGCCGACGCCATCGTCTTCGGGTGTCCGACCTACATGGGCTCGGCGAGCGCCGTCCTCAAGCAGTTCATGGAGCACAGCTCCGGCGCGTGGTTCGGCGCCGCGTGGAAGGACAAGATCGCCGCCGGCTTCACCAACTCCGCCAGCTGGAGTGGCGACAAGCTGAACACGCTGCAGGGCATCTTCATCTTCGCCATGCAGCACCAGATGGTGTGGGTCGGTCTCGACCTGATGCCCGGCAACAACAGCAGTACGGGCACGCCCGAGGACCTCAACCGCGTCGGGTGCTTCTCCGGCGCCATGGCCCAGTCGAACGCCGACGAGGGCCCCGACGTCGCGCCGCCCGAGGCCGACCGCAAGACGGCCGAGCACCTGGGGCGACGCGTCGCCGAGGCGGCCGCGCGCTGGGGCGCCGCGTAGTCAGAAGCTAGGGATTGCGCTCGATGGCGCCGATCTCGTTCGGCGCCGCCGGGCTGCGCACCTGGCCGCGCATGTCCAGCAAGAGGTGCACGCCCTCGGGACCGAACACCGTGCCGCCGGCGAGGGCCGACGCCGCAGGCGAGAGCTCGAGCGGCACGCGATACATGCGGGCGAGCGGATCGCCCACGACGGGGCCGAGCAGCGGGTCCACGGGCGAGAACGCGTCGCCGACGACGTTGCCGCCGATGCCGTTCCACAGATGCAGGTTGTCTCCGACGCCGACGATGTTCTGCCCACTGGCGACGGTCACGCCACCGTAGGTGGCGAAGTCCGGCTCCGGGCCGCCACCGTTCTCGGCCAGGATCGAGCGATAGACCTCCACGTACACGGGGGAGCCGTCCTGCTCGATGGCAGAGATCCCGCCGCCGTTCAGGGCTGCCTGATTCCCGGTGAACGTCGAGCTGAAGACACGCAGCGACGCTTGCTGGCCCGGGTTCTTCGTCACGATGCTGATCCCGCCACCGGTGGCGAACGCCGAGACGACGGCCATGTTGTTGATCACCGACGTGTTCACGATCGTGGCGCTCGAGTTGCGAAGCCCGATGGCGCCCGCCCCGCCGCCGGTGGCCGTGTTGAGGAAGAACGAGCTGCGCGTCACGCGAAGCTGGCTCTCGAACGCAGCGATCGCGCCGGCGGACAGCGCCGAGTTCGCGATGAAGGACGAGTCGAAGACCTTCACGTCGCTGTCCCGGGCGTTGATGGCACCCCCGCTGCCGTCCAGACCGTCGTGGCCGGCGAAGTGGGTGCGGTGCACCGTGAGCTGCGCCTCCTCGACATAGATGGCACCGCCGTCGGTTTCCTGGCCGTTCAGCAGGACGAGGTCGTTCAGCCAGAGGTGGGCGCCGGGCCAGACATTGAAGATCCGCTTCGCGTTGTCGCCGTCGAGCTGGAAGCGCGATCCGTCGCCGGCCAGACCGCCGATGGCGACCGGCTTGTCGATCGGGATCTCGTTCAGGAGCGTGATCGTCCCGGGCGCGAGCAGCTCGCTGAAGACGATCCAGGCGCCGGGGAGGGCGTCGTTGACCGCTTGGCGCAGCGAGCCGGGGCCGTTGTCGTCGAGGTTCGTGACGACCAGGGTCTCGGTCGGCGCGACGCCGAGCTGGTCGACCGCCGGGCCGCCGCCCCCGCCTCCACCACCACCGCAGGCGGCCAGGGCGAGGGATGTCGAGACGAGTACGCAGAGGCAGAGGGAGCGGATCGGGGACATGACGTTCCGAGGCGGCCGAAGCACCGGCCGGGGTGTCGCCGGGAAGGACGCGCGGCGTACACACACCGCGTGCCGGTCCGGCCTCACCCCGGAACTCCGCGCCTGGGCGGCAGCGGACCCGAATTCCGTCTACGTCGGGGGAATTCCCGATCCTCGGGGCTCGCCCCGAGTGGACACCCCGCGCCCTACTTGAACGTGTCGAACCAGGGCATCATCTCGAACACCGTCACGATCAGCGGCGCGAAGACGAGCGAGATGACGGCCATCAGCTTGAGCAGGATGTTGATCGAGGGACCCGAGGTGTCCTTGAAGGGATCGCCCACGGTGTCGCCGACGACGGCCGACTTGTGACGCTCCGTGCCCTTGCCACCGGTCTTCTCGATGTGCTTCTTCGCGTTGTCCCAAGCGCCGCCCGCGTTCGCGAGCATGATCGCGAGCGGGACGCCGGCGACGAGCGAGCCGGCCAGCAGGCCGCCGAGGGCGTTGGGGCCCAGGAAGCAGCCGACGGCGACGGGGATGACCACGGCGAGGATGCCGGGGCGGATCATCTCCTTGAGCGCGCTGGCGGTCGTGATGTCCACGCACTTGGCGTAGTCGGCCTTGGCCTCGGGCTTGCCCTCCTTGAGGCCGGGGACCTCGCGGAACTGACGCTGGACCTCCTTGATCACCGCACCGGCGGCGCGGCCGACGGCGTTCATGGTGTCCGCCGAGAACATGAAGGGCACGACACCGCCGATGAACAGGCCGACGAGCACCACGGGATCGAGGATGTTGAGCGAGAGGTCCCACCCGAGCTCGGTGAGCGCAGCGCTGTAGGCAACGAAGAGCGCGAGGGCGGTGAGCGCCGCCGAGCCGATGGCGAAGCCCTTGGCGATCGCGGCGGTCGTGTTGCCGGCCGAGTCGAGGGCGTCGGTGCGCTCACGGACCTCGGGGGGCAGGTGCGCCATCTCGGCGATGCCGCCGGCGTTGTCGGCGATCGGGCCGTAGGCGTCGACGCCCACGGTGATGCCGAGCGTGCCGAGCATGCCGACGGCGGCGAGCGTCACGCCGTACATCCCGGCGAGCAGGTAGCCGGCCAGGACGGCGACGGCGATGATCAGGAGCGCGGGGATCGCCGACTTGAAGCCGATGGCGATGCCGGCGATCACGTTCGTCGCCGTGTTGTCGCTCTGCTCGGCGAGCTCCTCGACGACCTTGCCGGACGTGTAGTGCTCGGCCGTGAAGCCGATGCCCATGCCGCAGGCCAGGCCGACCGCCATGGCGATGGCCCACTTCATCGTGTCCGCGCCGTCGATGCCGCCGAAGATGAGGTTCGCGATCAGGAAGATCAGCACCGCGAAGAGCACCGCCGAGACGATCGTGCCCTTGCGCAAGGCGGCCTGGGGATCGCCGCCCTCCTTCACCTGCACCGCGAAGACGCCGATGATCGAGGCCAGGACACCGGCGGCGATCGAGGCGAAGACGAAGCCGACCGCGGCGGTCTGGACCTTCTCCTCGCTGAAGGTGGCGAGCGCGATCACGATCGAGCCGAGCAGCGCGCCCACGAAGCTCTCGAAGAGGTCGGCGCCCATGCCGGCCACGTCACCGACGTTGTCGCCCACGTTGTCGGCGATCACGGCCGGGTTGCGCGGGTCGTCCTCGGGGATGCCCGCCTCGACCTTGCCGACCAGGTCCGCACCGACGTCGGCGGCCTTGGTGTAGATGCCGCCGCCCACACGAGCGAAGAGCGCGATCGAGGAGGCGCCCATCGAGAAGCCGGCGATGATCGTCGCCGCGTCGCCGACATTGCCGGCCATGCTCGTGAAGAGGTAGAAGAGTCCGGTCAGGCCCAGCACGCCGACGCACATGACGAGCATGCCCATGACGACGCCGCCGGGGAAGGCGACGCCCAGGGCCTCGTTGAAGGAGCGCGTCGCCGCCTGGGTGGTACGGGCGTTGGCGGCGGTGGCGATCTTCATGCCGCCGAAGCCGCAGATCGAGGAGCAGAGCGCACCCACCACGAAGGCCACGGCCGTCAGCGGCCCGAGGCTCTCGATGCCCTCCTTCTGCAGCGCGACGGCGAGGATGATCGCGACGCCGAGCACGAAGATCGAGAGCGCGCGGTACTCACGCTTCAGGAACGCCATCGCGCCGACGGCGATGTTGTCCTGGATCTCGATCATCCGCTCGTTGCCGCGGTCCGCGGCCATGACCTTCTTGGCGGTGACCAGCGCGAAGACGAGGCCCACGGCACCGGCGGCGAGCGCCCAGAGCGCCTCCTGCGGCAGTGCGATCGCGACATCCGGAAGCAGCATGCTCCACACCCTCCTGTTCGGGCTCCCGTGCCGGGAGCAGCCCTGAATCCGAGGAGTGTAGGGGGCCCCTGGCGCTCCCCTCAGTCCTGCCCGGGCGCCCGGCCGGCGCCGGATCAGGGCGTGGTGAGGGGCCCCATCTGGACGACCTCGAAGTCGCTCCCGCGGAGGGTCTTGAGGGTGTTCAGCTGGCTGTCGTCCCAGCGGGCATCGGGCGCCCCGGAGACGTACCAGTCGCTGCCGTTGTCGGCGAGCAGCATGCCGTAGCGCTTGAGCGCGGTGAGGATTACGCGCGCCTGGGGCGGGAAGCCGGCGTCATCGAAGCTGGCCTTGAGCCGGACCCGCATGCCCATGGGCGGCAGACTGGGATCCGTGTTGCTGCTGGCCCAGTGGGTCGCCGGATGCACGTAGGCGCGCCGGGTCACCTGGCAGGTGAAGCGCAGGGCGTGCGGGATCTCCCCCGCCGCGACCTCGTCGTAGCGTACGAGGCCGGGCAGGATCGGCAGCCCGGCGGCGTCGGCCGACGTCCACCCGTCCGGGCGCAGCGCGTTCGAGGTGAGGTCGAAGACGGCCCCGCTCCCGCACGACCAGCCGCCGTTCCCGTCGGGGTAGGCGGCGAAGACCTCGTAGAGCCGGTGGTTGTCGCGGTCGAGTACCAGGATGTGGCGGTCCCCGCTCGAGGCCGGGCCGCCCTCGATCGGCGCGCCGGGCGGGATCGGATAAGGCCCGGGGTCGCTCTCGCCGGCGTACGTGAACGTCATCGGCACCCCGGGCTGGCTGCCGGAGACGACGACGTACGGGATACCGAACGGCCCCCCGTTCCAGTTCGCGCCGAAGTCGGGATGGAACGGGTCGTCGGCGCCGATGCTCTGGATCAACGTGTCGCTGGCCGGGTCGACGGGCAGACCGTCGATGCGTGTGTTCCACGGGTTGTCGGCGGGGAAGAGCGGGTAGCCGTTCAGGTTCGCGCCGGGGCCGAGATCCGGCGTCCCAGGGGCGACAGGAACGTCGCTACCGCCGCCGCCCGTGCCGCCACCCCCACCGCCACATGCGAACAGCACCCCGACGAGCAGGGCGAGGATCGCGGAGGCAGATGCCGTGCGGAGGGACACACCGGCACCGTAGCGCAGCGTGGGCGCACGGCAACCGCGCCCGCTCGCGACGTCACCTGGTTTCGCGCAGGCGGGCCGAGCGGGTGATCGCCGCCAGGATCGCCTCGTGCTTGGGCCAGTTCTCGGGCAGGGCCGACTGCATGGCGACCAACGGCCGGCGTGGCTGCGCCGCGAACTCGATCAGCGTGATGCGGTAGATGTTCGTGTACTGACTGCGCACCCCCGAGTAGACGAGCGTCGTGAGCTTCTTGTCGCCCTCGCGAACGACCGTGGCCGGCGTGAGGAGCTCGAACTGCTTGCGCAGCGAGCGCAGCTCGTCGACGTGGCGATCGAGCAACACCTCCGGCGGCTCGTCCTCGGCGAGATCTTCTTCCGTATAGACGAACACGCCGGTCGTCATCTGGATCAGCGCCGAGAAGCACTGCAGGTCGTAGGGATGCTCCTTCGCGCTCTCCGACCAATCGCCGGGGAACACGAACTCCACGCTGCCGTCCTTCGTGGCGAACACCCGTTCGGAGCCGCCGCTCGAGTCGCCGTCGCCGCAGGCCGTACACAACAGGAGGGCGAGCACGACGGGCGCCCTCCCGAGCACAAGACCGGCCGCTTTGCGCCTCCCGCATCCCATGGCGCCACTCCACCACGGCCGTCCGACCGCTCGCAAGAGCGTGACCGGCGGGCACGCTCGACCGAGGTAGGAGCAACGCCCCGGAGGTGATCCCATGCAACGCGCGCTCTGCTTGCTCCTGCTCCTGTGCCTCGCCGGCTGCGGCGGCGGTGCCGCATCGCCGGCCGCGACGGACCTCGCAACGCCGCCCCTGCTCACGGCGGTCGTGCCCGCCACGGGTTCGGCCGCGGGCGGGCGCCTGGTGCAGCTCGAGGGCCGCGGCTTCGATGCCCTCGCCGCCGGCGGCGCGGTCTACGTGGCCTTCGGCGACACGATCGCCCGCGGTGAGGTGCAGACCGACACGCTCGTCGTCGCGCGGCTGCCGTGCACACAGACCCTCGGCGTGCGCGACGTGCGCGTCACCGGCGCCGGCCTGAGCGTGGAGCTGGCGCAAGCGTTCACGTACGTCGCCGATCCGCCGCGGCTCGTGGCCTCGCCGACGGCCGTCGCGCCCGACGGGGGCACACGTGAGCCGACGCGCATCGACATCACGGGCGCGACGTTCGGGACCGCGCCGGAGATCCGCTTCGGCACGGACGGCGACGAGATCGGAACGCTGCTGACCTGGCGCGCCGATCGCCTGACGGTGGCCCTCACCTTGAGCGCGGCGGACGTGGGACGCGAGATCCCCATTCGCGTCGTCGACGGCGCCCTGGACGCCGTCGTGCGCGTGCGCGTCGTGGCCGCGCCCGCGCCAGGTGACGTGTTCCTCGGCGAGCTCCACCCCCATCCCGATCGCGACCTCAACGGCGACGGGTACGCGAGCACCGCCGGCGACGAGTTCGTCGAGCTGGTGAACGCACGCACGACGCCGCTCGACCTCAGCGGGTGCACGCTGGAAGACGCCACCGCGCTGCGGCACGTGTTCCCGAACGCCACGGTCGTGCCGCCGGGCGGCACGCTGGTGCTCTTCGGCTCGGGCACGCCGCTCGGGTTCGCCCCGCGACACGCGGACGGCCAGGCCCAGGCGGCCACGGCGGGCTCGCTGGGCCTCAACAACACGAGCGACGCGGTGGCGCTCTACGACGCGAGCGGCCTCGAGCTGTTCCGGGTCGCCTACGCCTCGAGCACACCGGGCCGGTCCTGGCATCCGGTCGACGAGGGTGCTTCGTACATCGATGGCGCGCCCACGCCGGGCGCTGGTTAGTCGCGCCAGAGATAGATGATGAGGTAGAGGAAGAAGACGAGGCTCATGTAGAGCACGGTGGTGCCGATGGGCCACGTGCTGCTGGCGCGGGTGTCGCGGTAGCGGGCTTGGTCCGTCTCGAGCCGGGCGCGGGCGTAGTCCATCTGGTGCGGCTGGCCGAAGAGGCCGGCCCAGGCAAGCAACACGCGGTCGTAGCCGAGCTTCATGGCGCCCGAGGGGTTCTTGCTGAAGTAGATCAACGCGTTCGGCACGCGCTCGTGGAAGAAGGTGCCGATCCAGCCGAACGCGGTCATCAGCGGCCCGCTGACGAACCGCACGAACAACGGGGCGCCCTTCCGGTACCACACGTCCGCGTCCAGGTTCACCGCGCGGAGCTCGGGCGGGTAGACCCCCGTCCGCATCAGCGCGCAGAAGGCGAGCGCCGCCAACACGAGCAGCTGGAGCTGCTGGATCACGTGGGCAGCCGTGTACGGCATGGCGTAGTCGGGAATGGCGTACGGCAGGTGCCGGTAGAGCAGGTCGGGGAAGATGCCGATGCCGATGCACGCCGCCGAGGCGAGCCCCATGGCCAGCAGCATGTTGCGGGGCGCCTCCTTGGGCCTGAGGCCCGAGTCCCGCGCGAAGAACATGAAGAAGGGGATCTTGATGCCGGTGAAGACGAACACGCCCGCGGCGGCGCACAAGAGCAGCACCCAGATCGTGGCGTACCCGGCCTTCGCCACGGCGACCATGATCAGCGCCTTGGCGACGAAGCCGCAGAACAGCGGTCCCGAGATGGACGCTCCGCCCACCAGACAGAAGCCGGTCGTCCATGGCATCGTGCGATGCAGGCCGCCCAGCTCGGTGCAGAGGCCGCGTCCGGTACGGAAGAGCACGGCGCCCGTGGTCATGAACAGCAGCGACTTGTAGAGGATGTGGCAGAAGGCGAGTGCCGCAACCGCGCTGATCGCCAAGTCGGTGCCGATGCCGACGCCCACGACCATGAAGCCGAGCTTGTTGATCATGGCGTACGTGAGCACGCGGCGAACGTCGTTCTCGATGGCGGTGTAGATGAGCGGGAACACGGCCATCGCCGTGCCGATGTAGATCAGCTCCTCGGCGCCGGGGAACGCACGCGCCAGGGCGTACACGGCGGTCTTCGTGGTGAAGGCGCTGAGGAAGACGGTGCCGGTCGGGGTCGCCTCCGGATAGGAGTCGGTGATCCAGCCGTGCACCAGGGGCCAGCCGCACTTGATGCCGAGACCCAGCAGGATGAGCACGGTCCCCGCGCCGCTCCACGCGAGGTCGAAGATCGAGCCGCCCCCCGCGGGCGTCATGCGGTCGAACGCGATCGACCCCGTCTGGTGCACGTGCAGCACGATGCCGATCAGGAGCAGCAGGCCGGAGACGAGCTGCACCATCAGGGCACGCATCGCGGCGCCCGTGGACTTGGCCCTCCGGCGTGCCAGCACGAGGAACGTGGAGGAGACCGCCATGACCTCCCACCAGCACCAGAAGGAGATCAGGTCCCCCGCCAGCACCGCGCCCAGGGCGCTGGCGCCATAGACGAGGGCCGCCACGTGTTGTGCCGCGCTGCGGACGTGCAGGGCGTAGAGCAACCCCACGAACAGGGCGATGTGGAAGACGTAGGCCCAGACCAGGCTCAGCTGGTCGACGCGCATCAGCGTCAGCTCGCGCCCGAACGCAGCGAACTGGACCGAGCTCCCCTTGTCGAAGCCCAGCAGCAGGACGAAGGACGCCACGGGCAGCGCCAGCAAGGCGACGCTGCGCGCACGACCGCGCAGGAAGGGCACGACCAGCGCGCCCAGGATCAGCAGCACATGCGGAGGGAGGCTACTCGTCATAGTAGTCCTCCGGTCGCATGAGCAGCGGGCGGAGCAGCTTGGCGAGCAGCACGAGGGTCACGCAGGCGACGAAGCCGTACAACCCGTAGAAGCCGAAGACGTCCTCGACCCTGAAGTAGCTGTGCTTGGCGTACGCGAAGTCGAGCAGCACGAGCACTGCGGACAGGACGCAGACCGCAAGCACGATGCGCTTCGCGTTGCGCGTGAACCACGTGCTGTGATCGCCGTCGCCGCGTACGGGCACGAACGTGCCGGGATCCTCGGGATTCGGCACCGGCTGGGTCGGAATCGGGGAATGGTGGTCCTTCACGGCCCCTCCCCTGGCTGACCCGCCACGGCCGTGGCGAGATCCACGAACACGTCCGGGAAGAAGAAGAGCACGACCGTCAGGACGCCGGTGACGGACAACGCCACGACGCAGGGCCACGGCGCCTCCGCCACCGAGACGGGATCGTCCGGGGAAGGCGTGTAGGGCCGGAAGAAGGCGCGCCAGACGATCGGCAGGAAGTAGGCGGCATTGAGCAGCGCGCTGATCACGATCACGACGAGCACGGTGGTGTAGGCGCCGTCGACGGCGCTGCCCACGAGGTACCACTTGCTCACGGCGCCCGCCGTGAGGGGCAGCCCGATCATGCTGAAGGCCCCGATGGTGAAGGCCCCCATCGTGATGGGCATGCGGCGGCCGATGCCGTCCAGCTCGCTGACCTTCGTCTTGTGGTGCGCCACGTAGATCGCGCCGGCGGCGAAGAAGAGCGTGATCTTGCTGAACGCGTGCATGGCGATGTGGACGAGGCCGCCGATCCCGGCGTCGTAGGTCCAGCCGCCGTCGAGGGCGAACGGGACGAGCAGCCCGACGCCCAGGAGGACGTAAGAGAGCTGGCTGATCGTCGAGTAGGCCAAGCGACGCTTCAGGTTGTCCTGCACGAGCGCGACCAGCGAACCGACCACGATCGTGAAGCACGCGAAGCCGACGAGCACCGTATCGGCGCCGATGTCTCCGATCAGGTCCGTGCCGAAGACGGAGAACACGACCCGGCTCACGCCGAACACGCCCATCTTCACGACGGCCACGGCGTGCAGCAGGGCGCTCACCGGCGTCGGCGCGACCATCGCCGCCGGCAGCCAGCTGTGGAAGGGCATCACGCCGCACTTGGCCATGCCGAAGAGGAAGAGCACGAACGTGAACAGCAGCAGCCCGGCATCGGCGTCGCTGCCGGCGAGCAGGGCGCCGTCCGTCCAGTCGAGGTTGCCGCCCGTCAGGAACCAGGCGAGGAAGAGCGCCGGCAGCTGGAAGCCGATGGACGTGCCGAGCAGGTAGATCACGTAGCGCTTCGCGCCCGCCTTGGCCGTGTCCGTCTCGGCATGGATCACGAGCGGGTACGTGCAGATCGTGAGCAGCTCGTAGCAGGCGAAGAGGGTGATCAGGTTGGCGGCGAAGGCGCCGCCCATCACGGCGGCGATCGAGATCGCGAAGCAGGAGAAGAAGCGCGTCTGCTTGTGCTCGTCGTGCGAGCGCATGTACCCGATCGAGTACAGCGTGTTCACGATCCAGAGGCTCGAGGCCACGAGGGCGAAGATCAGCCCCAGGCTGTCGACGCGGAACGCGATCGAGATCCCGGCCGCGATCTCCCCGAGCGTGTACGCGATCTCCTCGCCGGCGCTGTGCCGGCGCCACATCCAGAGCACCAGGCCGAAGTTGACGATCGCCGCGACGAGGCTGACGCCCTCGCGCGTGTTGGGCGAGCGCCGCGCCAGCACGATGCCGATCACCGCGAGCAGGCACACCCCGATGCTGAACATCGGCGTGGCGTCGCGGAGGATGTCGGCCAGCGCGGGCATCTACTTCATGAACCCTTCCGCCGCGGCCCGGGCGATGTCGAGGTGGATCGGCTGGAAGAACAGATAGAGGCACGCGGCACCGAGAACGAGCGCAGGCAGTCGCATGGACCACGGCACCTCGCCGTCGACCTTGACCTCCGCGTCCTTCGGCGCGAACCAGACCAGGCTCAGGAGGCGCCAGACGTAGACGGCCGTCAGCAGCGAGCTGACGAGCAGTACGACGATCGCCGCGGGTCGGCCGACCTCGAGCGCGCCGGTGCAGAGATAGAACTTGCTCCAGAAGCCGGCCGTGAGCGGCACGCCGATCATCGACAGCCCGGCGACGGTCATGACCGCTGAGGTCCATGGAGCGTGCCGTCCCATGCCGGCGAGGTCGGCCACGCGCGCGGCGCCCGTCTTGTAGACGAGCGCGCCCGCGACGCAGAAGAGGGCGCCCTTCGCGACGGCGTGGTTCCAGAAGTGCATCAGCCCGCCGGTGGCGCCGTCGAGGTGGGTCTGATCGGCGCTCCAGAGCACGACGCCGAGCATGATGTAGCCGATCTGGCCCACGCTCGAGTAGGCCAGGAGACGCTTCAGGTCCTTCTGGCGGATGGCGAGCAGCGGACCGACGACGATCGCAGCCACGCACATGAGGAGGATCGCCTCCTTGATCTGCGGCAGCTCGTCGAGCAGGAAGCGCGGTCCGAAGACGGTGAACAGGATCCGATAGAACCCGTAGGCCGAGACCTTGGTGGCCGTGGCGGCAATGAAGATCGTGGCGCCGGAGGGAGCCTGGGTGTACGCGTTCGGCTGCCACGCATGGAGCGGGAACAGCGCCATCTTGATGGCAAAGCCGACCGTGAAAAACGCGAACGACGTCCGCACCACGCTGCTCGAGTAGAGCGCCGGATCGTTCGCCATCCGCTCCGCGATGTCGAGCATCGCGAGGGATCCGGTCGCCATGTACAGGTGGCCGATGCCGAGCAGGATGAACGTGGCGCCGAGGCTCCCGAGGATCAGATAGGCGAAGCCGGCGTAGAGCGCCTGCTTGCGCTTGCCCATCGCGATCAGCACATACGAGGTGATCGAGGCGATCTCGAGGAACACGTAGAGGTTGAAGACATCGCCCGTGATGGTGATGCCCATCAGGCCCGCGGCGAAGAGCAGGAACACCGTGTAGTAGGAGCGCCGCGCGCGCGCGAGGACCTCGCGCTTGACGCTCTGATGCATCCACAGCGCCGCGAGCGTGCCGGCCACGGCGATCATGACGAGCACCATGCCGTTCAGCTCGTCGACGACGTACTCGATGCCCGCGGGAATCGGCCAGTCGCCCATCGAGTACCGCGCGGGCACGCCGGTTCGGAGCACCTCGACCAGGAGCTGGATCGCGCCGAACGCGGAGAACGCGAGCGATGCCGAGACGAGCCCCCACCCCGTGCCGCGCCACGCGCGCGTGAGCAGGGGGATGAGGAGCGCCGTGATCAACGGCACCACCACCACCAGGACGGGCAGGTGCTCGCCGATCATGCGGGCGCATCCCCTTCCTGCTCGGCGGTCTCCCGCTCGTCGATGTCGAGGACCTCGATCTCCTCGACGGTGCCGTACGTCTCCTTGATGCGCACGATCAGTGCGAGCGCCACGGCGGTCACGCTGACGCCGACGACGATCGCCGTGAGCATGAGCACGTGCGGAATGGGGTTCTCGTAGACCGCGTCGTCGTGCCACTTCACGGGCACGGTGGCACCGTCGATGTGCCCGATGGACAGATAGAAGAGGAACACGGCCGTCTGGAGGATGTTGAGGCCGATCACCTTCTTGACGAGGTTGCCCTTCGCGAGGACCGCGTAGAGCCCGATCATCATCAACACGATGTAGACCAGGTAGTGCCAGTGCGACGGCAGCCAGTCGAGGAGCGAGGCGCAGGTCATGCGTCGTTCCCCTTCGACTCGCGCGGCGGCCGCGACATCTCGAAGAAGAGGATCGCCATCGACGCCGCGACGGTGATCATGACGCCGGCCTCGATGCCGATGAGGCCGATGTGCTGGGCGGCGAGCCGCGCGGCCTCGGGGTCCTCGGCGCCCGCCTTGGCGAAGGCGCCGTACTCGAGGAAGGCGCCGCCGGCGAGCATCGTGAGCACGCCGATGCCGGCGAAGATCAAGGCGCCGGTGGGCGCCAGGATGTCCGCGACCTTCTCGTTCACCTGCTGCCGACCGAAGGGCCATCCGTGCGCGAGCGCCAGGAGCACGAACGAGGCGGAGAAGATCACGCCGCCCTGGAAGCCGCCGCCGGGTCCATCCTCACCGTGCCCCAGCACGTAGAGGGCGTAGAGCTGGATGAACGGCGCGGCACGCAGCGCGAGGTACCGGACGACGACACTCTCAGTCCGCATCGGTGCCCCCTTCGTCCTCGCGGCGCATCGGCGCCTGGCGCAGGAGCAGGAGCACGCACAGCGCGGCCGTGAAGATCACGACCGTCTCGCCCATCGTGTCGTAGCCGCGGTAGTCGCCCAGCACGGTGGTGACGATGTTCTTGCTCGCGTCCGGATGCATCGCGTCGCGGATGTAGCGCTGGGCGACGTCCGGGTTGCTGTTCGCCGGTGCGTCGGGGTCCCCGACCTGCGGCATGTCCTGCGCCCCGTAGAGCAGGGCCATCGCGACGAGCAGACAGAGAACCACGGCGCCGACCTTGATGAGCCGCGGCCGGCGGGTGTCCGGCTGCTGGAGCTGCTCGCGGCGCTGCTGCATGGAGAAGAGCGTCGGCTTGAGCACGGGCCCCTGGGCGGTGGCCTCGCGACGCCCGATGCGATTGATCGCGGCGAGCATGAGCACCGTCGAGATGCCCGCGCCCACGGCCGCCTCAGTGAAACCGACGTCGAGCGCGTCCATCACGCACCAGAGCAACGCGATCACGAGGCTGTACGCCCCGAGGATCGAGGTGGCGACGAGCAGATCGCGCGAGCGGACCGCGGCGATGGCGAGGCCCACGAGGATCAAGAGGAGCAGGCTCTCCATCACCATCAGGCGTCGTCCTCCACCTTGCCGTCGAGGTCCACGTCGATGCCCGTCGTGCTCGCCTCCAGCGCCGCTTTGTCCTCGCCCGCGAGCAGCGGCATGAACGCATCGCGGCGATCCACCTCGCTCATCTGGCCCTCGAACTGCGGGGTGGCGCTGTCAGCAGGCGTCCACGGCTTGAGGCCGGCGAGCCACGCAGCGCGCGCCAGGGCATGCGTCGACGTGCTGTTCAAGATGAAGATGAAGAAGGCGATCAGCACGAGCTTCAGGCCGTCGTTCGAGACCCCCGTGATGACGATCAGGCCGAGCAGCACGAGCGCCTGTCCGAGCGTGTCCCCCTTCCCCGCCGCGTGCAGGCGGGTGTAGAAGTCGGGGAAGCGAACGACGCCCACGGCCCCCATGAACATGACGAAGCCGCCGAGGGCGATGAAGACGGTGCCGACGATCTCGAGCGCGCTCACGAGGGTTCCTCCTCGGTGACGGCGCTCGCGCGTCCGCGGAAGCGCGCCTCGAAGTGACGCAAGACGGCGATCGTCGCGATGAAGTTGATCAGCGCGTAGGCCAGCGCGATGTCGAGGAAGAAGCCGGGGCGATCGGCCAGGAACCCGATCAGGGCGAGCAGCACGATCGTCTTCGTACCGATCACGTTCACGCCGAGCAGGCGGTCGAGCAGCGTGGGGCCCGAGATCACGCGCTTGAGGACGGCGAGCATGCCGACCAGGACGACGACGACGCTGACGACGTAGACGATGTCCACCTAGGCGTCTCCCTCGACGCCACGCACCTTGGCCTCCATCGCGCCTTCGATGATTCCCTGGGCCGCCTCGGGTGAGATGGCGTGCACCACGTAGACGTTGTCGTCACCGACCTCGACGGTCACGGTGCCGGGGGTCAGGGTGATGCTGTTGGCGAGCAGCACGCGCCCGTAGTCGCTGTCGAGCTCGGCCTTGAACCGGATCATGCGCGGTTCGACCGGCCGGAATCCCGCGATCCTGAGCATCACGTCGATGTTGGCGACCGTGATCTGCCAGAAGAGCCAGGGCAGGTAGATCACGGTGCGGATCGCGCGCCCGACGCCCGTCCCTACGGGCCCCCCGCCCATCAGGTGCTTGTAGGACATGAACGTGACGAGGGTGACGCTGACCGCGCCGAAGGTCAGGTGGATCGCGTCGGTGTAGCCCGAGAGCCCGAACCAGAGGCCGGCCAGGACGAGCCAGGTCAACACGAAGCCCATCGGTGGCGCTACCCTCCTGCCCCCCTGGGCTCCCCTGTGCCCGTCGGGTGCGGAAAGGTACCTGACCGGCTTCGGGGGCACTAGCAGACGCCGACGAGGATAGGATCTGCGGATGCCTGCAACCCAGCGCCCCACCCCCGAACGCGAGCCGCCGCGCGGCGTGCCGCGCTGGCTGTGGCCCCCGCCGGGCGCGGTGATCACGCGTGTACGCCTGATCGAGCGCGTGGACGCGGCGGGCGCGGCACAGTACGAGCGCCTGGAAGGCGACGAGCCCGAGGCGCTGCACTGGCGCGCCCTGCTGTGGCTGCTGGACGAGCACCCGCGCGCGCCGCTGCCGGAGCCGGGGACGCCCTTCGAGGGCGAGGTGGTGCTCGAGATCGCCCGCACCGAGATGCCCGGCGGGCGCGTGGGCCACGCCTACGCCCTGAACGGGGGCCCGCTGGGCGCCCCGGCGGCCGACGGGGCGCGCGGCGTCCTGTGGCGCATCGCGCACCTCCGGACTACCTGAAAACAGCCTATCGAGCTGTTTGGACCGGCCCTCGGGGCTAACACCCCGAGCGGTACGCGGCCGATAGGGAGCCGGGAGTCCTGCGCCTCCCGGGAGGTCCATCGATGTCCAGCCGCATTCGCCACCCCGCCAAGTCCTTCGCGCTCTTCGTCCTCGTGGTCGTGGGCGGCTACCTCGCGTGGGAGAACCGCCACATGCTCGCGATGGAGAAGAAGGAGTTCCTGACGGACGAGCAGCGGATGGACATTCGCGAGCAGGTCATCGTGAAGTTCCAGAAGAACCCCCATTTCCTGGGGTTCCGCGCGCTGTCCTGGCGCCCGAACGAGGGCCGCTACTTCATCGACATCGAGGTCTCCGACGAGCTCGACGACGCCAAGCCGCTCTGCTTCGAGATCGCGGAGTTCATCGAGGCGACGGCGGAGGTGGAGTCGACCGTGATCGCCAGGGACTCCACGGGACGCGAGGTCGGCCGCGCGATCCTCTGACGTCGCTCAGCGCAGCGTGAACTGGCCAGCTAGCGCAGCGTGAACTTCACGGTGCCGCTCACGTGGAGCGGTACGAACTCGAGCGCACCGTCGGCCTGACGCTCGCCCAGCTCCACAGCCTGGAAGTGGAGCCGGCTGTGCTCGATGTCCGCACGCGAGACGCGCACGAGCTGTTCGTCGCGCTTGCCGTGGAACACGTTGGTCGAGCGGCGCAAGCGGTGGAGCACGCCCTCGAGACGCCGCGCGTCACGCGGCAGCGCGCGCCGGTCGCCGGCGCTGATGCCCGTGCGCAGCCACGCCTCGAGCTGGTAGCCGACCCACAGGCGTGCGAGCAGCTTGCCGGCCGCGTCGCCCGTGAACCGGACGACCTCGACGCCGAGCACCTCACCGCCACCGCGGGTGAACACGAAGCCCGCGTAGGGGTCCTTGTCGAAGTGCTGCTTGTACTCCGCTCGCGCGTCGAGGACCTCGCTGTGCGGGTTCTTCAAGACATCGAGCAGCGAGAACGCGTCGAAGCGCGCGCGGGGCTGGCCCGAGGCCTGGAAGTGACGCTCGGCCACGTCGAGGAAGGCCTGCTCGGAGACGCCCTGCGCGAGCAGGCTGCGTAGCGACGGGCCGACGATCCAGCGCGTCAGCTGCACCCGCTCGGGGGCTTCAGTGCGGTCGGGACCGCGCCGGATCGGCATGCAGGCGAGGCGGAAGCGCATCGTGCCGTTCGGCGAGCGCGGGATCCAGAGCGGCTGTGCCGTCACGCGATCGGTGACGCCGCCGCTGAGCACCTGGCCGGCGGGAATGAAGATCGGTCCCTGGGTGTTCGCGACCCTCACGATCACGACGCTCTTCTCGAGCTCCTGGTCCTCGAAGGCGAGCTGCCCGTCTTCCTGGGCGGCGAGCGGATCCACGACGGTCACGGCCTTGCGCGCGGCGGTGCCGTCGGTGCTGCTCAGGGCCGGGCGGGCGGCCCCGCGGCTGCGGTGGATGCCGCGCGCGAGGACCGTGCCGACGCGCCGGGCGGCCTCGGCGCCCGCGGCGGGCTCCCAGGCGAGCGCCGGCGGCGCGGAGCGGAACGAGTTCACGTCCCCGTAGAGCCCCTGCATGGGCCCCAGGAGGTCCTTGACGGTCATGCCCGTCGGCTCGCCCAGCACCGCGGTCGGGGTGGTGCGCGTGGGCGCCGCCTCGGGCGCCACGCTCGCGGGCTCGACGAGGTCGGGCAGCCACTTCTGGAGCGACTGGCGCAGGCTCGGCGAGTCGAGCACGTCGCGGGTGACCACGATCGTGTCCTCGAAGCGGCCCGGCAGCACCACGCCTTCGTCCCCGGTGGCGCGCTCGAGGTCCAGCACGTCCCGCTGGGCCAAGGCGTGGCTCAGCACGCCGGCGTCGATGGCGGTCAGCTTGGGCAGTTCCGGCAGCGGCGCCGATGCGAAGGGCACGTCGATCTCATCCAGGCTCGTGCGGGCCTTGAGCGCCATCTCGTCGTAGCGGTCCCGCGAGCGCAGCGCCGTGTCGGGCAGCGAACCGACATGCGTCTGCAGGTCGATCGGGCCACCCTGGGCGCCGGGGGTCGCATCGACGGGCGTCTCGAAGCCCAAGCCGAGCACGAAGCCGAGGCCGAGCGCGACGAGCACGCAGGCGGCGACGGCGAAGTGGGTCAGGCGCAGCACGCGGTCGTCGACGCGGCGCTGGTGGCTCGTCTCCGCGACGCGGGCGAGCACGGCGTTCTTGAGCCGCAGGTCGGGCGGCACGGGCGTGATCGCGCCGGCCTCCCAGCCCTTGAGCGCACCGGACAGGGCCTCGAGGTGCTCGAGGCGAGCGCGGCAGCGATCGCAGTCGTCGAGGTGTGCCTCGACGCGGACTTCCTCGGCGCGCGTCAGCTCGCGATCGAGGTGCGAGCCGAGCATCGGCTCGATCTCCTGGCAGGGCAGCAGGGTGGGCTCGAAGGGGAGGTTCATCAAAGCCTCCCCCCGAAGCGGCGCTGCCAGTCCTTGCCCACCGGCGTGCGCGCGAGCGAGCGCGCCAGGAGCTTGCGACCCCGGTGCAAGAGCACCTTGACCTCGTTGAGCGAGATGTCCATCACCTCGGCGATCTCGCGGTAGCGCAGGCCCTCGAACTCGCGTAGCTCGAGCGCCTTGCGCACGTTGACGGGCAGCGCGGAGAGCGCCCCGTGCACGGCGTCCTTGGCCTCGGCGCTCACGATGCGCGCGTCGATGTCGAACTCGCCGGCGAGCGGCTCGAGCTCGGTGCCCTCGGCCTGGATCGGGTCGAGCTGCACGGCGCGGATCTTCCGCCGGCGCTTGCGCTTGCGCAGCATGTCGAAGCAGAGGTTCGCGAGCACGCGATAGAAGTAGGTCGTGAAGTGCCCGCGGGGCTGATAGCGGCCGGCGTTGCGGAACAGCTTGACGAAGAACTCCTGGACCACGTCCTCCGCCGTGTGGTGGTTGCGGAAGATGCGCCAGGCGTAGCGGTAGGCCGCCCCGTGCCAGCGGTCCATGAGCTCGCTGAGGGCAGCCGTGTGCCCCCGCCCGCAGCGGACCATCAGCTCGTCGTCGGTCTGTCGCTTCTTCGGTCGCATGGTCGGTCCGCTGCCCACGAGCCTAGGAACGCCTTTCGGGCCGGTTTGCAGTCAAATCATGGTATCCCCGAGCGGCATTTTCCGGTGCCGGGGTGGGCGTTCGCGTCGAACCCGGCGCCGGCGATGTAACTCGTTTGGGGAGAACGCGTTAGCGGGAACGGGAATCGCGGTTCCCGGTTCTCGCGCGCATTGGGCGGGGCGCATGGCACGGGAGGCGCTTCGGGGGCCGCCGCGCTATGCTCCGATCCGCCTACCGGGGGGACCCGATTTGAAGATCCTGGTCATCGACGACGACGAGGCCATTCGCGAGAGCCTCGATCTCGTACTCCGCTTCGAGCACCACGACGTGCTCCTCGCCCCCAACGGCGAGGAAGGACTCAAGTCCCTCCGGGACGACCCCACGGTCGACATGGTGTTCCTCGACATCAAGATGCCGGGCCGCGACGGCCTGGAGGTGCTGCCCGACATCGTCGCCGACCGCGCCGACCTGCCGGTCGTGATGATCTCCGGGCACGGCACGATCGAGACGGCCATGGAGGCGACGCGCCGCGGCGCCTTCGACTTCATCGAGAAGCCCCTCGACCGCGACCGGGTCCTGCTCACCGTGCGCAACGCGCATCAGGCCCGCCGCCTCGTCTCCGAGAACACGCAGCTGCGCGAGCGCCTCTCCGACACGTCGCGGCGCATGCTCGGCAACCACCCGAAGCTCGACGAGGTGCGCAGCGTCATCGAGAAGGTCGCGCCGACGCCGGCGCGCGTGCTGATCCAGGGCGAGAACGGCAGCGGCAAGGAGCTCGTCGCGCGCCTCGTGCACGAGATGAGCGATCGAAACGAAGGCCCGTTCGTCGACGTGAACTGCGCCGCGATCCCCAAGGAGCTGCTCGAGTCCGAGCTCTTCGGCCATGAGAAAGGCGCGTTCACGGGCGCTACGGAGCAGCGGAAGGGCAAATTCGAGCAGGCCGACGGCGGCACGCTCTTCCTCGACGAGGTCGGCGACATGTCGCTCGAGGCGCAGGCCAAGGTGCTGCGCGTGATCGAGGAGCAGAAGGTCCAGCGCGTCGGCGGCGCCGATCCGATCCCCGTCGACGTGCGCCTCGTGGCCGCGACGAACAAGGACCTCAAGGAGGCCTCGGAGGAGCACACCTTCCGCGAGGACCTCTACTACCGCCTCGCCGTCGTGCCGATCCGCGTGCCGCCCCTGCGCGAGCGCCGGTCCGACGTGCCGATCCTGGCGAAGGCGTTCCTGGACCAGTTCGCGACGAACCTCGGCCAGGAGAAGCTGACGATCGCGGACCCGGCCCAGGAGTGGCTCTCCAAGCAGGACTGGCCCGGCAACGTGCGTCAGCTGCGAAACCTGATGGAGCGCTGCGCGATCCTCTGCGACGGCCCCGTGCTCGAGCAGAAGGACCTCGACGCCCTGACCTCGCCCAGCGCCTCCTCGGAGGGGGTCGAGGACCTGTTCCGCTCCACGCCCAACTTCGAGAGCTTCAAGCACACCTCGGAGAAGCTCTACCTGCAGTTCTGGCTCGCGGAGAACGAGTGGAACGTGAAGCGCACGGCCGAGATGCTCGGGATGCAGCGCTCCAACCTCTACAAGAAGATCGATCGCTACCAGCTGAAGTAGCGGCCTGTAAGGCGCGCCGGTCCCCGGGACAGGACACCGGCGTGTCCCCCATGGCGGTCAATCGCGCCGGGAGGGCCCCGAAACACCCCGTACGGCCCGCCGGACTGGGAATTGCGAGGGAAGGCCAAGGAGCCTCCCGATGACCCGTCGCCTTCGTACCGCCGCCGTCTGGGCGTTTGCCCTCCTGGCGGTGGCGCTGGGCTCCGGCGGGGGTGCCGCCGAGGCGAGCGAGGGCTCGGCCGACGCGGCCTTCGACCGGTTCCGCCGCGCCTGGCAGGCGGCGTCCGCAAGCCAGGTCGTGGATCTCCTCGGCGCGGGGGGTAGGTTGCGCTTTCGCGTACTGGCTCCCCGGGTCGTGGACGCGAGCTGGACGCGTGGGCAGGCCCGCAAGGGACTGGCGGCATACTTCGGAGCGAAGGGCGTGAGCCGCCCGCTGCTCCGGGACGTGACGCCAACCGGTCGCGGCACGCGCACGGTCCGGCTCTACGACTACACCTACCGGCCGCACGGCAGGGACGTCCGGACGACGCGCCTGACCGTCACCGTCAAGCAGGATGCTCGAAAGCGATGGGTGCTCGCGTCCGTGATCGAATCCGCCCGCCCGCGCCCGAGCTCGAACGCCGCCTTCACCTGGGCCGACTAGCGGCGGCGCCGTTCCTCCTGCTGGGCGCGCTCCTGTGCCTCGCCGGCTGCGGCGTGAGCGAGGCCGCGGTCGACGACTACCGGCGCGAGACGCTCGAGGCGGCTGCCGAGACGATCCGGGCCGACCTGACCTCCCTGCTCGACCGCGCCGACGCCGCGCTCGACGCCATCGAGGGGCGGTTGCAGGACGTCGACGACGAGGCCACCCGCTTCGACGTGCTCGAGCGGCTGCGTCAGCAGCATCAGCTGGACGGCCTGCTGCTCGACTGGCCGGCGGGCGACGCCGTGTGGGCCGGCCGCTCGATCGACCTGATCCGCTTGCCCGCCCGTCCCCCGTGGGCGAACAGCTTCAAGCACGCCACCGTCCGCTACCACGAAGGCCCCTTCGTGCGCGCGCTCATCGTGGAGCGCGAAGACGTGCTGGGCGGCAACGCGTACGCGACCTACGTGCTCGACGAGCATCGGCCGGGCGAGCTCGACTTCGTGCCGTTCGGCACGCGCTGGCTCGATCCCCTCGACCTCAAGGACGTGGTGCTGCGTCCGCCCCCGGACGAGCCGATCGCCGGCAGGAACACGGACACGATGCGGCGCATCTTCATCAACAACGCCAAGGGCGTTCGCGTGATGGTGGCCGATCTCTCCGTGCGCGGTGGCGACGCGGTGGCCGACGCCCTGGCGCAGACGGGCGCATCCCGGATCGGCATCCTGCTGCTCGTCCTGCTGGTGGTGGGCGCGCTGGGGGTCCGGCGTTTCGGGATCGCCCGCGTCAAGCACCCAGGGCTGCGCTGGGGCCTGATCGGGGTGCTCGTGCTGGTGCTGCGGCAGCTCCTGCTGTGGATCGACCTGCCAGGGCGGTTCCCCGGCCTCGCATCCGTGTTTGCGCCAGATCGCTTTGCGGTGGACACGCCGCTCGGCTGGCTGGGCTCGCCGGCGGACTTCTTCATCACGGCATGCGCCTGGCTCATTGCGGCGTGCTGCCTGCTGCTCTCGGAGCGCCGCGTTCCGCTGGTGCGCCGCCAAGGCCTCCGCTTCATGTTCTTGGGGCTGGTGCCCTTCCTCGCCGCCTTCATCGCCGCGGCGTGGCTGCTCCTCGTCGAGCGCACCGTCTTCAGCGGCCAAGCGACGTTCTTCGAGGCGCGCGCGTTCTTCCCGCCGCCGAGCGACGCGCTGCTGTTGGCCGGGCTGGTCATGCTGACCGGCCTCGCCTATCTGCTCACGGCGCTCGTGCTGCAGCGTGCGCTGCGCTACTGGCCCGAGGGCGCGCCCGTCTCCGGTCGCGTGGGCCTGGGCATCGCCTCGGCCGTGCTCACCGGCGTCTTCGCTTCGAGCGTCGCGGCGGGCGGCTGGGTGGCGGTCGGCATCCCCGTCGTCGCCATCCTGGTGGCCGGGCGCGAAGAGCGCGATCCGCCGATCGGCGTGCCGAGTCGCATCCTGCTGATGAGCGTGCTGGCCACGGTGCTGCTCCTGCCCGTGCTGTGGATGCAGGTGGAGCAGCGCTCGCGCGAGCAGCTCGACGACCGCCTCGAGGCGCTGCTCCTGCGCGAGAGCGAGGTACGGCCCCACATCGAACGCGCCCTGCTCGACCTCTCGGCGAACACGTACGTGCGCGACGCCCTCGAACGCGCCGGACGCGGTCCGCGTCCGGAAGGCCTGGCGCTCGCGATCTGGTTCATGACCGACTTCGCCTCGCGCGGCGACCCGGGCCTCGTGACGGTGCTCGATGCGCGCGGCCGCACGACCGACCAGTTCGCGCTCGCGACCGTCCCGCCGGACCTCCTGCCCGTCGCGTCCCCCCAGCCCGACGGCGTCGAGGACGTGGACGTGGGCGTCACGCAGGCCGAGGAGGTGCGCTCCGTCGTCGGCCGGCTGCGCGTGCGCGCACCGGACGGTGGCGTGGTGGGCTACATCGTGTTGACGGTGCCGGACCTGCTCGACCTGCGCCTGCACCGGCTGGAGGAAGGGCTCTCCACCGGCGGGGAGCACGGCCTCGCGCCGCTCACCGCCATGCGCGGCCTGCAGGTCGCCTCGCTCAAGGACGGCCGCGCCGAGCAGGCCGACGACCCGACCGTGCCCAAGACGGAGGGCGGCTTCGGCCCCACGACGCTCGCGGCGGTGGACGCCGACGCGCCCGAGCTCGAGTGGGAGACGGCGACACACCAGGGCTACGCGCGCTGGGTGCCCGAGCGCAGCCGCGTGATCGCCGTGCGCCGTGCGCTGCCCGGCGCACCGGACCTGTTGCTCGCCGTCGCGCGCGTGATCGCGGTCGGCGTCGGCCTCGGCGCGATCGTCGCGCTGATCTTCCTGCTCGCCCAGCTGGGCCGCTTCCGGGTCCGCCTGCACCACAAGATCCTCGTGACCTTCTTCGCGATCTCGGTCGTCCCACTCACGCTGCTCGGCGTGGCGAGCGCACGCGAGGCGCAGCAGCGCTACGACGCCCAGCTGACGGAACGGCTGCAGACCGACCTGAAGCGCGTACGCGGCGACATGCGCGCTCTGGGGCCGAGCATCTTCCATCAGGCGCGCGACCAGAAGCTGGTCACGTGGTCGGCCATCGCGCACCACGACGTGCTGCTGTACGGCCGCGGGCGCCTCGAGGCGACGAGCCGTCGCGGGCTCGTGTCCGCCGAGCTCTTGTCCGCCCGGTTGCCGGCGGACGTGTACCGCGCCACCGTGCTCGAGCGGCGCGAGGTGATCCGCAAGGACGTGCGCTACGCCGGACGGGAGGTGTGGTTCGGCTACACGCCCGTGATCGACGATCTCGGGCGCACGCGCGCCACCGTCGCCGTGCCCCTGCTCTACGACACGGACCGCATCCGGTCCGCCGTGACGGTCACGGGCAGCGCGCTCCTGGCGGGCTACCTGCTCGCGATCGTCCTCGTGCTGGTGATCGGCATCTACGCCGCGCGCAACCTCTCGCGACCGCTCTCCAACCTGGCCACGGGAACGCAGCGCGTCGCGGAGGGCGAGCTGGAGGTCGAGCTGCCGGGCGAAGGCGAGGACGAGCTGGGCTCCCTGGTGGCCGCGTTCAACGCCATGACGCGCGAGCTGCGGGAGCAGACCGAGCGCGCCGCGCAGGCCGAGCGCGAGCGCGCGTGGCGGCGCATGGCGCGCCAGATCGCGCACGAGATCCGCAACCCGCTGACGCCGATGCGCCTGATGATCCAGCAGATGCAGGCGGCCGTGGAGCGCGATCCCGACACGGCGCACGACGCCATCGAGGGGACCGTGCAGGTGTTGCTGCGCCAGATCGACGCGCTGCGCAAGATCGCCGGCGACTTCGCGAACTTCGCGCGTCAGCCCAAGCGCAAGCTCAAGGACGTGGACCTCGCGGCCGTGATCGAGCACGTCACGACGCTGCACAGCGGCCAGGCCAGCAAGGGCGTGCAGGTCGCGTGCGAGCTCGCGCCGGACCTGCCCTCGGTCTGGGGCGACGAGGACGAGCTGCGCCGGGTGTTGCTCAACCTCGTCTCGAACGCCGTGCAGTCGATCCAGGCGGAGGGGCGCGTCGTGGTGCGGGCGAAGGCCGAGGCCCTGGCCGGGCAGCCCGGCGTGCGGCTCGAGATCGTCGACAACGGCGTTGGCATCCCGGCCACCGACCAGGAGCGGCTCTTCGATCCGCAGTTCAGCACCAAGACCTCGGGCACGGGGCTGGGGCTCGCGATCGTCGCGCGCATCGTGCAGGACATGGGCGGCACGATCGACGTCGAGAGCACGCCCGGGGAAGGCACCACCTTCAGCCTCTGGTTCGGCTCGGGCGCCACGGGGTAACGCAAAGCCCACCTCTCGGTAGGATGTCGCTCGACCTGGAACTGGGAGACCCCGCGTGACCGGCGACGAGAAGAAGCCGCCCCCGTTCTTCTGCCCGAGCTGTGGCCAGAAGCACCGCGCCGACATCTCGGCCCTGATCGGCGTCGAGGGCGCCGTGATGAAGGCCACCTGCGCAGGCTGCGGCATTGCGCTGGCCGTCAGCCTGGACGAGGACGACCTCCCCGTCTGCAAGGCGCTCGAGGCCTTCGCCGGCGCGGATCCCTCGGAGAGCGATCCGGAGCAGGAGCCGGAGCCGGAGGCGCCCAAGGCCCCCGTTTCCTCGAAAGCCAAGGGCAAGGCCCCCACCAAGAGCCGCAAGGCGAAGTCATCGGGTTCGTCGCGCAAGCGCAGCGGCAAGGACAAGGAGGAGGCCGCGGCGAAGGAGGCGAAGCCCGAGGCCAAGGAAAAGAAGATCGAGGCCGAGTTCGAGAAGGGCGCACACGTCGGGCGCTACCAGATCGAGGACGTGCTCGGCAAGGGCGGCACCGCCACGGTCTACTCCGCCTTCGACCCCACGACGAACCGCACGGTCGCGCTGAAGGTCATCCACCCGGATCCGAGCGACTCGATGCAGGAGAACTTCCTGCGCGAGATCGAGGTGCAGGCCAACATCCGGCACCCGAACATCATGCCGGTCTTCGACCGCGGCTGGCTCGACGACGGGCGCCCCTACTTCACGATGGAGCTGCTCTACAAGCCGTGGACGCTCTCGAAGATCGTGGAGCACCGCGAGCGCAGCACGCTCAGTCGCTACACGTCGCTGAAGTCGCTCGAAGATCTCCCCACGCTGCTCGAGAAGGTCATCGTGCCGGTCGCGGACGGCATCTACGTGGCGAACGTCGAGAACGGCGTCGTGCACCGCGACCTCAAGCCCGACAACGTGCTCATCGACTCGCGCACGCTGCGTCCGTACGTGATCGACTTCGGCATCTGCCAAAGCGTCGAGTCGAAGAGCAAGCTCGACACGGGTCCGGTCGTGGAGACCACGGCCGAGACGGCCGGCATCGTCGGCACGCCGCGCTTCCTGGCGCCGGAGCAGGCGAAGGGCAGCGTCAACGCGCGCACCGACGTCTGGGGGCTGGGCGCCCTGATCCAGTTCGTCCTGACCGGCGAGCCGCCCATCGCGGGCGCCGTACCGATCACCAAGGCGGAGCTCAAGCGGCGCATCAAGAAGCTCGAGGACGCCAAGGAACTCGCCATCAAGGAAGAGAGCGAGAAGCGCATCGCGCTGTGCGACGAGAAGCTCGCGCGCCTGCAGGATCCGGGCCTGCGCACGCTCGAGGCGATCTTCCGCGACGCGCGTGACGGCAAGTACGGCGACCTGCCCTCCAGCGCGCCGGCTCCGCTCGTGGCCCTCGTCAAGAAGGCGATGGCCAAGACGAAGAACGACCGCTACGTGAACGCACGCCAGCTGTCGTCCGAGCTCTCGACGTGGCTCAAGGGCGGCACCGTCCGCGCGCTCAGCCAGGTCGGCGGCAAGGCCGCGGCCGTGCACACGGCGAAGCGCGCGCTCAGCGCGCACCTCGTGACGGCGATCTGGATCCTCGGCGCCCTGGGCGTCGGCCTCTTCCTGGGCAAGACCATGGCCGGGGGCCCCGAGATCGGCGCGTCGACGCGCATCGCCGACGCGACGCAGGACGTCGAGCTGCTCGAGAAGACGATCGGCGAGCTCAAGCTCACGGCCTCCGCGCTCACGCCCGTCGAGCGCAACCGCATCTGGACGTTCATGGAGGCGCGCGCGGCGCGCATCGGCGAGCGGCTGGCGAACGAGCCGCCCACGACGGACCTCGACGCGGCGCGACGCCGCCTCGCGTACGTGCGCGAGCGCATCGCGCCCTCGCTCGTCGTGCTGGACATCCCGGCGGGGACCGCGGTGCGCGGCAAGAACGCGGTGACGGGTGACATGGTCGAGCTGCGCGTGGGCGAGAACCGGCTGCCGCCGGGCGCGTACCACGTGAGCCTCGGCGACGCGGAGGAGATCCGCTTCCCCATCGACGTGCCGTTCCGCATCCGCGAGGTCGACGAGGATCCCGACGAGGAGCCCGCGATCGCCGTGATCCAACCGCCGCTGTCCGTGGACAGCGTGCCTGCAGGCATGGTGCTCGTGCTCGGTGGCGAGGTCGCACCGCGCGGCCTCCCCTACGCCGAGCCCACCTCGACGCTGTTGGTCGACGCGTTCCTGATGGACGCGCGCGAGGTGAACAACGCGGAGTACGCGACGTTCCTCATGACCCTCTCCGATGACGAGCAGAAGGCGCGCACGCCGAGCGTGGCGTTCGTGCCCGACCCGCAGACGGGCAAGCCCGCGCTGGTCAAGGGCAAGGAGAAGCTGCCGGTCGTCGGCGTTCGGCCGGAAGACGCCGCCGCCTACGCCGCGTGGCGCGCCAAGCGAGAGGGGCACTCGGTGCGTCTGCCGCGTGAGCAGGAGTGGGTCCACGCCGCCGGTGCCGGACTCGGCTACGTGCTCGCCAACGACGCCAAGGGCTTCCGCACGGAAGGCGACTTCACGCCGCCGCTGCGTGCCGTCGGCGAGAACACGAAGGACGTCAGCCCCTTCGGCGTGCGCGGCCTGCTGGCCAACGCGCGCGAGATCGTGAAGTCCGCGTTCGACGACACGTACGTCGTCAAGGGCGCCGGTGTCGGCGACGACCCCGACCAGGGTGCGGTCTACATGTTCCGCAAGGTCGCCAACGGCGCACGCCACGAGACGACCGGCTTCCGCTGCGTGCGCGTCATCCCCGCCTCCGCCGGCGAGCCCCCCCGTTAGCAACAAATCGGTGTCAGGACACTTGTCGCCGAATCCTAGGCATCAGGACTTGGTGACGATCAGCTTGATGATGCCGCGCATGGGCCGGCGCACCTCGACCTTCCGCTCCGGCCCCGCGACGACCCGTCGAATGGTCTCCCCGCGGTTGTAGCCGGCGATCATCCCGTCGAGCCAGCGATCGGGCCGCGTGTCCGGCGCCGCATTGCGAAGGAACGTCCGCATCATCGAGATGCCGATGACCTGCTCCGTCTGGCTGCGCTCCGGGTCCAGGGCGAGGATCGGCATCGAGACCGAGAGCGAGGCGAAACCGATGTTGCGGCGCTCGCCACGGATCTCGAGGCGGGACAGGGTCTCGTCGTCTCTGGCGGTGTAGCGCGGCTGCGGCAGCTTCTCGAAGGGGCTGCCCCACTCCTTGAGCTCGAACGCGTGCTCGAGGCCGCGCATCACCTCGCGGACCGAGACCCCCATCGGCTCGTAGACGGGTACGTCGAGCATCACCGGCTCCACGCCCTTCGCCGGCAGGACGCCCCAGTCGCGAAGCTGCTTCCAGTCCTGTCGGGCATCCACGACGAGACCTACGACGAGGGCCAGCAACACGAGTGTCATGAAGCCCTTCATGCATCCTCCGCTTCTGCCGCCATCCGGACGAGGGAGGCGACCGGGGACAGGCGCATCACGCCCGTGGAAGGCGAGAGCACGTGCAGCGTCTCGCCGCGGATCCGGATCGCCCCGCCGCGATCGCGCAGGAACTCGAACCGCCGCCCCGGTCCCACGCACACGCCGACGGACGTGGCCGTCGCGTAGAAGAGCGAGGCGTCAGGGCCGAGCGCCAGGGACCGGATGGGGCGCTGGGCGCGAGCCACGAACGTCCACGGCGCTTCCGGGGCAAGCAGATAGATCGAATGGCCTACGGCCACGAACGTGAAGTCGCCGTCACCCGCCACGGCCCCGATCTCGCCCTCCGCGCGCAGCAGATGGAGGACGTCCCCCCCCTTCCGATAGAGGTAGAGGTTCTCGCCATCGCCCGTGTGCCCCCCGAACACATAGCAGCGTCCCTCTGACGCGGGCCGGATGCGCATCGCGAACTCCGGGAGCTCCTGAACGTGCTGGGCCCCGTCGGTCGTCACCTCGACCAGCGCGCGGCCGTTGACGACGAGCAGCGCGCCGTCGTCCATCCAGGCGAGGTCGTGGAGGGTGCCGCGGGGGCCGGCGCGGATCGCGTCGGGCGCGGCCTCGCCCTCGCCCACGCAGCGAACGAACGAGCTGCCCTCGACCAGGAGGACGGGACGTCCGTCGGGGTCGACGTCGAAGCGGTATTCCTCGTCCGGCTGCGCGAGGGCGTCGAGTCGCACTAGCTCCACGGCGTGCACGTCATGGGGAAGGAACGCACGCAGCGGACGCGCGTCGGGTGCCGTGAGCAGCAGCACGGCAGCGCCGCCGAGCAGCCCGAGCAGGGTCAGCCACCTCAACGCGCGCGCCATCGGTCCACCTCGAATCCACGCGCGTGACGCCCCCCACGCACGTCTTCCGTCTCTTCGGCCTTGCGGGTCGGCCGACGGTCCTCCAAGGCCGAGGGCGCCCAAGTGGCATCGGCCTTCTGCTTCACCCGTTCCTCCGCAGTCTTCAGGAACGCCTCGAAGTCGGCATCCGCTTCGGCCAGCGGATCGCCGCCGCCTCGTCCTGCGGACTGAACGGCCCGCTCAACCGCGCGCAGGTTGCGTTTGGCCATGCGCAGGACGCGATCCGCATAGCCGCGTTGAAGGTGCTCCCGGTCTTCCTCGAGCTGCTTGAACGAGCTGTAGAGGTCGTAGCCCGGCATGTGCTTCAGCTTCTCGTCTGCACGCAGCTGGATCTGGTTCCAGGCGACATCGCGCGCCCAGTGCGCGGCGTCTTGCGCCTGCCGGAGGGTCGCGTTGGCGAGATCCAGCAGCGGATCGGCGAAGCGGAACCAATCCTCCTCCAACGCGGGAATCGTGACGTAGTACCGCTCCGTGATACGCGGCGGCGGTACGCGCGTCCCGCGCAGCGGGTCCTCGGGAAACTGCCGGCGATACGACGCAACCAGCGCCTGACGCTCACGGCGCACGACGCCTTGCTCCGCACGGAGCAGGAACACCTGATACTTCCGGTTGTCCGGACTCAGCGCCACCGCGGTGCGAAACGCCACGACCGCACGTTCGAAGTCGCCGCGTTCGAATGCGCGCATGCCCAGCTCGAATGAGCTTCGCCGACGGTGCTCTCGATCGCGCTTCGTCACGAAGTCGTCGATGGGATTGACCTGCTTCGGTGGCGCCCGGGGAATCCGGACGACGCGGTAGTCCCCGACGGCCGGCGATGCCCACATGTATCCGTCGGCAGGCGTCAGGTTCCCTGCGCCATCCCACTCGACGTTCGCGTAGTACGCGTGCCGTGTGCCCGCGGGAATCGGCGCCACGCGGTAATCGCCTGCGCGCACGTCGCCGACGAACCGGTACCCGAAGCGGGGTTGGACGCCGCCGCCTGCATAGACGACGTTCGGCCAGACCTCGTGCGGCGTACCGGGCGGCGGCAACGGACGCACGCGCAGATCCCCGGGGTCCCGCGTGACCCATGTGTATCCCCGCTTGGGTCGATAGGTACCGTCCGCCTGGCGCACGACGTTCGGGTACGTCCTGCGTCGCATCACGGTGGTGCGCTGCGGTGCCGTGTAGTAGCGGGTCCGTCCGCGACCGTGGGTGAAGTCGTGATCCGCGTGTCGGTTGTCGCCGCACAGGGCGCACCAGTAGATCGGCAGCCCGCCGGCGCGGGCACGGGGCAGGGACCCGTCGACAAGCAGAACGCCGCAGGCAAGGCCCACCCAGAGGATCCACTTCAACACACGCATCACGACCAACTCGGCCTCGGACCAGGGGTGCTGGGGCGCAAGAGGCATGCCGCGCCGACCCGCCCCCGCGAACGAGCGCTGCGGCCCGTCCTCTGGGCGAGAGTCCACGCCGAGTGCGCAGGGTGCCCCAGCACAGCACACCCAAGGCTCCGGAGGGCAGGCGGGGGGCTCCGCCAGGCATCGCCGGGCTCGCATTTGCTGGGTACGGCGTGAGATGGCGGAAGACGCAGAACGAAGCTGGAGGCGCGCGAAGCGCACGCTGATCGTCGCTGGGGTGGCACTCCTCGTCGGCGCCTGCCTCGTCCTCGTCGCCGAGCATCAGCTCTTCGGCATCGACGTGCAAGCAAACGCGCTTGCGGGGCGTGTCATCGCGACCGGTGTGGTGTGGATGGGATTCGTGCTCGTCGCCTGCACGTGGCCGCTCTTCCGCGGTCTCGACAAGCTGATCGAGATCGCGCTGCGACGGCAAGCACGCGATCACCGGCGTGAGGGGTTCGAGGCCACCGCCGAGGTCGTGGAGTCGAGCGCGGAGATGCCGGGCTGCGGCTGCGTCTGGATGCTCTTCGTGATCGCTGCACTCGTCGGCTGTGTCCTCTTGACGAAGGACATCTGGACCGGCGCGCTCGTGCCTTGGAGCTAGCCGTTCGCGGTGCCGTCTTCGGTGCGCGTCGCGACGCGCACGAGCCACACCGTCACGACGATCGTCGACACGATGCCGATGCCGAGCATCACCCACTCGAGCGGCCCCGGCTCGCGCTCACCCGGTGCTGCGAGCTGGCCCATCGTCGAGCCGAGGATCACGTAGAGCGAGAGCACGGGCAGCATGGCGGGCAGCGAGGCGAGGTAGCCGCGCGAGGACAAGCGCGTCACGCCGAGCACGTAATTGAGCACGTTCCACGGCGTCAGCGGTGAGAGCCGGAGGAGCAGCGCGGCGATCCATCCGCGCTTCTCGATCTCGCGGTCCACGGCGCGGAGCCGTGGATGGTCATCGATCCACCCGCGCGCGGTCTCCCCCATCACGGTGCGCCCCAGCAGGAACGCGACCCAACCCCCGGCGCCGGCCGCGATGAACGCGAACGCCAGGCCCGGGCCTGAGCCGAAGAGGATCCCCGCGCCGATCGAGAGCCACCACGTGGGCAGGAGCGCGACGACCACCACGGCGTAGACGACCACGAAGATCGCCGGTCCCCATACGCCGAGGTCCCGGACCCAAGCGAGGAAGGCCTCCGTGTACTCCTGGATCGGCAGCAGGGTGCCGATGGCGATGAGCGCCCCGAGGACCACGACGCCGAGAATCAGCTTCTTGCGCGGACCGAGCATGGGGGGACTCCGGAGCCGGCAGGGCGACCGGACGCGGCCCTTGTCCGCGGGCGACGCGCCAATGGCAAGAAGCGGATTCTCCCGGCAATTCCCGGCTGCGCGTGGCATCTCCCCCCCGACGCGCAAAGCGTCGAACCCTGGAGAGCCGCCCATGCGCCAAGCCGCCTTCCCGATCGTGTGCCTCGTCCTCTTGCTCGCCGTGCCCCACGTCTCCGCGGGGGAGACGCGTGCCGCGGGTACGAAGCTCGAGGCGCAGTCGGTTGAGCGCGGCTACGTGCGCCTCGGCAGGAAGCTCGAGGCCCGGCCGTGGGGCGGACCGCACGCCCTGCGGCCGCTGGGGCCGAAGGTCGTCGTGACGGCGGTCAGCGCACCGTCGGAGCCGGTCGGCGATCTCATGCAGCCGCGGATCACGGTGACGATCAAGAACATCGGGCTCACGCCGGCGACGGACTACCGCATCCGCCATCAGGCCTACGTGGTGGCGTACCTGCAGGAGCCGTACCCGGGCCCCCACGATCTCGGCTCGCTGCAGCTCGGGATCGCCTACCTCGCGCCGGGTCAGTCGCTGACGTACTCGTTCCCCGTCACGGGCATCCCGGCCGATTGGCACCCCATGCCCGTCGCGGTGACGATCGAGGTCTTCCGCACGCCGGCGATCCGCGACTACGGCGCCATCTGGCTAATGAGCTCGAGCGGCAACGCCGGCTCCGTCTGGTTCACGCTGCCCTAGGTTCCATCCGGGAGCTCGCCGCTACTTGTGCGCGCGGCCCTCGTGGTACTTGTGCCCGGGCGGGATCTCGGGGATGGGCTCGTGGTGGAGCCACTCGGCCAAGGGCAGCTTGAACTCGCGCTTGGGCGGCTCCATGGTCGGGTTCCAGAAGAGGTTGCCGAGCCACAGGTCCGAGCCCTTGGCGATGCGACCGTCCGCGATCTCGAGCGCGTACGTGATGCCGAGGTGCACCTTGGGCTTGAAGGGCACGCCGTCGGTGCGCAGGTTCTGGTAGACGTACCAGAGCTCTTCGTGACTGCCGTCGCCCGGCGTGCCGAGCGGGATGTACGCCGACCACTCCCAGTCCTCCTTGATCGTCTCGAGGAGGACGGGCTCGCGCTCGAGCTCGCGGATGCGGCCCGTGTACCAGGTGGGATCGGCGAAGACGCGCGACATCTGCGCGCGCGCGTACATGGTGTCCGCCGTGTTCGGTGAGCGCTTGATGTCGAAGCGCAGGTAGAGCCCGTCCGCGGGGACCGCGTCACCGATGTCGAGCTTGTTCCTGTCCTTGTCGCAGAGCGACAGGTGCATCGTGCACGTGCGATAGCGGCCGAAGTTGTAGAGGTGGTCGCCGCGCTCGCAGTTGCCGCGCCAGTAGGTCGCGTCGATCGTCTTGGGCACCGGATGGCGATGCGGCTTCGGCGGATCGCCGAAGAAGTAGGTGTAGACGGGGTTGTTGTCGCGCTCGCGCGAGACGTGATCCGTGAGCGCCTCCGCGCGTCCGATCTGGTTGCGCGTCACCGCCATCAAGTCGAAGGCGACGAGCCCGAGGAAGACGAGCAGCACGTGCTCGACGCGCACATGGCGGAACACGGCCACGAGCGGCTTGCCCTTGCCGGTGGCAAACGGGCTACCCGACTTCGCCATGCTGCTGAGGCGCACGGCGATGAGCAGCACGGCCAAGAGCGCGATCAGGATCGCGGGGTGCTTCTTCACCGTGAGCTGGACGGCGTCGACGGGCGAGGGCCAGCTCGACGTGGGTGCGGCCTTCGTCTCCGCGACCGTCGTCCACTTGCTGCCCTGCTCGATCCAGGCGCGGAAGAGCGAGAGCTCCTTGTCGGTCAGCTCGCCGCCCTTGGGCATCCGGTAGTCGGCGTCGGCCGTGGCGATGCGCTCCCAGAGCGTGTTGGTCGCGAGCGGGCCGCCGAGGATCCGGCCGCCGCTGTCGCCACCGTGACCGGCCATCGCGTGCGACGTCAGGTTGAGCCCGCCGCTGGCGTCGCCCGGCCCGTGGCAGTCGAAGCAGTAGGCCTTCATCAGGGGCTCGATGTGGGTCTTGTAGTCGACCGTGCCCTCGTAGGCCGGGACGTCGCGCAGCGGCGCCTCCTCGGCCTGGGCCACGAGCCCGGAGAGGGCGAAGACGCCCAGCAGCAGCCCGAAGAGGACGGGCACGACGCGGGCAGAAAGGGGGCGGGAGCGGGCCATGGGCTGCCCCCACAATCGGCGTTTCCGGCGGGGACCTTGATGGGCCCCCTGGGGCTGTCGAGGCCTCGGGGCCTCGGATCAGCCCGCCGCGTAGCTCCAGCCGTAGGCCAGCAGGGCGGAGATCAGGACGCCGGCGAGGCCACACCAGAAGAGCGGCCAGATGTAGTTCGCGAAGCCGGGCGGGTTCTCGAAGTCCTCGGGCGCGGGCGTGATGTGGCGTACGGCGGGCGCGTCCGGGAGCTCGTGCGCGCCGTGGTCGTCCGTCGTCGCGTCGTCGGTCTGGTCGTGCGCTGCCATGCCGTCGTCCCTCGCCTCAACCCACGGCCAACCGCCGCAGGAACCCGAGCGCGTCCTCGAGCTCGTCCCCGTCCGCGTCCGGCGCCAGGTCCAGGACCCACGGCACGCCACGCGGCAGGAGCTCGATCAAGGTACTCCAGTCGGCCCCGGCGTCCTCGGGATGTCGGCCCCCGCGCCCGTCGGAGCCCAGGCCGGCCACGAAGGTGCCGCGGCAACGCGGTGCGAGGCGGTCCAGCAGGGGCACGAGGCCGGCGCCGGCATCCCCCTCCGCACGGCGCACGACGCGCACCGGATCGAGCCAGAGCCCGAGCCGCGGGAGGTCGTCCAGGAGCCAGCCCAGCGCTTCGTCGTCGAGCACGGCCTCGCCGGCGTCGCCCGGCAGCACGGCCACGGGCGCACCGCCCTGGAGCAGTGCGTGCGCGTGCCGCGCCAAGCCCTCGACCTCCGCCTCGTGCGGGGTTCCGGGTCGACGCGTGCCCCCATCGAGCACGAGCGCGCCCGCGCGCAGCCGGGCGGCGATGCGCGTGGCGTCACCGACGGGGACGGCGTCGGGCGTTCCGACGAAGACGCCGTCGACCCGCACGCCCACGGCGCGCAGCGCCTCCCCCATCGCGCCGGGGCGCATCGGGGGCGCGTGCACGAACGCGGCGCGGACGTCGAGCGTGCGCAGACGGTCCACGAGACGCTCGGCGCCGGGCACGGCCCCGAACACGCGCGTGGAGAGCGAGGGCGTCACGATGCGAGCCAGACCTCGGGATCCAGCGGGGCGCCCGCCTCGATCCACTGCGCGATGCCGTCCTGGTCGTGGTGGCCGATCACCAGGTCGGCGAGCGGCCGCACCTCGTTGGCCGCATTGGCCGGCACGACGGCGTACCCGGCCGTCTCGAGCATGCTGATGTCGTTCACGTGATCCCCGACCGCGATCGTACGCAGCGGCGGGATGCCGTGCACCTGGTGCAGGTAGATCAGCGCCTCGGCCTTGCCGCGCGACTGGCGCTGCACCTCGCACAGCACGAGCGACGAGCCGGCGTAGTCCGGGAAGAGCGAGAGCGGGAACACCTCGCGGTGCAGCGCCTCGCGGGACTCCGCGTTCATCGCCGCCCACGCGGTCTCGGCCAGCTCGTAGCCCTCGGTGAAGAGGCTCACGCGCATGAGCGACTGGCTCGGCAGGTCCGACGGGTCGTGCGTGGCGAAGGTGTTTTCGTACCAGGAGAGGATGCGCAGGTGCTCGGGGTGCGAGGAGAGGAGCGTGAACTTGCGTTCGTCCTGGTGCCGGAACGCGAACTGGGCGTGCTGCTCGGCGGCCTCGATGCAGGGAATCGTGTTGTCGGGGATCCGCAGCACGTGCCACGGGTCTTCGCCGGGCACGCCGATCCAATGGCCGTTGTAGGTGACCACCGGGCCGCCGAGATCGAGCTCGCGGTAGGCGGGCAGGGTCCCCACCAGGCTACGCCCCGTGCAGATCATCACGGTGAAGCCGTGGTGGGCCATCGCCCGGACCGCGCGGACCGTACGTCGACTGATCTGGCCGCTGCGATTCAGCAGCGTGCCGTCGAGGTCGAAGAGGATCGCATCGAAGCGATCTCGCAGGCGCAGGAGACCGGGTACCATCATGGCGGGCAGGGCACGGCAAACGGGGACGGTGAAGGATCCGGCCGGGCGCGTCCTTTGGTAGCGCGGTCCGGGGGTCCGACCAAGAAAACCGTCATGAAGCGTCTGCCGGCTTTCGTTTGGATTCTCCTGCCCGTGCTCGTGGGGCTGGTCTACGCCGTCGTGGCGCCGCTCTTCGAGCGGGAGCCGGCGCACGCGTCGATGGCGCCACCCGGCGCGGTGCTGGTCGAGCGGTTCAAGGACCTCGACACGTTCGACCGCGACTACTACTTCGCGCTCGGCAAGGGCGCGCCCACGCACTCCGCCGTGCTCGGCGTCGAGAACAACGTGGCGCGGCTGCCGGGGGTCGACCGCGGACGCCCGCTCTATCTGATCAAGATGCCGCCCAGCTCGGTCGGCACGGATGCCACGGTGACCGTGTTCCCGGTCGCGGACCGCGACGCGTTCGAGCAGGCGTTCCTCGATCCGGAGATGCTCGAGAAGGGCTTGATCCGACGCGCGAAACACCTGCAGGGGCACGGGTCCTGGGCTGCCGTCGGTGCGCGGCGCGGCGCCATTCGCCAGGTCGGTGAAGGCACGCTCTCCGCCGCCGAGCGCGGCGAGGACTTCTCGATCGCTGCGTTCCTGCCGGGCCTGGCGGTGACGGCCGTGCAGAACCGACAGAACGCCCCGTGGCGCAGCGTGCTGGCCGCGCTCGTGGACGAGGACGCGAGCGGCGACGACCCGGCGGTCGAGGTCCGGCGAAACCAGGCGACGGGCGAGCTGATCCCCGTGTTCACCGGCGCGCCGCGGTTGGCGCGCATCCTCGAGACGTGGCGCATCGCCCGACTCTGGTCGTGGCGCGGAGAGAAGCGGGTGGAGGTCGAGCTCGTGCCGACCAGCGCGGACGTCGTGCCGTGGCTCAGTGCGGCCGCCGCCGACACGACGAACGACACCCGCATCCCCGCACCGCCGACGCTACGCGAGGCGCGCATGTGGCTGCGCGTCCCGAACGCCAAGGCGCGCGTCGCGCTGCTCGCACTCGTGCACACGCTGGGCGTCGAGGTGCCGGCCGACCTGCGGGAAGGCATGCACGCGGGCGGGCTGCTCGTGCTCGCGACGCGCGCGGCCGGGCACCCCTATGCGGCCTCGTACGCCGTCGTGTCGCCGCGCGAGGCCCCGCTCGACCTGAGTCCGCTGCTCGGCACCGTGCCCGAGCCGGGCGCGCGCGCCGAGCGCGCCACCGGCACGCTGCCGCTCACGGTGATCGACGTCGGCTCGGACCGGCCGTCGCCGGAAGGCGTGATCGCGCACGAGGTGTTCGAGGGCCTCGACGTCGTGGGCGTCGGCGTCTCGGCCCCCACGGCCGTCACGCGCGTGCGCGAGCTGCTCGCGCGCAGCACGACGCCGGCCTGGGAACGCCTGGGCCAGGACGATTGGACGACGATCGCACGCTTCGCCCTCGACGCCGGCCGCGCGGCGAAGCTCCTCGGCTCCACCGTCGAGGAACGCGGGCTCTTCGGCGCGCTCCACGGCGGCTTCGTCCGCGGCGAGATCCGCACCGACGGCAAGGCGGTGCGCATCACGCTCCAGGGCGGCAGCTAGCGGACGTCCCAGGCGACGGCGCGATCCTCGACGTCCGTCGCGCCGATGACGGCCTCCGCCTCGATCTCGACGCGCATCCAGTCGGCCACCAGGCCGGGCGTGCCGACCATCGTCGTGGCCGGGCGGATGTCGCCGAAGACCTCGCCGTGGGCGCGCCCGACCGCCTCGTGGTCTTGCTCGACGTCCACGACGTAGATGCGCGTTCGGACCACGTCCGCGAGGCTCGCGCCGGCGGTCTCGAGCGCCGCCTCGATGTTGGCGAGCACCTGTCGGGTCTGGGCGTAGACGTCGTCCTCGTCCACGTGGCCGCCGTCCGGCAGCGTGGCCGTGCTGCCCGTCACGACCACGCGGTCGCCGATGCGGACCGCGCGCGAGTAGCCGAAGAGGGGCTCCCAGGGGGTTCCACTGGAGATGTTGATGCGCTGCATGGCGTCCTCCTCGGGGCGTCGGCTGAAGAGCGTATCTTCCTCCGGGCGTGAACGCCGCCCTGCCGCTGCCCGAACCGCCGGCTCCGGAGGGGGCGTACGTCGACGTGGCCCTCGATCTGCCCGTCGACCGGCTCTTCACCTACCGCGTCGACGATGCGGCCCGCCCGAACGCGCGCGTGGGCCACCGGGTGCTGGTCCCCTTCCGCGGGCGCGCGCGGGTCGGCATCGTGGCCAAGGCGCACCAGGAGACACCGCACTTCGAGGCGCTCCCGGTACAGGACGCGCCTGACACCGAGCCGCTCCTGAGCCCGGAGCTGATGGACCTGGCGGGCTTCATCGCGCGCTACTACGGCACGTCGTTCGGCGAAGCCGCCTCGGCGATGGTGCCGCGGGGGGTGCGCAAGAAGGGCAAGGGGGCGCTGCGCACCCGCGTCCAGCTGGTGGACGACGCCCTGGACCGCCTCGCCGCACTCGAGGCCGACCCCAAGGCCAAGCGCACGATCAAGTCCGCGCCCGCCACGCGCGTCTTGCGCTGGCTGCGCCGCCATCCGCCCGGCTACTTCCTGACCGACCTGTGCCGGCGCGCGGGCGTCTCCACGAGTCCGATCAAGACGCTGCAGAAGAAGGGCCTCCTGACGCTCACGAAGGAGCGCGTCTCGAGCGACGAGCTGATGGTGGCCGCCGACGAGGGTGAGCCGGCCGGCGACGCGCCGCCCACCCCCACCGCCGAGCAGCAGACGGCCATCGACGCGATGGTCGAGGCCCTCGACGCCGAGACCTTCGCCGCGCACCTCCTCCTGGGCGTCACCGGCTCGGGCAAGACCGAGGTCTACCTGCGCGCGATCGAGCGCTGCCGCGCCCAAGGCCGGCAGGCGATCGTGCTCGTCCCGGAGATCGCGCTCACGCCGCAGACGGTGCGCCGCTTCCGCCGACGCTTCGAGCGCGTGGCGGTGCTGCACTCGGCGATGACGGAGGCGGACCGGGCGCGCGTCTGGCGACGCATCCGTGCCGGCGAGGCGGACGTCGTGATCGGTCCGCGCAGCGCCGTCTTTGCGCCGGTGCCGCGATTGGGGCTGATCGTCGTGGACGAGGAGCACGAGAGCTCCTTCAAGCAGCAGAACGCGCCGCGCTACCACGCGCGCGACGTCGGGCTCGTCCGCGCGAAGAAGGCGGGCGCCGTGGTGGTGCTGGGCTCCGCGACGCCCGCCCTCGAGACGTACAAGAACGCCGTCGAAGGCCGGTTCACGATGCTGCGCCTGACCGCGCGCGTACCCGGACGCCGTCTGCCCGACGTCCGCATCGTCGATCTGCGCGATCCGGACGAGCGCTCGTCGCGCTACAGCCACTTCTCGCGCACGCTCGAGGTGCGAATGACCGAGGCGCTGCGCGCGGGCGGCCAGGTGATCCTGCTGCAGAACCGGCGCGGCTTCGCGACGAGCGTCGCGTGTCCGCGCTGCGGCTACGTCGTGC
>JASJAY010000033.1 GCA_030066775.1 Planctomycetota bacterium
CAGAGAGGCAGGTCGAGACCGTGAACCGCGCAAGCCGACGCGCCCGCCGCGTGCTTCCGATGGCGCTGGCCGTGGCCCTGCTGGGCACCGTGGGAAGCGTTGTCGTGTGGCACACCATGCGCACGATGGAAGACGAGGTCACCGCGACCAGCTTCCAGGGCGATGCCGAGGAGCGTGAGCTCGGGATCGTCAACGAGCTCGACGGTTCCCTCGAGACGCTGCGCTATCTCGCATCCTTCTTCGACAGCAGCACGGCAGTGAGTCGAGAACAGTTCGGCCTGTTCACCGCGCCCATTCTGAAGCGCCACGATCCCGCCATCCAGGCGTTCGGATGGAATCGCCGCGTTTCGAGGGAAGTGCGCGAAGCGTTCGAGCGTGAGGGCAAGGCCGAGTGGTCCGACGCCTTCGAGATCACCGAGCGCGGACCGGAGGGAGATCCGGTACGCGCAGAGGATCGCGACACCTACGTTTCCGTCATGTACCTCGAACCGTTGGCTGGCAATGAGCCCGCGCTCGGCTTCGACATCGCATCGGAACCGAAGCGGGCGGCGGCCTTGGCGATGGCCGACGAGACCGGCGACCTGTCCATCACCGCGCCGATCAGCCTCGTGCAGGACGATGACGGGCCTCGCCCTGGGTTCCTCGCCTGCATTCCGATCGGGAAGGCGGGCTACGTCGTGGGCGTCTATCGCGCACAAGACATCGTCGAGGCGGCGCTGGAAGATTTCGGCCCAGCCGCTCTTGCGATCCAGCTCCGCGATACCGAAGAGGGCATGGAGCGGGACCTGCTCCTGCCGGACATGACCCCGCAGGCCGCTGAGAGTGAGCTCGTGCACCGGAGCACGCAGGAGGTCGGGGGCCGGACGTGGATCCTGGAGATCCGTCCGACGGCGGCGTACCTGGCGGCGCGACGCGGGTGGGGCCCGCTCGTGGCGCTGCTGGTCGGCTTGCTCTTCACGGCCCTCGCATGCGCGTACGTTTCCCTGCTGCTGAACCGGTCGGCGCGCATCGCCGCCCTGGTCGACGAGCGCACCGACGCGTTGAGCCGCGCGAACGAGGGACTCGAGCGAGAGGTTGCGCAGCGCCAGCGCGCGGAGCACGAGCTGACGAAGAGCCATGATGCGCTCGAGGACACCGTTCGCGACCGGACAGCCGAGCTGGAGCAGGCCGTCGGCGACCTCCGCACATCGGATGAGCGGCATCGCCTGACGCTGGAGGCCATGTCCGACGGCGCCTGGGACTGGAACCTCGAAACCGGGGAGATCTTCTGCAGTCCCAGCTGGTTGCGGGCCCTCGGCTATGAGCCGGAGGACGCCCCACCTGCGATGGCCTTCCTGGAGCGCATCCTCCGAGCCGAGGACCTCGCGACGGCCCGCGAGACACTGGACGCGCACTTCGAAGGCAAGGTGCCCCAGTTCGAGCTCCGGAGTCCGGTGCGGCACCGGAATGGGGAGCTGCGCTGGAACCTCGCGCGCGGCCGCGTCGTTGCGCGCGATGCACAGGGCCAGCCCCTGCGGATGGTCGGAACGAACACCGACATCACCGAGCGCGTGGAGGCGGAGGCGGAGCGCCGGGAGATGGAACACCGGCTCCAGCACAGCCAGAAGCTCGAGAGCCTCGGTGTGCTCGCCGGCGGCATCGCCCACGACTTCAACAACCTCTTGGTGGCGATCATGGGCGGTGCCGAGATGGCCCTGCAGGCGAGCGCGCCGGATGGGCCGACGAAGAAGTCGCTCGACATGGTGCTCCTCGCCTCGAAGCGGGCCGCCGATCTGACGGAGCAGATGCTCGCGTATGCGGGGCGCAACACCATCTCGCGCGAGCCCGTCCGCTTGCCCGAGCTGGTACGTGAGATGGCCCAGCTCCTGCGCTCCTCGAAGTCCAAGAAGGCCGAGCTGCGCATCGAGGCCGACAGGGACGTGCCTGCGGTCGAGGGCGATCGCACGCAGCTGCGCCAAGTCGTCATGAACCTGATCACCAACGCGTCGGACGCGATCGGCGACAAGGCGGGATCGATCGTCCTGCGCGTCGGCGCCCGGCGCGTCGAACGCGGCGAGCTGGACACGATGGTGCTCGGGGAGCGGCTGCGCCCGGGCGAGTACGTCACGCTCGAGGTGTCCGACACGGGCATCGGCATGGACATGGCGACGGTCGAGCGGATCTTCGATCCCTTCTTCACCACCAAGTTCCAGGGACGCGGGCTCGGGTTGGCCGCGATCCTCGGCATCATCCGCGGGCACGGCGGTGCCATCCGCGTCGAGTCGCAGCCGAACGTCGGAACGACGTTCCGCCTGCTGCTGCCGCGCGCGCACAAGACCGACGCGTTGCCCGCCGATCCGCTGCGACCGGAGCTGTCGCCGAGTGCCTGCACGGTCTTGATCATCGATGACGAGGACCTGGTGCGCGGCATCGCGGCGGAGATCCTGGAGGAGGCGTCGTTCCACGTCCTGCAGGCGCCGGACGGGCCCGAGGGCATAGAGCTGTATCGAGAGCAGCTGGAGCGGATCGGCGTCGTGATCCTCGACATGACGATGCCCCGCATGAGCGGCACCGAGGTCATTCGCGAGCTGCACCGAATCCAACCCGACATGCCGGTGCTGTTCACCAGCGGGTACAGCGAGGTGGAGGTCGAGAAGGCCGTGCTCGAGTTCGGGGCCGCCGGGTTCATCAAGAAGCCCTATGGCATCCAGTCGCTCCTGGATGCGGTTCGCGACGCCATTCGGAGGTCGAAGCTCGCCACGCCGACGGCGGGTGACCTGGGGAGCGGCGAGTAGCTGACCGCGTCGGACGCGCGACCACGAGGGCGCGCGGATCCGCCCTCGCTAGACCGCGATCTCGGCCGCGACCTCGCGCAGCCAGCTGTGCAGCAGGCGCGGGTCGACGGGCTTCACGAAGTGCTGCTCGAAGCCGGCGACGCGGGACGCCTCGCGGTCCGCGCGCTGGCCGCGGCCCGAGAGCGCGGCGAGGCGGATCTCGCGCAGGCCGGGGACGCGGATGAGGTCGCGCGCCAGTGCCCAGCCGTCGATGTCGGGCAGGTTGATGTCGAGCAGCGCGACGTCGGGTCGGCGTTGACGCGCCTCTTCGAGGCAGCGGGCGCCGCTCGCCACGTGCGTGACCTTGTGGCCCCAGCGCTCGAGCAGGAGCTTCAGCGCGCGGCCGGTGTCTTCCAGGTCCTCGGCCAACAGGATGCGCAGCACGGCGGTCGGGCCCTCGGGCCGATCGTGCAAGGGCACCTGTGCGATCGGCACGCGCGGCGGCGGCTTCTCCGTGCGCTTGCGCTTGGGCGAGGGCTTGGGCGCGACGATCGGCTTCGGGGTCGCGGCGGCCGGCTCGGCCGGCGCGCGCTCCGGTAGCGGAATCGTCGGCAAGGGTGCGTAGGGCGTGAGGTCGGGATCGTCGATCGCGGGCGCCGGAAGCGTGAACTCGGGCGACGCAGCCGGTGCGGACGGCGGGGCGGCCGGTGGCTGGTCGGATCCCGTGGCGCCGGTGAAGAGCGGGAGCCGCACCTCGAACTCGCTGCCCTTGCCCACGCCTTCGCTGCGGGCGACGACGCTGCCGCCGTGCAGCTCGGCGAGCTTGCGCACGAGCGTCAGACCAAGGCCGAGCCCGCCGCTCGGGTGCGGGCCGTCGGGCCGCTCGGCCTGCACGAACACGTCGAAGATCGCCGAGAGCTGATCGGGCGGAATGCCGCGACCGCCGTCACGCACCAGGATGAGCGCGTCGCCGCTGCGCGTCTCGAGCGCGAGGTCGATCGTCGCGCCGCGTTCGCTGAAGCGCATGGCGTTGTGCAAGAGGTTCCCGACGACCTGCTCGATGCGCACCGCATCGACCTCGACGAAGACCGGCGCCTCGGGCAGCTCCAGCTGGATCTCCTGCTCGTACTCGCCGGCGAGGGTGCGCGCGCTGAGCGCGGCCGTGCGCAAGCGCTCGCGCAGATCCTGCACGTCCCGCTCGAGGTCGATCTTGCCGCGCGTGATCCGGCCCACGTCGAGCAGATCGTCGACGAGGCGGCGCATGTGGGCGGCCTGCCGGTTCAGGATCTCGACCGCTTCGCGCGTGCTGTCGCCCGCGGGCAGGTCGTCCTGGATCAAGGACAGGCCCGCTGCCAGCGCGCTCAGCGGGTTGCGCAGCTCGTGGCCGAGCATGGCGAGGAACTCATTCTTGCGGCGGTCGGCTTCGCTCAGCGCATCCGCGCGCTCGGACGCTTGCTGGTACAGGCGCGCGGTCTCGACGGCGAGCGCCGTCTGCTGCGCGACGCCGCGCAGGATGTCTTCGTGTCCGCGCGTGAAGCAGCGACGGCTCTCGTGACCGAAGAGCAGCATGCCGATGAGCTCGCCCGTGCGCGTCGCGACCGGAGCGGACATCAAGCTGTGGATCGGAACCGGTCCTTTGAGCAACCCCTCGAGCGCCTTCGTCTTGCCGAAACGGGGATCGCGCGCGACGTCGTCGAAGCGCTGGATCGCGCCGTGCATCAACGTCTGATTGAAGAGCGGCGTGTTGCGCGGGATCTCCAGCTGCTCGAAGCGCTCGCGCATCGGTCCGGCGAGCACGTCGATGCGCAGCTCGCCGCGCGCGCTGTCGTTGTAGAGGAACGCGCCGGCCTGCGCCTTCAGCAGATGCGTCGCCTCTTCGGTGACGCGTTCGTAGATGCGCGCGGCGTCGAGCTCGCGCGCGATCAACCCATTGATCTCGTTGAGGGCGAGCAGCACCTGGCGGCCCGTCTTGAGGCCCTGCACCGTCTCGAATCGCTCGAGCGCGAGTCCCGCCGCCTGCGCGATGTCGTCGGCGACCTCCAGGTCGTCCGTCTCCGGATCGCCGACCTGGGGTGCGTACAGGTCCAGCGTGCCGATGACCTTGCCGCCCGGCGAGCGGATCGGCGTGGAGCAGCACGCCTTGAGGCCCGAGCCGAGGGCGACGTCGCGCAGACCGTTCCAGCCCTCGGCGGCCGCGATGTCGGCCTCGCTCACGGCCTGTCCCGTGAACATCGCCTCACCGCTGGGATGGGCGCCCGGCGCGATGTGGATGCCGTCGGCGAGCGCGCGCTCCAGCGCGCTGGGGAGACGCGAGGCGCACGGCACGAGCCGATGGCGCTCGGGCTCGTACTGCATCACGCAGACGCGCATGCCGCGCGAGAGCAGCTCGTCGGTCGCGTCGAGCAGGTGGCCGAGCGCGTCCTTGAGCTCGCCGCTCTGGCTCAGCACCTCGAGCATGCGGCGCTGGCCGTCGAGGATCGCGTCCGTGCGCCAGCGGCGCGTGATGTCGCGCTCGATCGTCGCGGCGCCGATGATCTCGCCGCCCGCGCCGCGCAGGGGGGCCACGGTCACCGAGACCTCGAGCTTGCGTCCGTCCTTCGTGAGGCGCCGGGTGCGCAGCTCCTGGACCCGTTCGCTCCGCGCCACGCGGTTGAGCAGGAAGCGCCACTCGCCTTCGCTGTCCGCGGGAATCGCGCGGAAGATCGGCTGCCCGATCATCTCCGAGGCGGTCCACCCGTAGAGCAGCTCGGCGCCGGGGCTCCAGACGGTGATGCGCCCGTCGAGGTCCTGGCCGATGACGCCTTCGGTCCCCGCTGCCGCGATGGCGGCAAGCACGGCCTGCGCGTCCCCGGTGGGGGGGAGCGGGCCCGGCCCGCGCGCCTGCCTGCTGCCTCCGTCCACGCCTACCGACTCCTGTCCCGCACGGCCGTTCCGGCCGCCCCCGGCTCCGCCTCCTGCGTGTCCATTGCCACCCGGAGTCGACGTGCTGTCAACCGGAGAGCCGGTCAAGACGGGATCGGGGAGGTGCTCTGCTGCGGCTCCAGCCGCAGCTCGAATCCGGCGTCGGGGGCCGCCGGATCGGGCGTGGCGCGGCGCACGCGCACAAGGCAGCGCAGCGCGGAGCCGTCGGCACGCGCGAACGCGGCCGACGACCAGATCGCGTCGTGACCGAGATCCAGCCAGCGCGGCTCGCGCAGGAGGCGGCCGAGGTAGAGCCCGTTCTCGCTGACGAGCGAGAGCACGGCCCGGCCCTCGAGCTCACGGCCGCTGCGCTCGAGCAGGCGCTCGACGGCGAGGTTGGCCGCCAGGATGCGGCCCGTCGTGTCGAGCAGCAGCGTCGGCGTGAGGGAACGACCGGGTCGCGGCGGCGCCGATCGGTGGGAGGACATCGGGTTCATCGACATGGCGCTTGGGCTCGCGAACCGGTCGCGCGGCAACGGGCAGCGCATCTCCGGCGCCGGATGCACGGCAATTCACGGGCCACGCCCTACAAATGGGAATTCGAGACCCCGCCCGGTAGATCCTGCACGGGCAGCGTGTGCAAAACGCCCGGCGCGGGCACGGTGTGCCCTAAGCCGGGTCATTCACGAACGCGTCTGCGCCTCGACGGATCTGGCCACCCTGTTGCGGCGGCTGCTCGCTCCGCGGGAACAGACCCCAGACGTCGTTCGCATCCACTCGCAACAGCGTGCCCATCTCTCGCCGAGACCGGAATCCGCTGGACTTGGCCTCCCGGGCGGCCCGGCGCGTTCGACCAGCGGCTTCCTCGCAGACCGTTCGTGAATGAACCGGCTACGCGCTGCTCTCGCCCGTCGACATGCCGTACTCGCTCAGGCGGTTGTAGATCGTCTTCACGCTGACGCCGAGCACGCGGGCCGTCTTGCGCTTGTTGCCGTCGCAGAACGCGAGCGTCTTGAGGATCAGCTGGCGCTCGGTCTCCGCCAGGCTCGAGCCGACGGGCACGCGCACCCAGGCAGGGTCGTCCTCCGGCTCGGCATCGGGCTGTGGGTCCCCGGCCGTCTCCGGCGGGGTCGCCGTGGGTGTCGCGGGCGGCACCGCGCCCGCCGGCGTCAGGTTGGTGAGCGCCGCGGCATCGATCTCCTCGCCTGCGAGGATCCACGCGCGCTGCACCACGTTCTTCAGCTCGCGCACGTTGCCCGACCAGCTGCCCTCGGCGAGGCGGGCCAGGGCAGCGCGCGTCCAGCGCTTCGTCGCCTGCTCCTTGCGGTTCAGCTGTCCGAGGATGTGCTCGGCGAGGAGCGTCACGTCCTCCGCACGCTCGCGCAGCGGAGGTAGGTGGATCGGGAAGACGTTCAGTCGGTGGAACAGGTCTTCGCGCAGCTTGCCTTGGCTGACCGAGACGAGCGGATCGCGGTTCGTCGCCGCGAGGATGCGCACGTCCACGTCGATCGTCCGGTCGCCGCCGATGCGGGTGAACGCGGATGTCTCGAGCACGCGCAGGAGCCGCACCTGCAGCTCGGGCGGCATCTCCCCGATCTCGTCGAGGAAGAGCGTGCCGCCGTCGGCGCGCTCGAACACGCCGACGTGGCGCCGCTGCGCGCCGGTGAACGATCCCTTCTCGTGACCGAAGAGCTTGCTCTCGATCAGCGTCTCGGGAATCGCGCCGCAGTTGATCGCGACGAAGGGCGCCTCTGCGCGTGGGCTCATCTCGTGCAGCGTCTGTGCAACCAGCTCCTTGCCCGTTCCGCTCTCACCCGTGATGAGCACGGGGACGGAGGTCGGCGCCACGCGATCGATCAGGTCGTAGACCTGCTGCATCACGGCCGAGCGTCCGACCAGGCGACCGAAGCAGCCCGCGTCGCGCAGCTCCGCACGCAGCGCACCGACCTCGCGGCGCAACGCGAGGTTCGTGCGCACGGCGTGCAGCGCCGCGTTGAGCGGGGCGGCCTCGAGCGGCTTCGTCAGATAGTCGGTGGCGCCTTGGCGCAGCGCGGCGCGCGCGGCGCGGGCGCTGCCGTCACCGGACACGACGAGGAACGGCGTGTCGGGGGGCAGGGCGCGGTTGAGGCGTAGATCGAGTCCGCGTCCGTCGGGCAGCTCGAGGTCCAGCACGATCACTTGCGGGGGGCGGCTCTCCACCGCGCGATGCGCTTCGTCGAGCGTGCCGGCTTCCGTGCAGCTGAAGCCGCGCTGCTCGAGGCGCTGCACGAGGCTGCGGCGGAAGTCGCTGTCGTCCTCCACCACGAGCGTCTGGATGGTCTGGTCGGCCGCGATCATCGGGCGTCCGCCTCCGGACGGGGGAGCTCGACCACCAGGCGGCCGCCGCCGTCCGGCCCGCGCTCGCGTCGGAGCGCGCCGCCCATCCGCGCCAGCAGCGTCGCAGCGACGCCGAGCGCGGCGCCCGTCGGCTCGCCGCCGGCGGGCGCGGCCTCGAACGCCTCGATGGGCCGATCGAGAGCGGCATCGGCCCACGGCGCGTGGGCGACGTCGATCGCGATCTGCATCGGCGCGCCCGCGGGCGTCGGCCGGATGTGGGCCGCGAGCGGTTCGGCGCCGGCGAAGGGGGCGAGCGCCTCCACCAGCTCGTCGAACGCGAGACGTGTGCCTTCGGCGCAGGCCCACGCGACGGCGCTGCCTTCCGCACGGATCGTCAGCGCCACGTCGCCGCGCGCCTCCAGCGCCGCGGTCAGCAAGGCCCCGGCATCGATCGGCTCTGGGTCGAGCGGCTGCTCCTGCGCGTCGAGCAGACGGCGCGCGTCGGCCAGCGTGCGGGTGAGGGCGTCCGATGCGCGACGCAGGGGGCCGAGCGCGTCGCGCGCACTCTGCGGCAGGGACGGGTCCTCCTCCAGCAGGAAGAGCGTGTTCACGATCGTGCCCATGGGGGAGGAGAGCCGGTGCAGCAGCGCCGGCAGGACCTCGGGCGCCGCTGCGTCGCCGCGCGGCTCGTCGAGGGCCGGGTTCACGGTCGGGGATCCGTCCACGGGGGGGATTTTCCCGCCGCCGCGGGCCCGCGTCTACACGTCGACGGTCTGTTCACCGGGGGTCCCCAGCTCCGGCGGCTCCGGGTGGAGCCGCCGCAGGACGGACTCGGCATCCATCCAGCGCTCGTGCAGGTCGCGGAGCGAGGTGCCGAGCGCGTGATACGCCGCCTGCCAGCGGGGCCCGGGCGGCGTCGCAAACAGCTTGTTGAGGCGACGTTGCGCCTCCTCGAGGGCGTCGCGCGTGCGCGCGCAGGCGGGCGCCATCTCGGTCAGCTCGGCGGCGACCTGCTCCCGCAGCTCCACCTGTTCGGCCCACTTCTCGAGGCTCGTGCTGAGGACGGCCGCGACTTCGAAGTGATGCGTGTACGAAGGCACTCGTCTCCTCCTCACGCCGGGTCGGATGCGAACCATCTGCGCGTCTCCCCCCCTGGGGTGAAGGTGCGGAGCCCGCCCTAGGGCCAGGCGGGCTCCACGTGCTCCCTGGCACGGGGGAACCGGCGGGGACGGGTGCGGGGGTCCGTGCCGCCCACCACCTGATCCGGGTCCCGACCCACGGGGGTGCGGGTCATGGGCCGAAGCGTCGAGGGGATCGCGCGCTTCCGCCATGGAACCGGACCTCGATACGCGCCGCCTCCGGTGCAGGGTTCCGGGCTGCGAGCAGCACGGTGGTGCGCATCGGTGTGCCTCTCCTCGGAGTCACGCCCGTCCGCGTCCGCTCGCATTGCGCAAGCCCCGCGATCCGGTCGATCCCTCCGCCCGACCCCTCGCAGCCGGCGTGCCAGCGGGCACGGATTCGTGCGCGCCGCGCCCAATGGGGGTGTGCTCGCGGACGGCGCCCCGGCGCCCCGGGAAGCGCCCCCAGGGGGTACGCCCCGGCGTGTACGAACTACCCGTCCGGGCGTCTCGCACCCGGCCGGCCGACCGCGGCAATTCCCGCACGCGGGTCCCGGTACGGCTTGGGGCGCATCCCGGCGGGGCTACCCTCAGCCCAGGCAGGCCGCGCACGTCGCGCCGGCCGCCACGAGGAGCGAACGATGCGCAAGGTCGGCATGATTGGTGGCGGAAACGTGGGCTCGACGGCGGCGTATCAGCTCGCTTCTCGGGAGGCCGCCGACGTCGCGATCTACGACATCCTCCCCGGCGTACCGACGGGCAAGGCGCTCGACATGACCCAGGTCGGCCCGGTCTTCGGCTTCGACGCGACCATCACCGGCTCCGACGACATGTCGATCATCGAGGGCTCCGAAGTCGTCATCGTCACGGCCGGTTTCCCGCGCAAGCCCGGCATGGACCGCATGGACCTGCTCGCCAAGAACGTCGCGATCGCGCAGGCATCCGGCGAGGCGATCAAGAAGCACGCTCCGGACTCCGTCGTGATCGTCGTGACGAACCCGCTCGACGTGATGACCTGGGTCATCCAGCAGGCCACCGGCTTCCCGGCCGAGCGCGTCGTGGGCCAGGCCGGCGTGCTCGACTCCGCGCGCTTCGCGACCTTCATCGCCATGGAGCTGGGCTGCACGCCGAAGGACGTCAAGGCGATGGTGCTCGGCGGCCACGGCGACAGCATGGTGCCGCTCCCGCGCTTCAGCACCGTGGGCGGCGTGCCGATCACCGAGCTGCTTCCCGCGGACCGCATCCAGGCCATGAGCGACCGCGCCCGCACGGGTGGCGCCGAGATCGTCAAGCTGCTCGGCTCGGGCAGCGCGTACTACGCGCCCGGCGCGTCGGCGGCGATGATGGCCGAGGCGGTGCTGAACAACAGCAACCGCGTGATGGCGGCGAGCACCTGGCTCAGCGGCCAGTACGGCATCGAGGGCGTGTACTGCGGCGTCCCGGTCAAGCTGGGCGCCGGCGGTGTCACCGAGATCATCGAACTCGACCTCAACGCAGACGAGCTCGCCGCGCTGAAGGCCTCGGCCGACAACGTGGCCCAGGGCATCGCGGACGTGCAGGCGATGGCCGCCGCCTCGTGATCAAGGCGGCCATCCTCGGCGGCACCGGCTACGGCGGCATGGAGCTGCTGCGATACCTGGCCGGACACCCCGAGGTCGAGGTCACCGCCGTCACGAGCCGCAGCCAGAAGGGCCCCGTGGCGAACCGCTGGGCCCATCTGGCCGGCTACACGGACGCCGCGTTCACCGAGGACACCGACGACACGCGGCGCCTGATCGCCACGTCCGTCGACGTGCTCTTCGCGGCCAAGCCCCACGGCGTGGCCGCGAGCGAGCTCCCCCCGCTGCTCGAGGCGGCGCCCGACCTCAAGGTGATCGATCTGTCCGGCGACTTCCGCCTGCCCGACGCCAGCGCGTACGACGCTTGGTACGGGTACACGCATCCCCACGCCGAGTGGCTGGGACGCTCCGAGTACGGCCTGCCCGAGTGCGGCCAGCGCGAGGCGGTTGCCGATGCGCGTCTCGTCGCCAACCCCGGCTGCCACGCGACCGCGGCGCTGATCGCACTGTGGCCGCTGGCCCGCGCCGGCCTCGTGACCGGGCGCATGGCGGTGAACAGCGTGACCGGCTCGTCGGGCTCCGGCGCCCACGCGAAGGCGGGCACGCACCATCCGGAGCGCGCCTCCAACTTCAAGGCCTACCGGCCGCTACGCCACCAGCACCTGCCCGAGGTCGTGCGCGCGCTCGGCAGCGCCAACGAGGTCGACTTCGTGCCGCACTCGGCGCCCTTCGCACGCGGCATCCACGTCACCGCGTTCGTGCCCGTGGGGGACGCGACGGAGGAACAGGTCGACGCCTGCTTCCACGACGCGTACGCGGACGAGCCCTTCGTGCGTCTGCGCGACAAGCCGCCCGAGGTGCGCGCCGTCGCGGGCACGAACCTCGCGGACGTCAGCGTCACGACGGGTCGCGGCGTCGCGGTCGTGATGGTCGCGATCGACAACCTGGGGAAGGGCATGGCGGGCACCGCCGTGCAGAACCTCAACCTCGTCTTCGGCTTCCCCGAGACGACCGGGCTCGACCGGCCGGGGGCGGGCCTGTGAGCGACGCCCAGGCGAGCGAGACCGAGACGCGCTACGCCGAGGCGACCGCTGCGCTCGAGGCCGTCATCGGCGCCCTGCCCAAGGGCTCCGAGGCGGTCCGTGCCATCGAGGACAAGCACCAGGTCCCGACCTACGCCAAGCTCGGCGTCGCGCTCGTGCGCGGCGAGGGCGTCTGGGTCTGGGATGCGGAGGGCAAGCGCTACCTCGACCTGTACGGCGGGCACGCCGTTGCATTGACCGGTCACGGCCATCCGCGCGTGGCGGGCGCGATCCAGGCCCAGGCCGAGCGGCTCTTCTTCTTCAGCAACCTCGTGTACAGCGACGTGCGCGCCGCCGCCGTGCTGCGCCTCGCCGCGCTCGCGCCCGAAGGGCTCGGGCAGGTCTTCCTCTGCAACAGCGGCGCGGAGGCGAACGAGACGGCGCTCAAGCTCGCACGCAAGCACACGGGCCGGCCGCGCATCGTCTCGTGCCACGAGGGCTTCCACGGCCGCACGCTCGGCGCCCTCGGCGCGACCGGCATGGCGGGCTACCGCGACCCCGCGTACCCGATTCCGACCGCACACACGTTCGTTCCGTACGGCGACATCACGGCGTTCCGCGAGACCGTCGACCAGGACGTCGCCGCCGTGATCCTCGAGCCGATTCCCTCGATGGGGGGGATCCAGGTCGCGGACGACGCGTTCTTCCGCGAGCTGCGCGCACTCTGCGACGAGCGCGGCGCGATGCTGATCTTCGACGAGGTGCAGACCGGCTTCGGGCGCACGGGGGCGCCCTTCTTCGGGCAGCACGTCGGCGTCACGCCGGACCTCATCACGGGTGCCAAGGGCATCGCGTCGGGCTTCCCCGCGGGCGTCGTGTTCGTGCGCGAGGCCCTCGCGGCGGACGTGAAGGTGGGGGAGCAGGGCACGACGTTCGGTGGCGGCCCGCTGGCCTGCGCCGCGATCGCCGCCACTTGCGCCGTCATCGAGGACGAGGGCCTGATCGACCACGCCGCGAAGCTCGGGTGCCACCTCGCGATGACGCTCGAGGACGTGCCCGGTGTGGAGAGCACGACGGGGCGCGGCCTGCTCTTCGGCGTGAACCTCGACCGACCGGCGAAGCCGATCGTGGCCGCGTTGCGCGACGCCGGCATCCTCGCCGGCACGTGCGGAGGGCGGCCCAATCAGATCCGCCTGCTGCCGCCGCTCGTGCTCACCACGGAGCACGCGGATCTCTTTGCCGAGACGCTTAGGCGTCTTCTGGGCTGACGCCCAGGAGCTTCGCCAGCGCTTCGATCGTCGGCTCGAGCATCCCGTCCTTCATCAGCGCGGGCGGCATGCGCATCTCGACCTCATCGCGCAGGAAGGGCCGGAGGATGCGCGGCACGGCGCGCACCTGCAGGAGCAGGGAGAGGTTGTCCTCGGCGTGCTCGCGCGTGTAGCTCACCAGCTCGGTGTCGCCCACGCGCAGTCGGAAGTAGAGGTCGTCGGGCCAGGTCAGGTGGTGCTTCGCGTGGTGGCCACACGCGTCACAGTGCAGCACGCCGACCCGGTTCCCCGTGTTGCCCTGCACCTCGGCCCGCTCGGGATCGCTCCAGAGGAAGACCTCGGGGAAGAGCTCGATCACGTAGCCGTCGCGCACGGGCACGCCCAGGATCTCGGGGTCCGCCTTCGCGCGCTCGGCCTCCTTCCCGGTGAGCCAGCCGAACGCGCGGTGGAAGCTCGCCTCGGCGCCGCAGGTCGGGCAGGCCGCCGCCAGCACGCCCTCGGTCCGGAGGGCGTCGATGCGGTCTCTGAGGTCCTGGTTGCGATCGGGATCCACGGCTCGGCGATGCTACCGCGCGGCGCGCGGGGCGCCCGAATCCCACAAACCTCGTCCGAATTCGGCCTTTCAGCGTTCATACTGGGGGACGGGTATCGGGAAATCGCGGGGACTCCAGGGACCGACCGGATGGGAGCCGGGCGGCCGAGAGGGGAGAGCCATGCGAGGAATGTCGAGCGTGTTGCGCGGCGGAGTGGTCCTGTTGGCGTCCGCGGCGTTGGCCGCGTGCGGCGGCGGGAGCGGCAAGGGCGGCGGGGGTGGCACGCCGGGTCCAGGCGGTCCCGGTGCCGGCACACAGTTCATCATCGAGGACTTCCTCGATGCGGCGAACCTCGACGCATCGGCGAGCGATGCGGACTGGGCCTCGAGCGAGGTCAGCATCCTCAAGGGCCAGCCGGTGACCACGCGCAACGCATACGTCTACGCGTACGAGGAGATGGACAGCGGGAGCAACTCCGGTCGTGGCCAGTACGTGCGTATTGCCGATCCGCTGACGGGCGCCGACCTCGGCGTATTGCCGGGCACGCTGCCGCCCACGAACCAAGGGCGGCGGATGGTGATGTCCATCAGCGACACCAAGCTCGGTGAGGCCGGGGCGATCACCGGCGTGTCGTGGGGGCCGCACGAGAACCGCACCAACGCGGCGACGTACCCGAACCTGCGGATTCGCGCCGGCTACCGCAACACCCAGCTGAGCGGTTCGCTCGGCTTGGCCGCCACGGTCGCCGACAGCTACGAGGGCCAGCCCACGCTCCTGTACGACGGGGCGTACACCGTCCCCGCATCGACCGTGACGAACCCGGTCGGCGAGCCCACGACGCCGCACGTCGGCGGCTACCCTCAGGGCGGCGGCTGCATCGGACCCGTGGCGGGATGGAACGAGCAGGCCTTCACCTACACCGGCTGGTACCCGTACCCGGCGCTCACGAACTTCTTCGACTGGGATCCGGGCAACCCTGCCGTGGCCAACGACCGGGTGCTCCTGATCGACGTGAGCGTCCAGGAAGGCGATGTCCACCAGGACATGCGCAGCTGGTTCGCCGTCACGTTCCCCTGCTCGGCAATCCTCATCGGCGGGTACCCGGAGCAGACGCTCTTCACGACCTACGAGGCGAGCCTCGGGAACCCCCAGGACAACTTCCCCGCGGGCATCATCAACCCGGGCCCGGCGATGGTGGACACGTGCATCTCGTTCACGCGGCGCCGGAGCGTCGGGCAGTCGAAGTTCTATCTCGGCGCCTTCGGGGACGACACCGACTACAACACGCCCGCCATCGTGCCGGCCACGCAGACGAATGGGGCCAGCATCCTGGTGGAGTACCAGGGCGCAGACAGCGTCTCCGGGGACGGGGTCACGATCAACACGGCCGCGCCCTTCACGGGCTGGGTCACGGACATCGACCAGTGCGACGGGATGCGCTACATCCGGTTCCGGATCACCCTGAACTCGGACATCGTGAACCTGAACGTCGCCCGGGTGGACTCGATCTCGATCGGCATGACGGACAGCAACCCCTGAGGAAGACGCCCCGGCCCTGAGTCCCGGTCTCCTGGAGACTTGGGCCGGCCGGGGTCCCAAAGGTTGCCACCCGCCCGGCAAGTGCGAACCTAGTCGGCATCCGTGTGCCGACTCGGGGAGTGCTCCGGTGCCTAGTCTTGAGCTGCAGCCCGTCGATCGAATGGACTCGCTCGATCGAGACCTGTTCCAGGAGAAATACCTGCGCCCGCGGCGCCCTGTGGTGCTGACCAACCTCGCCGCCGAGTGGCCGGCGATGGAGCGCTGGACGCCCGCGTTCTGGAAGGAGACCTACGGCGACCTGGAGGTGCCCGTCTTCAACGCGAGCTTCGCCGAGCCCGGCGCGAACTACATGGGCCGCGTGGACACGATGCGCTTCGGCGAGTTCGTCGAGCGCGTGCTCACCGAGGACACCGACCTGCGCATGTTCCTCTACAACATGCCCAGCAAGATCCCGGCGCTGAAGGAGGACGTGACGCTCCCGACGCTCGCCGACGGGTTCTCCAAGCGCTTCATGTTCATGTTCTTCGGCTGCAAGGGCTCGGTCACGCCGATCCACTACGACATCGACATGTCGCACGTGTTCCACACGACGTTCCACGGCAAGAAGCGCATCACGCTCTTCGCGCCCGACGAGTCGCGCCGGCTGAACCGCCACCCCTTCACCGTGCGCAGCTACCTCGACCCGGACAAGCCCGACTTCGAGGCCTTCCCGCGGCTCGAGGACGCGCACGGCTGGGAGGCCGTGCTCGAGCCCGGCGAGACCCTGTTCATGCCCTCTGCGTACTGGCACTACGTCTACTACGAGGAGGGCGGCTGGGCGATCTCGCTGCGCTGCTCGAACGAGCGCCTCGTCGAGCGGATGAAGGGTTGGTGGAACCTCCTGGCCATGTCGCCGGTCGACCGCGTGATGAACAAGCTCTCGCCGAAGGGCTGGTTCGCCTGGAAAGAGAAGAGGGCGCTGAAGCGCGCACTCGCGCTACCCCGCCAAGCCTAGGAGCGGGCACCTTCCTCCCCGTACCCTCGGCGACCCATGGACCCGTGGCACTTCCTCTCCCTGCGTGATCTTGCTCCCGACGAGTGGGCCGACCTGCTCGATACCGCCGAGCTCTTGTCCGGCCCCGCCGGCAAGCAGCCGTTGCTCGCCGGCCGACGGTTCGGGATGCTCTTCTTCAACCCCTCGCTGCGTACGCGTACGTCGTTCGAGGTCGCGTCGCACGACCTCGGTGCCCACGCCGTCTACCTGCAGGTCGGCGGGGGCCTCTGGAACCTCGAGGCCCGCGACGACGTGGTGATGGACGGCGCCGCGGCCGAGCACGTGCGCGAGGCGATCCCCGTGCTCGCCCAGATGGTGGACGCCATCGGGGTGCGCTCGTTCGCCGAGATGAAGGACCCCGCCGAGGATGCGAAGGACGGCGTGCTGAACGCGATCGCCGACGCGAGCCCGGTCCCCGTCCTGAGCCTCGAGTCCGCCATGGACCATCCGCACCAGGGTCTGGCCGACGCGCTCACCGTGCGCCGGCTCTACGGGCGCGACAAGATCAAGGTCACGATCACCTGGGCGCCGCACGTGAAGCCGCTGCCGCGCGCCGTGGCCCACGGCGCCTTGCTCGCCTTCGCGCGCGAGGGCCACAAGATCACGGTCGCGCATCCCGAGGGCTACGAACTGGACCCCGGCCTCATCGACGAGGCCGAGGGCATCGCCGGCATGGCCGGCGGATCGATCCGCTTCACCAACGATCAGCAGGACGCCGTCGCAGGCACGCGCATCGTCTACGCGAAGAGCTGGGGCGCACCCACGCTCTACGGCGATGCCGATGCCCAGGCTGCATCCTTCGCCGAGCACAAGGACTGGATCATCGACGACCTGACCCTGCTCGACACCGACGCGGCGTACTTCATGCACTGCCTGCCCGTGCGTCGCGGCGTCGTCGTCACGGACTCGGTCGTGGAGTCGCCGATGTCCGCCGTGGTGCAGCAGGGCAAGGCGCGTCTCGACGTGCAGAAGGCCACGCTCTGCAAGGCCATGGGCGTGAACCCGGAGGACGCATCGTGAAGGACGTCCACCTCCTCAAGGAAGCCCTGCCCTATCTCCGCCGCCACCGGCGCAAGACGATGGTGATCAAGCTCGGCGGGGAGCTGGCCGCGAATGCGGACGTGCTCAAGTCGCTTGCCCAGGACGTCTCGCTGCTGGCGCACGTGAACATCCGCGTCATCGTCGTGCACGGGGGCGGCCCGCAGGCCACGAAGCTGAGCAAGCTCTTGGGGCTCGAACCGAAGATGGTCCAGGGCCGACGCGTGACGGATGAAGCCACCCTGGCCGTGGCCAAGATGGTCTTCGGCGGCCAGATCAACGTCGACATCCTCTCGGCGCTCCGCGCCCAGGGCGTGAAGGCCGTGGGGCTCTCGGGCGTCGACGGGGACATCCTGCAGGCCGTGCGGCGCCCGCCGACGGAGATGACCGACGACGAGACGGGCGAAACCCAGGTCGTCGACTTCGGCCACGTCGGCGACGTCACCGACGTCGACACCTCGCTCTTGCGCCTGCTCGTCGAGAACGGCTACGTGCCCGTGATCTCGAGTCTCGGCAGCGATGACGAGGGCAACATCCTCAACATCAACGCGGACACCGTGGCCTCGGTCATCGCGCAGGACCTGCAGGCGCATCGCCTGATCTCGCTCACCAGCGCGCCCGGCGTGCTGCGCGACGCGGACGATCCCGACTCGCTGATCTCCGAGCTCACCACGAGCGGCGCACGCTCGACGATCCAGGACGGCGGGATCCGCGGCGGCATGATCCCCAAGGTCACGACGCTGGTCGAGGCCGTTGAGAACGGTGTCGAAGCCGCCGTCATCCTGCCGGGGACGACGAAGAGCGCCGTGCTGCTCGAGCTGTTCACGGACAGCGGCGTGGGCACGCTGATCCGACCCGGAGACGTGTAGCGTGGCGAAGAAGCGCAAGGCCGACGAGCTGCTGCGCGGTCGCTTTGCAGGCGGCCTGCACCCCGCGCTCGATCGCATCAACCGCTCGTTCGAGGTCGATCGACGCATGTGGCGCGAGGACATCGAGGGCTCCATCGCCCATGCGCAGATGCTCGGCGCCAAGAAGGTCCTCTCCGCCGCCGCCGTGCGCCGCATCGTCAAGGGCCTGAAGGCCGTCGCCGACGAGTTCGAGGACGGCACATTCGAGCCCGATCCGGCGGACGAAGACATCCACATGGCCGTGGAGCGCCGGCTCATCGAACTGATCGGTGACGACGGCGCGCGGCTGCACACAGCGCGCAGCCGCAACGACCAGGTGGCCACGGACCTGCGCCTCTACCTGAAGCACCTCTCGCAGCGCACGATCGCGCGCATCCACGACGTGCAGGAGGCGCTCGTGCGTCTGGCGCAGCGCGACGGCGAGCTCGTACTGCCCTTCTACACGCACCTCCAGCGCGCGCAGCCCACGCTGCTCGGGCACGTGCTGCTCGCCTACGTCGAGATGCTGGGCCAGGACGTCACGGGCGTGACGTACGTCGGTGAGGAGTGTCCGCTGGGCTCCGGCGCCGGCTCGGGCACGAGCTTCCCGATCGACCGTCGCCACACGGCGAAGGCGCTCGGCTTCAAGCGGCCCTCGCCCAACAGCCTCGAAGCCGTGAGCTCGCGCCGCGACGCGGCCATGTTCACGGCCGGCATGGCCGCGGCCGCGACGACCCTGTCGCGCCTGGGCGCGGACCTCGTGCTCTGGACGAGTCGCGAGTTCGGCTTCGCCCGCCTCGGCGATGCGGTCACGACGGGCTCGTCGATCATGCCCCAGAAGCGCAACCCCGACGGCGCCGAGCTCCTGCGCGCCGCGGCGACGCGCGTCACCGGCGCCATGACCCGCCTCTTCGAGATCCAGCGCGCATTGCCCCTCGGCTACGCCAAGGACCTCCAGGAGGACAAGGCCGCGCTCTTCGAGGCCGAAGACACGCTCCTGCAGATGCTCGACGTGGCCGAGGCCATGCTGGGTGACATCGCGTTCGACGGCGATCGCATGCACGCGGCCGTGACGGCCCCCGACGGCTACGTGCTCGCCACCGAGGTGGCGGACTGGCTCGTCGTGCGCGGCGTGCCGTTCCGCGAGGCGCACGAGGTCGTGGGCCGCCTGGTGAGCGTGGCGGAGGCGCACCACATCGGCATCGAGGACCTCCCGCTCGAGGTCTTCCAGCAGGTGCATGACGCCTTCGACGCCGACGTCTTCGAAGTCCTCACGCCCGAGGGCGCCCTGGCTGCGCGCAAGGCGCTCGGCGGGCCCTCGCCCGCCAACCTGCGCCGTGAGCTGCGAAAATGGGCGGGTCGGCTTGGACTGTGAGCAAGCGGGCGTCCGACGGGCGCGCAAGGCCGGGTAGACTCTGGCGGGGCCCGCGGACCGACCGCACGACTGCCATGATCCAAATCGCTTCCCGTTTCGCCACGGTCCTCGCCCTCTCTCTGCTCGTTGCCTGCGGCGGCGGCGGTGGGGGTGGCGGCGGCGGCGCCCAGACCTTCTTCCTGATCGCCTCGAGCACGCCCGGCACGAACGCGCTCGGCGTGCCGCTGGAAGCGGTCGTCACAGTGCGCTTCAACAGCAAGCTCAACACGGCGAGCGTGGCGCCGGACAGCCTCGTGATCACCCCGTTCGCGGGGGGCGATCCGATCGCCGGCTTCACCTCCCTCGTTACGGACGGATCCGATCTGTCCGTTCGCTGGACGGCGACCGAGCTGCTCTCCGAGGACGAGAACTACCTCTGCACGGTGAACCCCGCCTTGCGAGGCGCCGACGGCTCGGTCCTCGCGCCGCCCACGGCGTTCCGGTTCTCGACGACGCCGGACCCGACGCTGCTCGACATGCCGCAGCAGGGCGACCTCGGGATCGTGACGGGCAAGATGAACAAGGGCCGCCACACCCACGAGGCGATCCTCCTGAACGACTTCCGGGTGCTGATCACCGGCGGGTACACGATCGGCCTCTCGATCACCGACTCGGCCGAGATCTTCAATCCCGGCGCGGGCACGTTCACCGAACAGGCGGCGCGCATGAACCAGGCGCGCGCCGGTCACACGATGACCAAGCTCGCGGACGGCCGCATCCTCATCTGCGGCGGCTATATCCCCGGTGCCCCGGGTCAGGTCGCCACGACGGACACCGCCGAGATCTACGACCCGTCCTCCGGCAGCTTCACGCCGGTCGGGAGCATGGGCTCGGAGCGCGCCGATCACGCGGCCGTGCGGTTGCCCAACGGCACCGTGCTCGTCACGGGCGGGAGCCGTCTCGTCGGCAGCTTCCTCGAGGACCTCGCGACGGCCGAGGTCTTCGATCCCTCTACCGGCATGTTCACGCCGCATCCGAGCCCCCTGATCCACACGCGCGCGACGCACGGGATGATCGAGGCGGGCATCGGCACCTACGTGCTCGGCGGCGGCAGCGATGTGGACTTCCGCTCGTCCGTCTTCCGGACCTCGACGAACGCCTTCCAGGACATCGGCCAGGGCGCGCAGGATCGCGGCCGCTTTGGCGTGATGATGGCCCGCTTCGACAGCGGGGGCGTCGTCATCATCGGCGGCGACACGCTCGGCACGGTGATGTACGTGCCGAACAACCAGGCCTTCGTCCAGAACACCGGGAGCGCGCTGCGCTATCCGCGCGCGTACGGCACCGCGACGCAGATCGGCCCCGACCGCATCTTCGTCGTCGGCGGGCTCGACTTCTCGCGCGGCGGCTTCATCGAGGCCTCCTGCGACATCATCTTCGAGGGCGGCATCGCCGGCAGCCGCACGTTCGCCACCAACGTGCGCTTCCCGACCGGCATGGCGTATCACACGGCCACCGTGCTCGGCGACGGCCGCGTGTTCTTCTGCGGCGGCCTGCCCGTGAACGGCAGCGATCCGAGCCTCGACGCGGCGTACCTGCTCGCGCCGTGACGCGCGTGGCGGTCCGACGGATCCACATCACGGGTGCGTCGGGCACCGGCACCTCGACCCTCGGTCGCGATCTCGCACAAGCGCTCGAGCTGCCGCATCACGACGCGGACACGTTCTTCTGGGAGCCCACCGAGCCGCCCTTCCAGCAGAAGCGCGAGCTGGCGGCTCGCGACCATCTCGTGGCCGACGCGCTGTCGCCCGATGGAGCGTGGATCCTGAGCGGCTCCATCGTGCGCTGGGCAGTGCCCGAGCTCGCGTGGTTCGATCTGGTCGTGTTCCTCACCGTGCCCGCCGAGGTCCGCCTTGCGCGTCTCCGCGCCCGCGAGCTCGAGCGCTTCGGACCGGAGCGCCTCGGCCCCGGGGGGGACATGCACACGACCCATCTCGAGTTCATGGCCTGGGCGGAGCGCTACGACACCGCCGGCGTGGAGCAGCGCAGCCTCGCCGTGCACGAGGCCTGGCTCGGGGAGGTGCCGTGCCCGGTGCTCCGCGTCGACGGCGACATCTCGCGGCGCGACCGCGTCACCCGCGTGCAGGCGCACCTGGACGGATCACACCGCTCGTAGCCGGCCGCACCTCGGCAGGCCTACTTGCGGTCCGGAAGCAGCGGCTGGACCAGCTGCGAGACGTAGTCGTGGCGCACCGGGGCGCGTACGCCGTAGCGCTCGGGCATCTCGCCCGGGTCGTGGTACGTCCCGAAGAGCAGGTCCATCAGCGGGCTCACGTTCGCGAAGTTCACGTGCCCGCCCTTGTCCACCTCGTGGTGCCAGTGATGTAGGCGGGGGGCGCCGAGCACGTAGCGCAGCGGGCCGGGCGTGAGGCGCACGTTCGAGTGGATGTAGAGCGCCCACAGGCCGCGGAACACCGCGAAGCCCGCCAGCGCCGGCAGGGGAAAGCCGAGGATGATCGCCGGCAGGTTCTCGACCAGCCGCGTGTAGAGGTTGTCGAAGGGGTGCTCGCGATACGCCGCGATCCAGTCGAGCCGCTCGGCCGTGTGGTGCACGCGATGGAAACGCCAGAGGAACTTGTTGGTGTGCGACCAGCGATGCGCCCAGTAGATCGACACGTCGCAGAGCAGGATCACGCCCAGCACCTGCAGCCAGAAGGGCTGCGCCGCGACAAAGGCCCGGAGGTCGCCGAGCGGCAGCATGTCCACGTGCTGCTGCACGAACACGAGCGCGGCGACGACCGGCCCCGTCCACAACAGGTACTGACCGAAGAAGAAGAGCAGGTCCGTGCCCCACTCCTTGCGGATCACCTTCTGGCGGTGGGCCGGCAGCAATCGTTCCAGCGGCAGGAACACCGCGAACAGGATTGCGAAGGCCAGCAGGGAGTCGGTCAGATCGCCCATGGGCCTCGCGCTACTTCGAGCCCTTCTGCGCCTTCGGCTTGGGCTTCGTCTCCTTGCCCTTGATCACCTCGGGCGGCAAGGGCATCGACTTCGAAGACGGCAGCCAGTGGTCCTTCTTCTCGGCCTTCTTGGCGTCCCCTTCGGCCTTCTTCGCGTCCGCCTCGGGCGGCTTGCGCTCGCCGAAGGGCTTCGGCGGGTTCACGGGCAGGATGCGTGACTTGGAGGACGGCAGGAAGTGGTCCGGCTGCTCCTTGTCCGGATCGATGACGAGCGACTTCGACGACGGGAAGTAGTCCTCGTTCGATTCCGCAGGCGTCGAGCTCGGCGTCTCCGGCTCGGACGACTGCGCGTTCTGCTGCGCCGTCACCACGAAGTACCCCAGCGCCCCGAGGGCCAGGAGGACGGCGCCCACGCGGGCGGCGCCAAGTGCCAGACTCGTCTTCTGCTCGACCATGTTCACCTCCGGACTCGAGACAGGTCGGGTGTACCCGCTGGAACGGAGACCGAGCGCAAAGGTTCTGCACAGGCTTTGCAAGACGGCGGTCCGCGTGGACCGAGGCGCGGAACCGTTCGTGAATGAAGCCGGCTAGCGCTTGCCGCGGAGGAAGCGGCGCAGGCGGCGAAAGAAGCTGTTGCGCTTGCGCTTCCAGGCGTAGAGCTCGCTTGCCTCGTTCTCCCCCGGCGCCCACGGCGCGCGGGGGAAGGCGATCACGTCGGCCAGGAGCGGCAGGCCCTCACGGGAGCACACGCAGCCGATCATGTTGCAGTCCTCGACGTCGCCGACCGCGAGCCCGATGGCCCCGTCCATGCCCTCGTAGAAGAACGAGGGACTCTCGTAGGCCTCGAAGTGCTCTTCCTTGATGTGGATGAGCTCGTGGTGGTGGTTCTCGTCGTACGCCTCGTCGTAGGGCACGTCGATGATCAGCCGCTCGCGCCACTTGGCGCCCGCGGCCAAGTTCAGACCGTCGACCACATGCTCCAGCGCACCGCGCGAGACGACGTAGTCGAAGGTGGGCATGTCCGGCACGTACTTGGCCAGGTCGTGCACCTCGAACGTGATGTTGGCCGCACCGTGCTCCTCTTCGGCGTACTTCACGGCTTCGGCGCTCACGTCGACACCGGTCACGTGCACGCCCGGGATCGTCGCCAGGATCGCGACGCCCCAGCCGGCGCCCGAGCCCAGGTCCACGATGGTCACCGGCTCGCTACGCTCGGATCCGGCCAGGTCGGCGGCGATCAGCTCCTTGTAGAGCTCGTAGGAGGAACGGTGGCGCACCAGCTCCGGCAGGTTGTGCGTGACGCCGGGGATGAAGCGTTCCCCGTCGTTGTAGACCTGCGACTCCAGGGGCGTCAGACGTCCCATGCGATCTCCATTGGGCTGCCGGCCTCACTGTAGGCCGTCGCCCAACGAGTCCGGCAATTTCCCCTCGCGGCTCCGCCTACAGCCAGCGCTCGAGCACCAACGCCACGCCGTGCTCGTCGTTCGACGCCGTGACCTCGTCGGCGGCGGCCTGGGTGGCCTCGCTGGCGTTGGCCATGGCCACGCCGTGGCCGACCCAGGTCAGCATCTCGATGTCGTTCTGCTGGTCGCCGAACGCCGCCACCGCCTCCCGTGCGACGCCATGCTCCGCCGCGTACCGCTCGAGCGCATCGCGCTTGTTCACGGCGGGGTGCATGACTTCCAGCAGCTGGAGATGGCTCCAGGTGATATAGGCCTCGATGCCGTCGAGAGGCGTCGCCATGGCCGGGGCGTCGTGCTCCCCGTGCCGGGCGAAGATCTTGATCACCCCCTCGCGCACGAAGCCCTCGACGTCGCCCACGCCGTCCGGCGACGAGGCATCGACGAGCATCGGGTGGTTGCGGCGACGTGCGTCCAGGACCTCGTCCAGGAACCAGCCGTAGGCCGTCTCCATCCCGATGCCGATGCCGGGCATGGCGTTCCGCAGCCGAGCGATGATCTCGAGCGCGGCCTCGCGATCGAGCTCGTGGTGATGCAGACTCGTGTCGCCGGGCGCGTGGTACCGGCTGGCACCGTTGAACACGAGGGCGTGGTCCAGCCCGAGCTCGAGCACGAAGTCCCGCGTCATGCGCGGCGGGCGCCCCGTTGCCAGCACGACGTGCACGCCGGCGTCGCGCAGCGCGCCGAGCGCGCGCGCGGCGCGTTCGGGAATCTGCCGGCCGCTGTCGAGCAGCGTGCCGTCGAGGTCCAGGGCGATGAGCTCGGGGCGGTTCATCCGGTGGGGCTCAGGCGCTCGGCGGCGGTTCGGCGGAGAGCAGCTCGCGAACTGTCTCGAGCAGGGTCCGGGGACGGAACGGCTTGCGCAGAAAGCGGGTCCGCGCGTCCGCCAACCGCTCCTCCGGCAGGTGGTCACCCTCGAAGCCGGAGATGTACACGACGGCGATGTCGGGATGGGTCGCTTTCACTTCGTCGACCATGGTCGTGCCGACGCCGTCGTGCAGAAGGACATCCGCGACGACGAGGTCCACGGGCGCGGTTCCGTCCAGCTTCTCCCGCGCTTCCTTCAGTGAGGCGGCCGGGACCACGTCGTAGCCGTGCATGGCCAGCGCATAGCCCATGGGCGTCCGGATGTGGTCGTTGTCCTCGAGCAGCAGGACCCGCGCCTCGCCGCTGAGGGCGGTCATCGTCTCGGCGTTCAGCTCGATCTCGTCGAGCTGGCCGTACCAGGCGGGGAACCGGACCACGAAGGTCGTGCCGCTGCCCTCGGTCGAGTCGACCTGCACGTCACCGCCCGCGGACTCGACGATGTCCCGCACCGTCGAGAGCCCGAGGCCGGTGCCCCGACCCGGTTCCTTGGTCGTGAAGAAGGGCTCGAACACACGCCGCGCAACCTGCGGCGACATGCCGTGCCCCGCGTCTGTCACCGAAAGCTCTACGCGGTCGTCCCGCGCGCGCGTTGCGATGGCGAGCGGGCCGGCCCCGTTCATGGCATCGCGCCCGTTCAGCGCCAGGTTGACCACGATCTGGCTGAGCTGTCCCGCGTCGATCGGCAGTTGCGCGTCCCCGGCGCCCAGCTCCGTGTGGACCTCGATGCCTTCGCCCAAGGTGCGCGAGAGCAGGGGGCGCAGGCGCTCCAGCTCGGCGTCCAAGGGCGCCATCTCCTCGCGCACGCGGCGCCGCCGCGTGACGAGCAGGAGCTGCTCCGTCAGCTTCTCCGCGTAGTCGATCGTCTGGCTGATGCCGTCGACCAGCTTCTGGCCGCGAGGCGTGAGCGGCTCCGCCTGCAGGAACTCCGCGTTCGAGAGCAGCACCGTCAGGAGGTTGTTGAAGTCGTGCGCGATGCGCCCGGCGAGGCGTCCCACGACCTCGAGCTTCTGCTGCTCCTCCAGGCGCTCTTGACGGTTCCGCTCGCGCGTCACGTCGAGCAGGATGCCGATGGAACCCAGGTGCGTGCCGTCGTCGCCGACGATCGCCTCGACCCGTGCGTGGATCCATCGCATCTGTCCGTCGTCATGCACGACGCGGTACTGGACGGACGCCGGCTCCTGGGTCTGCTCGTAGCGCCGGATCTCGGTCTGCAGCGTCGACATGTCGTCGGGGTGGATCACCCGCGCCCACCCAAAGGCGAGGCACTCCTTGCGCGTGAGCCCGAACATCTCGGCGAAGGCCGCGTTGACGTAGATGCAGCCGTCCTTCGTCTTGTCGAGATAGATCCCAAGCGGGAGACGATCGAGGAGGCGGTCGAGCGTGGAGCGCTTGCCGAACGCATCCAGGGCGCTGAGAAATTCCATCTCGTCGGACACGCCCGGCGACCTCCCCTGCGCGTGACCCCGACCGCGGTGTGCGCGCGTCTACAGCGTAGTCGCCGGTTCGTCTGCGGACAGGCTCGCAATGCGGCACGCGCCGCCCTGGACGGCGGCCCAGGCCCATCGCCCCGCCCTAACCCCCGCGTGGCGGGCGTGTTGCGTCTTCACACAAGCCCCATTTCCGGCGAATCACGGCGACGCAGGCTGAACAACGGCCTTGCAGCATCCGATCCCTTACCTAGGGCAGGTGGTTGGGTCCGGGGCAGGGAGCACGCCGTTGATCGCACCGACTGGAGACGTCGGCCGTTCGAGCGCCGTCGGGACGGATCCCGACGCCGAACGACACTATGCGCTCGCATCGCCGGCCCTCGGTGAGCGCGCCCTCGAGCTCCTGCGCGCACGGTTCCGCACTCGCGATGACGCGCTACTGGCCGTCACGCGGGCCTACTACGACACCTTCGACCGGCGCCTCGCGGGCGAGGACGCCATCCTCTGCCGCACGCTCGAAGACGGCGCCCACAGCCTGCGCCTCGAGTCGCTGAGCGGGGGCCTCGTCCGCCGCTTGGCAACGCCGATCGTGCCGGGGTTCGCTGCCGACCTCCCGCGCGGTCCCTTCCACGACGCCATCGCTCCGTTGATCGACGTGCGCCGCTTGCTGCAGCTCGTCGAGATCACCGGTTCCGTCGAGCGCGCGTCCGTGCTCGATGACCGCGGTAAGACCACGGTGCGCCTCAGCTTCGAGCAGTGGACCATTGGCTCGCGTGCCGACCGCATCCACGGCGCCGACATCACCTTGCTCACCGCGACCCCCGTGAAGGGCTATGGCAAGGCCGCCCGCCGCGTGTGTGAGCTGCTCGAGGCCGAGCTCGCGCTGCATCCGCTTCCGCCCGGCGCGCTGCTTTCCGTCTTCGGCGTCGCGCCACAGTCAGCGGCCACCCCCGCGGCTACGCGCCCCGCCATCACCCGCGACATGCGCAGCGACGAAGCCATCAAGCGCATCTACGCGTCGCTGCTCGAGACGATCGTCGCAAACGAAGAGGGCACGCGCCGTCGCACGGATCCCGAGTTCCTGCACCAGTTTCGCGTTGCCATCCGCCGCACGCGCGCGGGCATCGCGCGCCTGCGCGGCGTGTTCCCCGTGCGCACGATGGAGCGCTTCAAGCGCGAGTTCGCCTGGCTCGGCAGCGTCACGGGCCCGATGCGGGACCTGGACGTGCACCTGATGGAGCTGCCGGCCTACGAGGCCGCCCTCCCGCCCGAGGCCCGTGGCGACCTCGAGCCACTGCGCACGCACCTCGAGCTGTCCGCGGACCGCGAGCAGGTGAAGCTCGAGGCGGCGCTCGAGTCCGAGCGCTACGCGCGCCTGATCAAGAGCTGGCGTGCCTGGCTGCGCCGACCGGTCCCCATGCGCACGCCGCTGGTGGACGCAAGACGACCCATCGAACAGCTCGCTCGCGAGCGCATCTACAAGCTGCACGGCCGCGTCCTGAAGCGCGGCAGCAAGATCGACGACCAGACGCCCGACGAGGCCGTCCACGACCTGCGCCTCGACTGCAAGAAGCTGCGCTACCTGATCGAGTTCTTCCGCGACCTCTTCGACCCGAAGGTGATCAAGCAGCAGATCCGCGCGCTGAAGCAGCTTCAGGAAGTGCTCGGGCGCTTCAACGACTTCAGCGTCCAGCAGATCGCCCTCGCCGACGCGACCCACGAGATGGCGGAGCACGGGCGCGCGCCGCTCGCCACCGCCGTCGTCGTCGGGCGTCTGATCGAGACGCTGCGCGGACGCCAGCAACAGGCACGCGACGAGGTCCGTGGCCGCATCCAGACCTTCAACACCCCCGACAACCGGGCCCGAGCCGAGCAGCTCTTCGCACCCACGGCCCCCGTAGGAACCGAATGAAGATCATCGCCTGCTACAACCTGAAGGGCGGCGTCGGCAAGACGGCCGCCACGGTGAACCTCGCGTACCACGCCGCGCAGCAGGGCGCGCGCACCCTCATCTGGGACCTGGACCCCCAAGGCGCGGCGTCCTTCTACTTCCGCGTCAAGCCCAAGGTGAAGGGCGGCTTCGACACCCTCCTCAAGCGTCGGCGCTCGCCGATGAAGTCCATTCGCGGCACGGACTACGAGGGGCTCGACCTCCTGCCCGCCGACTTCTCCGCGCGCCACATCGATCTGATCGTGGACCGCACGCGCAAGCCCAAGCGCCGCCTCAAGCGGCTCGTCAAGGGCCTCAAGAAGGAGTACGACTGCGTCTTCCTCGACTGTGCACCGAGCATCGGCGTCGCCACCGAGGTCCTCTTCCAGATCGCCGACGCGCTCGTCGTGCCCACGATCCCGACGACGCTCTCCGTCAACACCCTCAAGCGGATCAAGAAACACCTGAAGGGCATGAACGGCTCGGCGCCCACGGTGCTGCCGTTCTTCAGCATGGTCGACCGTCGCAAGCAGCTCCACAAGAGCATCTGCGAGGGCGAGCAGCGGCTGCCGATCGATCCGCTGAACGCCTCGATTCCCTACTCGAGCCTGGTCGAGCAGATGGGCACGCACCGCGCCCCCGTTTCGACGTTCGCCGCAGGCAGCCGACCGGCACGTGCCTACGAACAGCTGGGCGAAGAGATCCGAGCGCAGCTGAACTGAGCTACCTGCGCAGCGCCGCCTCGTCCACGAGGCCCGCGCTCCTGAGCAAGCGCGCGACGGAGGCCACCCGCGGGGCGTCCCCGCGGAGCATGAGGCTGCGCGTCTCGGGTACGAAGCCGACGTAGGCGCGTGCGCTGTTGCGCAAGAGCGTCCGCGCGCTCTCGGCCACCCGCTCGGCCTTGCGCCCCGTGACCATCAGCGGCACCGTGCACGCGACGAGCCGGCCCGACTGCTGCATGGCCGTTCGCAGCGCGCCGTCGTCGAGCGAGAGGGGCTCGGGGCGCCACTGGCCGCGCGGCGTCTCGAAGCGCGTGAGCACGTAGACGGGCTGCTCTCGCGGCTCACAGCGCACGAGGTCGAACTCGTAGAATCGCAGCACGGCGCGCACCACGTCCACGCGATCGCTTCGGGGCGTGCCGGCGAAGGACAGCTTGAGCTTGCCGATGATGCGCGTGCGGGCAAGCTCGCGATCGTCCGGATTCCAGACGATGGGGGCGTCGAGCAACG
>JASJAY010000162.1 GCA_030066775.1 Planctomycetota bacterium
CTCGATCGCCGACCTGAAGGGCAAGGCCATCGCGCTGCAGCGCATCACCTCGGTCCACCTCACCGTGGCGCTGCTGCTGGAAGAGGCGGGCCTCGACATCACGAAGGACGTCACCGTGCTCAACGCGCAGGACTCGGCGGTGGTCGACCTCGTGCGTCGGGGCGACGCCGTGGCGGGCGCGATGTGGGAGCCCTACTACACGGATCTCCAGAAGCTCGAGGGCGCCAAGGTGCTCGCCACCGACAAGGACACCTCGATCTACAAGCGCTTCAAGACCATGAGCGGGCCGGACGTGATCTGCGCCTCGAAGGAGTGGGTCGACGCCGATCCCGACCGGGCCAAGCGCCTCTTTCAGGCCTACTGGGAGGCCGTCCAGTGGTGCCGCGACAACCCGGAGCCACTGATCGACCTGATCGTGAAGCGCATCGGGAAGGAGCGGGAAGCCGTCGAAACGGCGCTCTCGAACTTCGAGTGGCTGCCCTGGGACATGCAGAAGGAGATGCTCTCCTCCAAGCGCATGTTCGGCCAGGCGCAGGTGGCCAGCGAGCTCCTGAAGCGCCTGGGGCAGCTCGAGACGATCCCGAGGTTCCAGGACTGGACGCGACTCGACTGGTTCCAGTAGCGTCCGGGTCGTGAGCCGGTTCCCGCCCCAGATCCCCCGCCGGAGCCGGACCGTTTACGGCTTCCTCGGCATCACCGCCGTGCTCGTGGTCTGGACGCTGCTCACGATGCCGGTCTTCACGGACACCGTGGAGGAGCGCCGTGCCGTCACGAACGACGCCGGTGACGTCGTGGACTACGAGGTCGTGCGCACGGAGCGACGCTACGCCGTCGTCAACCGGCCCGGCCTCGACACCCCGTGGAACACCTTCCGGCGCGCCAACGATGACTACATCCAGATCTTCCGGCACATCGGGCGCTCGACACTGCGCATCCTGCTGGGCTTCCTGATCTCGGCCAGCTTGGCGGTTCCCCTCGGCATCTCCATGGGGCTCTTCCCGCGCCTTCGCGCGGCACTCAACCCGATCGTGAGCTTCCTCCGACCGATCCCCTCCATCGCCTGGGTTCCGCTCGCCTTGATCTGGCTCGGTGTCGACGAGGTCCAGAAGCTCTTCATCATCTTCATGGGCAGCTTCGCCGCGGCGCTCATCTACACCGTCGAAGCCACGCTGAAGGTCGATCCCGACCTCATCCGGGCCGCCGAGAACCTGGGTGTGAGGAAGCGCCAGCTCCTGACCAAGGTGCTCCTGCCGGCAGCCCTGCCCAGCATCCTGAGCGGCCTGAAGGTCGTGATGGCCATCTGCTGGACGTGCGTGATCTCGGCCGAGATCGTCGGCACCTCGCAAGGGCTCGGCAGCCTGATCTGGGTGCGGAAGGAGATCGCGGACACGGCAGCGATCATGGTCGGCATCGTCTGCATCAGCCTCGTCGTGCTCGTGCTCGACGCGCTCTTCACGCTGCTCGAGCGGAAGCTCGTGCCGTGGATGTTCTTGCGGGAGCGCGGCGAATGACGGGTCCCGTGCTCCGTGCCGACGGTGTCACCATGCGCTTCGGCGACGTGGTCGCGCTCGAGCAGCTCGACCTCCAGGTCGCGCCCGGCGAGTTCCTCGTGGTCGTGGGCGCCAGCGGCTGCGGCAAGAGCACGCTCTTGAACCTCTTCGCAGGCTTCGAGCAGCCGACCGAGGGCACGGTCGAGCTGCTCGGCGAGCGCATCGCGGGCGTGGAGCCGCGCTGCGGCATGGTCTTCCAGAGCTACGCGCTCTTCCCCTGGCTCACCGTCACGGACAACATCGGCTTCGGTCCCTCAGCACGTGGCACGCGCGACGACAAAGCCATTGCCGACCTGATCCGGCTGGTCGGCATCGAGGGCTTCGAGGACCACTACCCGGCGCAGCTCTCCGGCGGCATGCGCCAGCGGGTCGCCCTGGCGCGCACGCTGGCGAACGACCCCGACGTGCTGCTCTGCGACGAGCCCTTCGCCGCGCTCGACGCGATGACGCGGCAGGTGCTCCAGGAGGAGCTGAATCGTCTGGTGGAGACCACGAAGAAGACCGTCGTCTTCATCACCCACAGCATCGACGAGGCGCTGCTGCTCGCCGATCGCATCGTCGTGCTCACCGCGCGCCCCGGACGGGTGAAGACGGAAGTAGCGAACCCGCTGCCGCGACCGCGCACCGCCAAGGTGCAGCTCAGCGCGGACTACCTGCGCCTGAAGGAGCAGATCTGGGAGAGCGTGCAGGAAGAGGTGCTCGCCCACATGCGCGCGACGCGTTGACGCGCGATCAGCCGCGGCGGATGGCGTCGACCGGCTTCATGCGCGAGGCGCGCCAGGCCGGCAGGATCCCCCCCACCAGGCCGAGCAGGACCGCGACGCCGACGGCGACGCCGAGCAAGGGCGGATCGACGCGGAAGGCGAACGTGGTCTCGGTGAACGTGTTCCAGTTCATCGTGCCCGTCTCGAGCCCGTCGAGGGGCAGCACGATGAGCGCCCCGAGGATGCCGCCGACGAGCCCCACGAGCACCGCTTCGACGAGGAAGGCGATCAGGATGGCCGGCCCGCCGTAGCCCACGGATCGCAGGATGCCGATCTCGTGCATGCGCGCGCCGACGGCAGCGAGCATCGTGTTCGTCGCGCCCAGCACGGCCGCGATGCCGAGGATCGAGGTCAAGAGCACGCCGAGCACGGTGAGCACCCCACCGAGCACGTTCGTCTGGGAGAGGAAGTACTCGCGCTCCGTCTGGACCTTGCTCGGCAGCTCCTTGTCGGTCTTGAGGTCCTCGCGCAGCTGCTCGACGTCGGTGCCGGGCTTCATGCGCGCGACCACGCGCTGACGCACGGGCCGCTCGAGCGCCCCCGCGATGCGTTCGACGTCGCCCCAGATCTCGGATCGGTACGCGCCCGTGTGCTCGAATACGCCGACCACCTCGAAGGGCGTCGTGTTCACGATCAGCGTGTCGCCCTTCTTGCAGTTCTTGATGCGCGTGCTGATCGGCTGGCCGACGATGATCTCGTTGGCGCCCGGCGTGAAGCGCCGGCCGTCCACCATCCAGAAGTCCTTGCCGTGAATGGCGAAGGACGCGTCTTCGACGCCCCGGATCGGCACGTTGACGCGTCCCACGCCGTCGGCCTTGTCGAGGAAGAGCGCGAGGTAGCTCTCGCCCGCGGCGAGCGGCGCGCCGTTCTCGTCCTTGGCGATCTCGGGCCGCGTGTTCACGTACCGCTGCACCTTGCGCAGCGTGATGCCGCTCTCGCCCTCGCTCGTGGCGCCGGGCCGGAGATAGACGACGACGTCGTCGCTGCCCGTCTCGGCCATGAACACCGCGAAGCCGTCGCGCAGGGCGAACACGCCGCAGAGCACGGCGACCGTCATGGCGATGCCGAGCGCGCTGAACAGCGCCGCCTGCCAGCGGCGGAAGAGGCTGCGCATCGGATAGGACCAGGGGATCAGGCGACGCATGGCTAGACCCCTCTCCGGATGCTCTCGGCCGCGCGGAGCCGAGACGCGCGCCACGCGGGCCACGCGCCGGCCGCAAAGCCGATGGCGATGCAGATCAAGGCCGCCATCACGTAGGTGTCCTGGGTCACGTGATAGACGGGGATGTACGTGCCGAACGCGGCGCGGAGGGGGTCCTGGGTCAGGTTCGCGAGGAGCATACCGAGGCCGCCGCCGAGCAGGACGATGCCGGTGCTCTCCATCAGGTAGAGCCGCACGGGGATGCGATTCGGGAACCCGAGGGACTTGAGGATGCCCATCGACCGCACGCGCTCGCGCGCAGCGATCGTCATGGTGTTGACGACGCCGAAGAGGATCGCGATCAGCACGGCCGTGCCGAGCATGCCGAGGAACGTGGGCAGGTTGCCGAGCATGCTCACGAAGCCGGCCTGGAATGCAGCCTCGGTCTGGGTCCGGGTGCGCTGCGGCCCGCCGCTGTAGTAGGCGTCGATGGCGGTCGACACCTCCTCGCCGGTGAAGCCGTCCGCCAGCTTCACGACGAAGACGCTCGTGCCGCGTGGCCCGTAGCTGCCCCCTTCCTCGAGCACGCGGTCCATGTACTCCCAGTGGAAGTACATCGTGACCTCGTCGAGATTGGGCTTGGCGGACCGGTAGATGCCGCAGACCGTGAACTCCCAGTCCGAGCCGTCCACGCGGGGGTAGATCGTGCCGATCAGCGGGATCGTGTCGCCGATCTTCCAGCCGTACTGATCGGCCAGGCCCTGGCCGATGATGGCCCCGCGGCGATCACGCACCCAGGCGCGCTTCTGCGCGTCCGGCAGGAGCAGCTCCGGGTACTGCTGCATGAGCGTCTCGGGGTCGCACCCGAACTGGGCGAAGAAGTTCTCCTCGCTCTGGTAGCGGCCGCCGAACCAGGTGAAGCGGCTGACCGACTCGACGCCCTCGATGGCCTCGATCTGTCCCATGTACGCCGACGGCAGAGACTGGAAGAGGCTCACCGCGCTGCCGGTGATGATGCGGTTCGACGCGCTGGCTTCCACCGCTGCGTCGAGGCTCGTGACGATCGAGCGCAGGAAGCAGAACAGGAAGATCGCCACCGTCGCGGCCCCCACCGTGAGCAGGGTGCGCATCGGATGGCCGCCGGCCTGGCGTCGGGCGAGCAGCGAGAGGCTCATGCGATCGTCGGGTCGACGACGACCCCCTTGTCCAGGTGCACCGTGCGCGAGGCGTACTCGCTGGCCTGCAGGTCGTGGGTCACCATCACGATCGTCTTGCCGAACTCGCTCGACAGGCGCGCCAGGAGCTCGAGCACTTGGTCGGCGCTGTCGCGATCGAGGTCACCCGTCGGCTCGTCGCACAGGAGGATCGTCGGGTCCATCGCGATCGCGCGCGCGATCGCGACGCGCTGCTCTTGTCCGCCGGAGAGCTGCTTCGGCTTGTGGTCCATGCGATCCGACAGGCCGACGATCTCGAGCGCGAACCGCGACTGCTCGCGACGCTGCGCCTTCGTCAGGGGCGTGAGCAGAAGCGGCAGCGCCACGTTCTCCTCGGCCGTCAGCACGGGGATCAGGTTGAACGCCTGGAAGACGTACGCCACGTGGTTCGCGCGGAACGACGAGAGCGCGTCGGCGGAGAGGCGCGAGACGTCCGTGCCCTGCACCCAGACGGCGCCGCTGTCCGGCAGGTCGAGACCGCCGATGAGATTGAGGATGGTGGACTTGCCGGAGCCGGAGGGCCCCATCAACGCGAGGAACTCGCCCGCCTCGACGCTCATGTCGAGATGGTCCAGCACGACGAGCGCCTCACCGCCCTTGCGGTACGCCTTCGTCACGTCCTCGAACCGGATGACGACCTCTGCCACGGTGCGGCTCCTTCAGCTCCCCGTGTCGACACGGACCGTGTCGCCGTCCTTGAGCTCGGCCGGCGGATCGAGGACGAGCGTCTCGCCCCCCTCGAGGCCGCTCTCGATCACGACGATCTGGCCCTGGGCCTCGCCCAGCGTGACCTGGGTGCGGTTCACCGTGTCACCGCGCAGCACGAAGACGAACGCGGTGTCGCCCACCTTGCGCACGACGGCCTGGGGCACGGTGACGAACGCCTTCTTGGCCTCCTCCGTCGCGTCGGCCTTGGCCTTGCCGGCGAAGGTCACGCGCGCCGCCATGTCGGGGCGCAGGATCGCGGGCTGATCGTCGAGGCGGACGCGCAGCTCGATCGTGCCCTTGGAGCGCTCGGCGCGCGGCCAGATCTTGCGCACGGTCGCGCCGTAGCCGGTATCGGGATCGGCCTCGAGGACCACCGTGGCGCGGTCGCCCTCCTTCACCTTCAGCAGGCGCCGTTCAGAGAGCTCGACCTGGATCTCGAACGACTTGGGATCCACGATCGTGACCACGCTGCCGCGCGAGTTCCCGGCGGCCAGCGGCGCGATGACCTCGCCCTTCTCGGCGTCCTTGCGGATGACGATGCCGGTGAAGGGCGCGACGATCTTCGTCTTGTCGAGCTGGATCTGCGCGAACCCGACGGCCTGCGTCGCCGTCGCGACGTCGGCCTGGGCCACCTCGACGCGGGACGCGAGCGAGGCGATCTGCGCGCGCCACTGCGACAGCGCCGCACCGCGCTCATCGAGCCGGCGCTCGGCCGCGAGCTCGGCGATGGCGGCGACGCGGGCCTCGGTCTGGACGCGATCCCAGGTGCCCTCGTCGATGCGCTTCTGCTCGCGGAGCACGCGGTTGCGCTCCACCTCGCGGTCCAGGCGCGCCTTCGTCTCGCGTGTCTGGTCCAGGAGCTTCTGCTGGATCTCGATCGCCTTCTCGAGGCGCGGCAGATCACGCTTGGCGGCCTCGTGGTCGGCGCTCGCGCTACGGACGCGGGCTTCCGCTGCGGCCTTGGCCTTCGTGGCGCGCGCCAGCTCGGTGGCGAAGTCGTCGTACTGGATGCGCGCGACGACCTGGTTCTCTTGGACCCGGTCGCCCTCTTGCGCATTCAGCTCGACGAGCCGGCCGGAGAGCACCGTCGCGAGCGAGGCGATGCGGTCGGCGACGACGTACCCGTTGGCCGAAACCTGCCCCTCTTCCTGGGCGCCCGGGCCGACGCGCTGCGCGCGGACCGTGCGCACCTCCGTGCCGCGCGCTTCGTCGACCGCGCCGAGGATCTGGTCGCGGAACAGGAAGGCGACGCCGGCCAGGACCAGCACGACGAGGATGCGGATCCACGGCAGCCCGCCGACCTTCACCTTCCCGTCGGGGTTGCGCTGGATCTGCAGCCGGGAGAGGTCGACCGGCTGCTTGCCGGGCTCCGTGCTCGACTTGGGCGACGGACGGGCCATGGGCACAAGGGTAGGCGCGTCGACCGGGCGGGTCGGCCGAAACCGGGACGCGGAATCGCGTCCAGCGGCGCTAGTCGGCCTTGGTCTTCTTCTTCACGGAGTTGCGCTTGTGGGAGTGCGACCAACCCTTGCGGTTCTTGCCCGACTTCAGCTTCCCGCGCTTGCTTCCACCGCGGCTCGTCTTCTTGACTCGGGGCATGGCTCGACTCCACTCGGACGCCGGGGTGCCGCCCGGCCGCTACAGCCCGGCAGGGTAGCCCGTGGCCCCTGCGGGACCCTGAATTTCCGCATGCGCCGCCGGGCCGTTCCTGCGATGGTGCGCCGATGCGTAGCGTGAAGGTCGCGTCCCTGGTCGTCCTCTCCCTCGCCCTGGCGGGCTGCGTGCGGACGCGGTGCTGTCCGCAGCCCGTGGCCGCGGCCCCGGCGGCTCCGGATGCGCCGCTGCCGCCAACCGCGCGCCGGATCTACCGGGGCGACGGCGCCCCGATGCGCACGTCGCGCCTACACCAGCGGGTCGCGGCCGCGGACGTCATCCTGTTCGGCGAGCTGCACGGCAATGCCGCCGGCTCGAAGCTGCAGCTCGAGATGCTCGAGCAGATCGCGGCCTCCGGTCGCCCGTTCGCGCTGGCCATGGAGTTCTTCGAGCGCGACGTGCAGGCGGACCTCGACCGCTACCTGGCCGACGAGATCGACGAGGCGACGTTCCTCGAGCGCACGCGGCAGAGCAAGGCGTACCCCACCTCGCATCGGCCGCTGGTCGAGCTCTGCAAGGCGCGCGGCGCACCCATCATCGCCGCCAACGCGCCGCGGCCTCTCGTCCGCGCCTTCCGCAAGACCGAGGACGACTACGACACCTTCAAGGCCGGGCTCTCCGAGGCGGAGCGGGCCTCCCTGCCGCGCACGACGAGTCGTCCCGACGACGTGTACAAGAAGCGCTTCATGGACCTCATGGGCCCGAAGCGCGGTCCGTCCTTCTTCCGCGCGCAGGCCCTGTGGGACGACGCGATGGCGGAAGCCGTCGAGGACTTCCGCACGGCGAACCCGGATCACATCGTGCTGCTGATCGTGGGCGCGTTCCACGTCGGCGGTGAGGGCGGCACGCTCACGAAGATCCGCACCCGACGACCCGGCGATCGGCTCTTCAGCCTCATCCTGACGCCGGCGGCAGACGACACGCTGGCGTTCGATCCCGAGGCCAAGGGCGCGGCCGACGCGGTCGTGATGGTGCGCCTGAAGCCGCGCAAGATCACGATGCCCAACCCGCATCCGAAGACGCCGAAGAAGGCCGACGCCTAGGCAGCTAGGCAGCCTCGTCCTCGGGTCCGCCCCTCGCGAACACCATCGCGACGCCCTGGCCCTGTTCTGCGAGATAGCAGAGCACGGTGTGGATCAGGAGCACGACGCCGAGCATCTCGAGCGTCTCCTCCACGTTGACCGCCATGCTGAGGCCGAGGCTCGGTCCGCCGTCGTTCGCCATCATGATGCCTTCGACCAGCTCGAGCCCGATCGCGCCACCGACGAAGAGCACGCCGGCCAGCACGAAGCCCCGGGCCGTCGCGCGCGGCAGCGCGCGCAAGAAGGGCACGTAGGTGATCGCCATGACGGCGACGAAGAGCGCGCCGGGCACGACCCAGGCGAAGCGCAGCAACCCGTCCGGCTGACCGAGCAGCGCACGCATCGGCTCGATCGTCATCTCGTGCAGGCTGGCGGCTTCATCGACTGCGAGCACCAGGAAGACCACGCCCAGCACCGTCCACTTGCGCGCATCGCGTTCGCCGTTGCCTCGCCGGACCGCGCCGGTCGCGAGCAGCGCGCCGGCGGCCATGAGCAGCAGCAGCGTGGCGAAGAACGTCGGGACGTTGTTCTCCTCGTCCATGTAGAAGAGCGGCACGAAGCCGTACGCGTGTTCGCGTCCGTGTAGGTGCCGCAGCAGCTGGCCGAGGGTGCTCAGGAGCGCCAGCAGGACCACGATCCGCAGCAGCGTGCCCGTGATGCGGGGGACGTCGAGCGGGATCGGGTGTGTGGCGGCGCGCGGAGCCATCCGGGCCCTATCGACCGGACGCGGGGGCCGACTTCAGGCGGCGGCGGCAGGGGGCACGGGCTCGAGGTCGGCGAGGACGACGACGACGTCCTCTCCCATCTGGGCGGCGCCGTACCAGAAGCCGGCGATCGCGACGGCCGCGGCGCCGGACGCGGGGCCCCAGGGCAGTCGCGAGAGCAGGAGCGCGGCCTCCTCGATGGCGGCCTGGCCCACGGGGATCGTGTCGGCGTCGCGCATCGGGGCGCGCTTCGCCTCCTCGCAATGCCGCGCGAGCAGCACCTGCGGGGCGTCCGGGTTCCCGCGGCGGAGCGTCACGGCATCTCGCGCGAGCACCGGTCCCGTGCCGGCGAGCACGATCGTGTCGCACTCGGGCCGATCGAGGCCCAGGCGCTGGACGAGGCCGTCGAGGCCCTCGGAGAGCGCCACGCTCCAGGCGGGCACGACGTGCAGGCGCCGGCCCTCGACGTAGCCCTGGTCGTGAAGCACGAGCGGGCCGTCCGGGCGCACGACGCGGGGGGCGCTCTGCCGCAGATGCAGCAAGGGGCGCGAGCCGGGGTCGGGCGGCGGCCAGGACGACATGCGGGGACGGGCTCCCGTTCGGTTCCTCGAAGGTCTGACGACGGCCGGGCCCTCCGCTTGACCCCCCCCACGACCAGACGTACCGTCCGCTTCTTGAAGGTCGCGTGGCGGTGTAGCTCAGTCGGTTAGAGCACAGGCTTCATAAGCCTGGGGTCGGCGGTTCAAGTCCGCCCGCCGCTACCAACCTCCTTCTGTTGCACTCGTTGGATATCCACCGGTCGGCGGCTCGACAGGCTTCCTCCTCGCGCCCCCCATCGGCAGTCGGGCGCCGCCGTCTCAACGCGGTGTGAACGCGCCGTTCAGATGATCTGAACGCCCAGCACGCGTGCGAGCGGCCTAGAAGTCCCGCGCCCAGTCGCGCTCTTCGAGCTCCGGCATCGGCCCGCGCATGACGATCGCCAGACCCGCGGCGGTGAGGATGAGGAACCCGTACAAGCGCGAGACCACCCAGACGATCAGCACGACGCCGCTCATGAAGAAGCCGCCCGCCATCACGAGCGTGATGAGCAATGCGACCGGAAACAGGTTGAGGGACAGACGGATGCCGCGGCTGACCCGGCCGCCCACGGCGGCCGTGTCGATGCCCGGCACCAGCAGGCACGCGCCCAACAGCCCGGTCACGATCACGAGCAGGGCCCAGAGCGAGAGTGGCCAGGCCTCCTTCAACACCGGGCCGCTGAACAGTCCGCCGATGAGCGTCTCGCCGCTGACGGGGATGAACCAGACGACCGTCAGCGCCGCCCCGCCCAACCCGGCGAGCACGGTCGGCAGGCTGCGCCCGGCCTCGCGACGCTGTACGTGATTCCCCCCCGCGAGGAGGATGGGGCCGAGCAGGAACAGGAGGGCGATGAACACGCCGCTCTCGCCGCGGATGGCGCTCTCCATGAGCTTCTCGCGCGTGTCTTCGCCGGCGACCGTGATCAGGATCATCAGCATCCCGCCGCACAGGTAGAGCAGTCCCTGCGTCCGGCGTGTTGCCGATCGACCGGCCAGGTACGCCACGAGGCCGACGAGCAAAGGGGTGAACACGAAGAGCACCCCGACCCACTCCGCGTTCTCCAGGGCGTCCCACGCGAAGATCCACTGCGAGCTCCCGAAGCCCATCGACGGCAGATAGAAGACCGGCCAGAAGAAGTGCAGGAAGAGGATCGCGCCCCACACCCGGCCGACGCGCCCGGGCCAGGTGCGCTCCTGTTCGAGGGCCATGCGCACGTGCCGCGGCACGTAGCTGCTGCGCTCGGGAGGCGGGCTCGCGGGCGCATCGGTCATGGGATCGGCCCTCCCGGGCGCGTCGAGGCGCCCGTTCCGATCATGCGGCGTCGGCAACCGCGCACCAAGAACCAAGCCCCGATACCCTGGCGCCCATGGCGTACGAGCGGCTTTTCGTGACGGGGGGTGCGGGGTTCATCGGCTCCGCGTTCGTCCACAACGCGCTCGCGGCGAGCCCCGATGCACACGTGCTGACGTACGACGCGCTCACCTACGCCGGGCACGAGCTGAACCTCGAAGGCGCGGACCCGGCGCGCCACCGCCTCGTGGTGGGCGACGTCACGGACGCGCAGGCCGTGCACGCGGCGATCGAAGCCTTCGCGCCCGAGGCCGTCGTGCACGTCGCCGCGGAGACCCACGTCGACAAGAGTCTGCAGGATCCGTACGTCTTCCTGCGCACGAACGTGACCGGCACCCAGGTGCTGCTCGACGCCTGCCATGCACACGGCATCCGCATGCTGCTCGTCTCGACGGACGAGGTGTACGGCGACCTCCCCCACCCCGAGCGGGCGACGCCGGAGACACACCTCCGCCCGAGCAACGCCTACGCCGCAAGCAAGGCGGCCGCCGACCTGCTCGCCCTCGTCGCGGTGAAGACCCGCGACCAGGACGTGATCCTCGTGCGCTGCACGAACAACTACGGGCCGCGTCAGCTGCCGGAGAAGCTGATCCCGCTCATGATCCTGCGCGCCGCGGCGGGCGAGTCCTTGCCCGTGTACGGCGACGGCCGGCAGGAGCGCGAGTGGCTGCACGTGGAGGACTGCGCGCGAGGCCTGTGGCGGGCGCTTCAGGCCGGACAGGCCGGCGCCGTCCACCACCTGGCCGGCGGTGCCCACCGGGCGAACCTCGACGTCGTGCGCGCGATCGTGGACGGCGTCGGCGCGGACGCCGCGCAGATCACCCACGTCGCCGACCGGCCGGCCCACGACCGGCGCTATGCGCTCGACGACCACGCCTCGCGGGAAGCCCTCGCGTGGGCGCCAAGGGTCGCCTTCGACGACGGGCTCGCGGCGACGATCGAGTGGTACCAGGCAAACGAAGCCTGGTGCCGCGCCGTTGCCAGCGAGGCGCTCGCGGCCTTCCTGGCGCGCAACTACGGCAACCGGACAGAGCTAGGGCCTTCCGCCTGAACGCGGTCTGAACCGTTTGAAGGGTGAATGAAGGCAACCCCGATCCGGGGTGCCGGAACCGTCTCAAAACGCGATGGTAGGGACGTCGACGCGGCGGACTCCTGCGCCGTGCGGTGGACGAGGTGGGTGCCCCATGATGCTCAAGGCCCTGGTGATCGAGGACGATGCGGTGGCGCGGCAGCTCCTGGCGAGCTCGCTGCGGGACATGGGTCTCGCCGTGGTGGAAGCGGAGTGTGTGGAGACGGGCCGGCCGCGCCTGCGCGAAGGCGTCCACCTGCTCTTCCTGGATCTCGAGCTGCCGGGCCTCTCGGGTGACGAGTTCATCGACGAGATGCAGCACACGCATCCCGAGGTGCCGATCGTCGTCGTGACGGCGGACAACTCGGCCCAGCGTGCCGTCGAGACGCTGCGCCGCGGCGCGCACGACTACCTCGCGAAGCCGCTCGAGGCGGTCACGCTCGAGGCCGTCGTGCACCGCGCCCGCTCCGAGGCGCGCCTGCGCCACGAGGTCCATCGCCTGAGGCGTGAGCTCGGCCGGCGCGAGGGTTTGCCGGGCGTGGTCGGGAACTCGGCCCCGATGCGGGCCGTCTACGACCGCATCCGCAAGGCGGCCCCGTCGCGGATCAGCGTCGCGTTCATGGGCGAGAGCGGGACAGGCAAGGAGCTGCTTGCCCGCGCCCTCCACCACGAGAGCCCGCGCCGCAGCGGACCCTTCGTCGCGCTCAACTGCGCCGC
>JASJAY010000163.1 GCA_030066775.1 Planctomycetota bacterium
TCACGGACGAAGCCGTCGCCACGTCGGGCGACTACGAGCAGGGCTTCTCCCACGCGGGACGCCGCTACCACCACCTCCTCGATCCCGCAACGGGCGAACCCCGGGAATCGGAATCGCACAGCGTGACGATCGTCGCGTCTTCGTGCATGGCAGCAGACGCGGCAGCGACCTCCGTATTCGGCGTTTCGCGTCCACGAGCGCTCGCCATGCTTGAACGCCTACCGGGGCGCCCACGGATCGCCGCGCGCATTGTCTGACTTCATGTACAGTGCGCCACATGGAGGCGCCCTTCGAACGCGCCCGGGAGATCCTCGACCGGCGCACGGCCATCGCCATGCTCGCCACGGCCAAGCCGGGCGGGCGGCCGGAGACGTGTCTCCTGATCGCGCCGCAGATGATCGGCGAAGACCAGATCGCCGGTGGTGAGGAAGAGGCGGTCTCGGGCAACGCGTTCCGCAACCTGCGCCAGAGCGCCCCGGCGAGCATCCTCGTCCTCGACCCGATCATGGACCCGCGCGCACGCGACGGCGTGCGCATCGACGTCGAGTTCCTCGGCGCCGAGCCCGACGGCGAAGGCCTGCAGCACATGAACTCGTGGCTCGCGAGCTTCGCCCCCGGCCGCAAGGTCGTGCGCCGCCTGCTCTTCAAGATCGTGCACGTCGAGCGCTACCGGCCGCCGCAGGACGGCCCCGTCGTCATTCGCTGACGCGACGCCACGAGGAGGGCGGAGGAGCACCGCGACATCCGAACCCCCTCGACCCGCCGGAAGCTGCTCGCAATCGGAACGCTCTTGGTGGGCGCGCTCCTCGCAGTCCTCTGGCCGAGCTCAACGCCCCAACCAACGCATGCGGACGGCAGCGAGCACGACGACCAAGGGGGTGAGCTCCTGGGCGCTATGCCGCCGACCTCGCCGAACCCACCCGTCACTCCCGCTGCCGAGCCTACGAAGCGGCGCCTCCGGGTGGTCGTCCGGGCTGCCGGCTCGCGCACGCCCATCCAGGGCGCCTTGGTGAGCGTCGAGCGCATCGCGTACGAGCAAGCCCGAACCGACGAGTCGGGAACGGCCGCCATCGAGCTGCCGGAAGGGAGCGGGGCCGTGAGCGTCGTTGCAGAGGGTTACGTGCCGTACATCGCTACCTCGCTCGACCCCAGTGCGCCGCATCGCGTGTACCTGGAGCCCGGCGCCTCCGTCACGGGACGGGTCGTCGATGATCGAGGCCAGGGTGTGGACGGCGTGCGCGTGTGGTGTGTCCCGAGCGACAACGTGTCGTCTTGGCCCCACCCGACGGGGATCGCAGGGACCGATTCGCGAGGTGGCATCACCTCGTCCGGGCCCGACGGGCAGTTTCAGATCCAAGGGCTCGAGGAGGACGTGGACTACGAGGTGTTCTGGGCGAAGACCGGCTGGGTCCGCTATCCGTCAGGACGGCCGTACCCCGTACGCGCCTCCGCCTCGCAGCCCTTGACGCTCACGATGAGCCCCCAGGCTCGCGTGCGACTCGCGTTCGTAGATCGGGAGACCGGCGCAAGCGTGATGGCGCGGCAGATCATGACGCGTCCCGGACCGGGTACCGACATCGGACGCGAGCCCATGCCCTGGTGCGAGCGTGAGGACGTGCGCAACCTCCACGGTGAGGCGGGCCCAGGAGATCACTTCTACGTTCGCGTGGATGCGTCCGGCGGCGCGGGTGATCTCAAGGGTCGCATTCACGTCGAAGCGGCCGCGCTGGGGTACCAGCCGTTGAAGACAGAGGCGGCGTTCGAGTTCGGCCGCGATACGACGCTCGAGCTGCCCATGACCCGCTCGACGCGCGCGGACTTCGGCAGTCTGCAGCTGGATGCGAGCATGGGCGGAGAGCCCTACACCGGTTGGCTCGTCGTGAAGCTCGAAGGCGAAGGGAAACGCTCCGGGGCTTGGGCATCCGCGCAGTTCGCAGCGGGAAAGCAGATCTCGGCGCTGAGCGTTCCGGCCGGCCGCTACACCCTCTCAGCGCGGCCCGCGGGGATTCGCGGCCACTTCATGGCGTACACCGATCCGGTCGAGCTCCAGATCCATCCGCGCACCGTGACGGAAGCGCCTGTCCGCATCCCCTTCCGCGCACTCCGGATCGACGTCGTCGACGGCGAAGAGCGTGTCGTCGTGGGGTACGACCTGGGCGTCACGCTGGATGGCACGAACCACGGCCTCGTGCACAACTGGGACCTGCTCACACGCGCATCGCGTGATGCACGCTTGAGAGCCGGAGGGCTGCCGGTGCTGTTCTGCTCTCCCGGTGCAACGCTGAACCTCGTCGTCAACCGATATGGCACCGGGTACGCCGCCATGACCATTCGTCTCAACGACCAGCCCGAGGGGCCTCACACGACGATCACGCTCGTCGCACCGGCCAAGGACTGGCGGGAGGCGTGGCGCTCGGACTAGGGCCGAGGCACCCCCGCGCGGCCCGCATTGCTCCGAACCGCCGTTCTCGGATTCCGTCTAAGAAACGAACGGCCCGTTCGTAATCCCACTGACGACCCGATTGGCAGGACATGCCGAGACGACCGGAGGCACAGGAGCGGACTGGCCGCGAGGCCCGGATCCGAAGCGCCCTCGAGCGCTTCGAGCGGCCCCTCGTGCGCTTCGCGCACCGCCTGGTAGGCGATGGCGACGCCGCGCGGGACATCGCGCAAGACTGCTTCCTGCGCCTGTGCCAGCAAGCGACGCCGCCGGACGGCGACCGCCTGGCTCCCTGGCTGTTCACGGTGTGCCGCAATCGGGCCATCGACCACTTGCGGAAGAACGGACGCATGGCCAACGTGAACGGCACGCCCATCCTGGATCTCGAGACGAGCGCCTCCGGCGCCCCTACCCCCGCCCGCGCGGCGGCCGAGGGCGACGAGCACGCGCGGGTCTTGGCGCTTGTTGCCGACCTGCCCCCGCGCAAGCAGGAGCTCCTGCGGCTCAAGTTCCAGGACGGCCTCTCCTATCGAGAGATCGCTGAGCTCACGGGCCTGTCCGTATCGAACGTCGGCTTCACCCTGCACGCGGCGCTGAAGACCCTTCGCGCACGCGTCGGGCGCACGGCGGAAAGGACCTCGACGTGAGCACCCATCAAGACGACCCGCGGATCACCACCTACGTGCTGGACGAGATGGACGCCGCCGAGCGGGCTGCGTTCGAACAGGAGCTCGCAGGCGACGCGGCCCTCGCGGCCGAGGTCGAGGCGTTCCGCGCACTGACGGGCGACCTCGAGCTGGCCCTCGCGCCGGCGCCGGACACCGGCTTGGCGCCGCTGCAGCGCACGCGCGTCGAGCAGGCCGCCACGACCAAGCCGGCGTCGCGAGCGATGCCGGGTTGGATGCTCGTCGCGGCGCTGGTGCTCGGCATCGGCGTCTCGGTGGGCCTCGCCGCCCTGTGGCCCGACGGGTCCGAGGAGAAGCCGGACGAGTCGGGGACGTACTTCAGCGTCCTCAAGCCCGACGAGAGCGGCGCACCGGACGGCCGCATCGCGTTCGACACCGAAGGCGACGCCAGCGAGAGCGCTGCCCCCATGGACCAGTTCGAGGACGTCGAGGAGCTGCCGAGCAACTACACGCCTCCGATCGACTCGCCGGAGGTTCCTGCGCCGCCTAGCGCCCCGCTTCCCGGCGTCTCCCCCAGTCCGGTCCAGCCGGCGGCCCAGAGCGACAACGATCTCCCGTTCGAGGAGACCGCCGGTCGGTCGGCCAGCACGGCCCCGGCACCGTTCGAGGGACCGTCCTCGAACGGCACGATCGGCATCGCCGGCGGATCCGGCGGCTCGTTCAAGGGCCGCGGTGGGTACTCGGGCCCCACGCGCATCCAACCGAGTGCCAAGGTGCGCCCGGCGGCCCTGCCCGGCGGTGGCCGCTTCGGGGGCGGCGTGCCGCTGCGCGTCCCGCCCAGTCCGGGTTCGGAGGCGTACGACCGCATTGGCGAGAACCCCTTCCTCGCGGCGGTGAAGCACCACACCTCGACCTTCAGCCTGGACGTGGACACGGCGTCGTACGCCAACGTGCGCCGCTTCCTCATGCACCAGGGCGTGCTGCCGCCCCCCGACGCCGTGCGCATCGAGGAGCTGGTCAACTACTTCACATACGACTACGCGGCACCGCGCGAGGGCGCCACGCACCCGTTCGCGACACACGCAGACATCGCGGCGTGCCCGTGGAACGACAAGCACCTCCTGGCCCGTGTCGCGGTCAAGGGCAAGGTCGTCGCGAACGCGGATCGACCGGCGGCGAACCTGGTGTTCCTCGTCGACGTGTCGGGCTCGATGGAGCCCGCGAACAAGCTGCCGCTCGTCAAGCAGGGCCTGCGCCTCTTGCTCGAGAAGCTCGACGCGCGGGACAAGGTCGCGATCGTGACCTACGCGGGCCAAGCCGCCGTGGCGCTTCCGAGCACCTCGTGCGCCGAGAAGGAGCCGATCCTCGCGGCGATCGACAAGCTGTCGGCCGGCGGTTCCACGAATGGTGAGGCGGGCATCGACCTGGCCTACACCCAGGCCCGCCGGGGCTTCGTGAAGGGCGGCATCAACCGCGTGCTGCTCGCCACCGACGGTGACTTCAACGTTGGCAACACGTCGCGCAACGTGCTCATCAAGCAGATCAAGCAGCGCGCCAAGGCCGGCACCTACCTGTCGATCCTCGGGTTCGGCATGGGCAACTACAAGGACGGCCGTATGGAGGCGCTCTCGAACGCCTGCAACGGCACGTACGCGTACATCGACAGCCTGGCCGAGGCGAAGAAGGTCCTCGTCGAGGGCCTCACCGGCCAGCTCGTGCCGATCGCCAAGGACGTCAAGGTCCAGGTGTTCTTCAACCCCAAGACGGTCCAGGCCTACCGCCTGATCGGCTACGAGAACCGTCGACTCGCCGCGAAGGACTTCAAGGACGACACGAAGGACGCGGGCGACGTCGGCGCCGGCCACAACGTCACGGCCTTCTACGAGATCGTGCCCGTGGGTCAGCCGAATCCGGGTCGCGCCGTCGACCCGAACCCCTTCGTGGACCCGCCGAAGCCGGCCGTGCGCAAGCCCGCGGAGCCAGCCGTGGAGCACGCAACGGCGCTGTTCCAGCTGCGCCTGCGCTACCAGCCCCCGGAGGGCGGCACGAGCACGCTCATCGAGCAGATGGTCGAGCCCACGGGGAACGCGTTCGACGCGACGGGCAACGACTTCCGCTTCGCGTCCGCGGTCGCGGCCTTCGGCATGAAGCTGCGCCGCTCGCCGCACCAGGGCCGCATCGCCTGGGACGCCATCATCGAGATCGCCGAGTCGGCCATCGGCGAGGACCCGAACGGCCGCCGCAGCGAGTTCCTGCAGATGGTCAAGAAGGCCAAGGAGCTGATGGGTCGCTAGAGGTCTACCGAGCGTCCGTTCCACGACGCGTCGAGCTGCTCGAAGAGCGAGAGCCAGGCGGGGACGAGCGCCTCGGGCGAGGTGTACATCGACACGTCGCTCTGGAACGCGGTCGCAAGCATCTCGGTGTTGATCACGCCGGGGTTCACGGCGACGGTCACGATGCCGGCGGGCAGCTCCTGGGCGAGGGACTGGGTCAGCGCCTCGACGGCGAACTTGCTCGCGCAGTAGGGCGCCACGCCCGAGGCCGCGGAGCGGCCCCACGTCGAGGACACGTTCACGATCGCCCCCCCACCGGAGGCCTCCATCACCGGTAGGGCGTGACGGATCACGTTGGCCGTGCCCACGACGTTGGCGTCCAGCACGGCACGCCACGTCTCGGGCGAGGTGCGCACGATCGGGGTCGGCGTCGTCAGGATCGCGGCGTTGTTGACGACCAGGTCGAGGCCCCCGAAGCCCTCGGCGGCCGCAGCCACCATGGCCGCGGCGTCGGCGTCGGCGCCCACGTCGCCCCCGACGCCCACGATCTCGCCCTGGGACCGCAGGGCCTCTGCGACCGCGTCCAGCGTCTCGGCGTTGCGGCCCGAGATAACCACCCGGGCACCCGCCCGGAGCAGCCCTTCGGCCAGGGCCCGGCCGATCCCGCGTGATCCGCCGGTCAAGAGAACGCGTGCCCCGTCGATCCGCATGTGCCCTCCGCTTCGCTGTGCGCGTAAGGTACGCGCCCGTGAGCGCGAACAAGCAGAGCGACGATCAGCCGATGGTGGGCGTCCTCCTGGCCGGAGGCTCGGGGATGCGCATGCGCCCCCTGACGCGCCACATGAACAAGCACCTCATTCCGGTGCACATGCGGCCGATGATCGAGTACGCGCTCAGCACGCTGCTCGGCCTCGGGATCCGCGAGATCCTCGTCGTCACGGGCCGCGGCCACCTCGGCAGCGTGGTGGAGGTGCTCGGCTCCGGGCGCGACTACGGCCGCAGCGTCGAGCTCACCTACAAGGTCCAGGACGACGCCATGGGGATCGCCCACGCCCTCGGCCTCGCGGAGCGCTTTGCCGGCGGGCGGCGCGTTGTCGCAATCCTGGCCGACAACCTGCACGACGATGAGTCGATCGCACCGGTGGTGCATGCCTGGAGCCGGGCCGAACCCGCCCACGCGATGAACTTCCTGACGCGCGTGGAGGATCCCCGCGAGTACGGCGTCGCGACGGTCGCGGACGACCGCGTGGTCGAGATCGTGGAGAAGCCCGAAGTGCCCGCTTCGGACCTGGCCGTGACCGGCCTCTACCTCTATCCGCCCGACGTGTTCGACAAGATCCGCGAGCTCGAGGTCTCCGAGCGGGGCGAGTTCGAGGTCACCGATCTCAACAACGCCTACATCCGCGAAGACCGGCTGCGCTTCCACGTCGTCGAGCGCTGGTTCGACGCAGGCGAGCCCGGCCCGTGGATGGCCACCCAGCGGTACGTCGAGTCCCACCCCGAGCGCTTCCCCGAGAAGCGCTTCCGACTGCGGGAGGACTAGATGGACGGGACGACGCTCGTCTTCGGCGCCGGCTGGATCGGAACCCAGCTCGTCGATCGTCTCCCCGGCGCGGTCCTCACGACGGCGGACATCGCCGACGAGCCCGCCGTGCGCGCTGCGATCGAAGCACACCGTCCGGCCCGCGTCGTCAACTGCGCCGGCAAGACGGGCAATCCGAACGTGGACTCTTGCGAGGCCGAGCCCGACGCGACCTACCGCAGCAACGTCGCCGGCCCGGTCTTGCTCGCAGCCCTCTGCATGAAGCACGGCATCCACATGACGCACTTCGGCAGCGGCTGCATCTACAGCGGCGACAACGACGGCCGCGGATTCAGCGAGGACGATGCGCCCAACTACACGGGTTCCCTCTACTCGCGCACCAAGCTCCTCTGCGAAGCCGCCCTGAAGGACCTGAACGTGCTCCAGCTGCGCCTGCGGCTCCCGATGGCGTCGACGCCCGGGCCCCGCAACCTGCTCACGAAGCTGCTCTCGTTCCGCGAGGTCGTGAGCATTCCGAACAGCATCACCGTGCTCGATGACGTCTGGGCCCCCGCCGCCGCCTTGATGGAGCGCGGTGCGACCGGCATCTGGAACATGGTCAACCCCGGCGCGGAGCGCCACGACGACGTCCTCCGCTGCTGGCAGGAGCGCGTGGATCCGGAGCACACGTTCGCGCTGATCCCCGAGGCGGAGCTCGCCAAGCGCCTGACCGCCGCCCGCTCCAACTGCATCCTGTCCACGCAGAAGCTCGATGATGCGGGGCTCGGGATGCCGCTTTTCGAAGAGACCTTGCCGCGCCTGATCGATGCCTACGCACGCGCGCAGACCGGAGCCCACGCATGAGCGAGGAGCAAGACGACGCACCCGGACTCTTCGAGGGCCACCGCGTGCTGATCACCGGCGCCCACGGATTCCTCGGTCGCTTCGTGCAGATCGCGTTCACCGAAGAAGGCGCGGACGTGATCGCGCCGACCCACGACGCGCTCGAGCTGCGCGATCCCTCGGCCGTCGACGAGGCGTTCCTGGAGGTCCGCCCGCACGTCGTGGTGCACCTCGCCGCGCGCGTCGGCGGCATCGGCGCGAACCAGAAGCACCCCGGCACCTTCTGGCGCGACAACACGCTGATGGGCGTGAACGTGCTCGAGGCCGCGCGCGCCGCCGAGGTCGAGCGCGTCGTCGTCATCGGCACCGTCTGCGCGTACCCGAAGTTCACCCCCGTCCCCTTCGAGGAGAGCCACCTGTGGGAGGGCTTCCCGGAGGAGACGAACGCGCCGTACGGCGTCGCCAAGCGCGCCCTCGCAACGGGCATGCAGGCCTACCGCGACGAGTTCGGGCTGGCGGGCGCGTATCTGCTGCCGGCCAACCTCTACGGGCCGGGCGACAACTTCGACCTCGAGAGCTCGCACGTGATCCCCGCCATGATCCGCAAGTGCGAGGAAGCGCGCATCGCCGGACGCGAGACGGTCGAGCTCTGGGGCACGGGCACGCCCTCGCGAGAGTTCCTCTACGTCGAGGACTGCGCCGAGGCGATCCTGCTGTCCGCCGCCCGCGTCGACGAACCGGAGCCGCTCAACCTGGGCACCGGTCGCGAGGTCACGATGCGCGAGCTGGCGACGCTCATCGCCACGGCGACCGGCTTCGAAGGCACGTTCGACTGGAACAGCGATCGCCCGGACGGTCAGCCGCGGCGCTCGCTCGACGTCGGCCGCGCGCGCGAGGTGCTCGGCTGGGAAGCCGCCACGTCGCTCGAGGACGGCCTCGCCGAGACCGTCCGCTGGTATCGCGACCACCCGGAGGGGTAGTCCCGCCATGGAAGTGCTGCTTGTCCTCGTGGCGCTCGTCGCTGCGGCCCTGTCCCTCTTCTCGGGGTTCGGGCTGGGCACGCTGCTCCTGCCCTTCTTCGCGTTCTTCTACGAGCCCCACATCGCGGTGGCCGCGACCGCCGTAGTGCACCTCCTGAACAACCTGCTCAAGGTCGTGCTGGTCGGGCGGTCGGTCGAGCGCCACGTGCTCCTGCGCTTCGTGATCCCCGCCATCCCGCTCGCGTTCGTCGGCGCGTGGCTCCTGGACGGCATCACGCACCGGGAAGCGCTGGCGACCTACACCCTGGGCGGCCACACGTTCAGCGTCACACCGCTGGGTCTCGTCGTCGGCGGGCTCGTGGCGGTCTTTGCCGCGCTCGAGCTGGTGCGCTGGAAGGAGCACGTCCGGCTCTCGCCCAAGCTGCTGCCCGTCGGCGGCATGCTCTCGGGTTTCTTCGGCGGCCTCACGGGCCACCAGGGCGCGTTGCGCAGCGTGTTCCTCGTGCGCATGGGCCTCGACAAGATCCAGTTCGTCGCCACCGCGGCCTGGGCCGCGGCGCTCGTGGACATCACGCGCCTGATCGTCTACGGCAAGGGCAACCCGGCCGCGTGGTTCGAGGATCCGTCCGGCCCGGGCGTGCGCCCGTTGGTGCTCGCGATGGTCGCGGCGTTCGTCGGCACCGTCATCGGCTCGCGGCTCGTGAAGAAGATGACGCTCCGCGGCCTACAGCGAATCGTCGGCTGGGCGCTGCTCCTGGCCGGCCTCGGCATGGCGACGGGTCTCACGCTCAAGGCGTGACCAGGTATCCAGGAACGACGCGGCGCCGGGTACTCGCAACTTCGTATACTCCGCGCCCCCTGACGTGGAGGTGCAACGTGACGAAGGTGAAATGGCTGGCCGCGGCCGGCGCGTGTTGCCTGCTGGCGCTCGGCGCCGGTGGCCTGCTGGATGACGCCGGCGCAGAGGAAGCGGCCAAGGGCTTCGCGACGCCGGAGGCCGCGGTCGAGGCGCTCATCGCGGCCGGTGGAGCGAACGACGACGGCGCATTGATGGCGATCTTCGGAAGCAAGGCCCAAGACCTCGTCATGAGCGGCAGCGATCCGGTCGTGAAGAAGGAGCGCGAGGAGCTGGCGGCAATCGCGAAGGCGCGCCGCTCCCTGCGCGACAACCGAGACGGGTCGAAGACGCTGGTCGTCGGTGACGACGACTGGCCGCTGCCCTTCCCTCTCGTGAAGGGCGAGGACGGCCAGTGGCGCTTCGACGCCGAGCAGGGGCGGGAGGAGATCCTGGCCCGGCGCATCGGTCGCAACGAGCTGCGCGCGCTGGACATCTGCCGCATCTACGCCGATGCCCAGCTCGACTACGCGGCGGACGACCGCGACGACGACGACGTGCGCGAGTATGCGCAGAGGCTCCGAAGCAGCACGGGCGCGCGCGACGGGCTCTACTGGCCCGCGAAGGAAGGCGAGCTCCAGAGCCCCCTCGGCCCGCTCGTCTCGTCGTGGCGCGACCATCTCGAGGGCGCCAAGGACGGCAAGCGGGTGCCTGTGGGCGGCTACTACTTCCGCATCCTCACCGGTCAGGGCCGTGACGCCCCCGGCGGCCGGCACTCGTACATCATCAACGGGAACATGATCGCGGGCTTCGCGCTCATCGCCTATCCGGCAGAGTACGGCAACACGGGCGTGATGAGCTTCCTCATCAGCCACCACGGCGCGATCTACGAGCGCGACCTCGGCGCGCAAACAGCCCGCTGCGCGCGCGCCATGGCCTGCTTCAACCCGGGCGCCGGCTGGCAGATCGTGAAGGAGGACTAGCCATGAAGCGCATCGCACTCTCGCTGTTGATCGTCCTCGTCGCGATCCCCGCCGCCGCCGATGAAGAGGCGGACCGGAAGACCTACACCGCCAAGGAGCTCGAGGAGATCGTCGGGCCCGTGGCGCTGTATCCCGAGCAGGTCCTCTCTTCGGTCCTGCCTGCAACGACCGCTCCGCTCGACGTCATCAAGGCCGCGCGCTGGCTCTCGCAGCAAGAGGGCGAGGTCGAGGCTGCGCCCGAAGACGCGGGCTGGGATGCGGCCGTGCAGGCCCTGATCCAGTTCCCGGACGTCCTGCAGTGGATGGCCGAGAATCTCGAGTGGATGGAGCAAATGGGCTACGCCGTGATCAACCAGGAGGAAGACGTCCTGGCTGCGATCCAGACGTTCCGCAAGAAGACGAAGGACGCCGGCAACCTCGAGTCGAACGACAAGCAGCAGGTCGTCGTCGAGGAAGAGACGCAGATCATCCAGATCCAGCCGGCCGAGCCGACGGTGATCTACGTACCCCAGTACGACCCGGTCTACGTGACGCAGCCAGTCGCCTCGCATCCGCCGTCCTACGGCGGGTACTTCTGGGCCGGCGTCACGGTCGGCGTGCTGGGCGCCTGGGCCTGGCACGAGATCAAGTACGGCGGTGGGTACTGGGGCGGCGGCATCCACTACCACCGGGAAGTGAACTTCAACTACAACCGCAACGGGCAGATCAATCGCACCGACATCAACCGCAACAACCTGAACCGGTGGAAGGCATCGCCCGACCGCATGCGCACCCAGCCGGTGCGCGCGCCGCGCGGCGCGGGCGGACGCGTGGGGTACACGCGCAAGCCCCAGTGGGACAAGCGCCGCAGCCCGGTCAAGACCGGCCGCGGTGGCGTCACGGCCCCCAAGCGGAGGCCGAGCGCGGGCGGCGGGCGTCGACCGGCAGCGACGCCGCGACGCGGCCCCAGCCCGTCCCCGGCGCTCGGCGGCAACCGCGCCCGCATCCCCGAGTCGCCGCGCGGCGGTGCGAGTCGTGGGGCGCGGCCCGATCGCCGCGCTGCCCCGAGCGGCCGTAGCGGCCTCGGCGGCAACCGAAGCGGCAGCTCCGCGCGCAGGAGCAGCAACCGCGGGCGCAGCAGCCTCGGCAGCTCGCGTTCCCGCTCCGGCGGACGCAGCGCACGCGGTGGCGGCGGTGGACGTCGCGGCGGCGGCGGGGCACGCCGTGGTGGTGGCGGTCGCCGTCGCTAGGACACGAGCCTACGAGGGCGCCGGGAACCGCCACGCCTCGATGGGGTCCAATGGGGCCCGCAGGTTCCCGGGAGGCCCCCCATGCGCCTGACGGCTCTCGCTCTCGTCCTGATCGCACTGCTCGTTTCGTGCCCCTTCGCGGAGGCCGACTCGTGGGCCCCGCCCGAGCCGCGACTGGCCTCGTCGGAAGACGGGCGCTGGTACGTCGTCATGCATCCCGGCAAGCCCTGGTCGAAGAGCGACTTCGTGCTCGTCCGGCGCGCGGCGGGCAAGCCGGCGCGTGAGGAGCCCGAGCTTCGTCCGCCCACTCGCGACCACAAGCCGCGGATCGAGCTGGAGGAGGGGGACGAGGTGGTTGCGCGCGGGCGCTGCACAATGCCCATGGACGTCAAGTGCCTCGATGACGGTCAGGGGTTCATCCGCTTCGATACCTACGCGAACGTGGGCAGCCGCGCCGTCATCGAGCGCTTCGATGCGAAGGGCAAGCCCCTCTGGTCGAAGACGCTGTTCGACCTGTTCCCCAAGGAGGTGCTGCGTACCTTCATGCAGACCGTGAGCTCGGTCTGGTGGTCCGAGACCATCTGGATCGACGAGGAGACGGATGAGCTGGTCGTGGTCTGGAAGCGCGACGACAACCCCGGCGTACTGCGTCTCGCGTTGAAGGACGGAGCGAAGCGCGAAGGGTCGATCGCCGACATCCACGCGCGCATCGGCCGTCCCCCGGCGCGTGAGCAGCTGGGTGCATTCAAGCTCGCGAGGAAGCACAAACTCGACGGGCTCGCGAAGGCGGTGCGAGCGGCGTTCGCCAACGAGAAGAACGCCGAGCGCGCGCGCGTCGCGTTCGCGGCCTACCTGTACGAGCTGGGTGACGAAGCGGGGCGCGCGTACGTGATCGGCATCGCGCAGAACGGCAAGGACCCGCGGGCACGCGCCTACGCCCTGCCGCTGCTTCCCGACGTAGTCGGCACCAAGGCGATCGGCTGGGTTGCTGCAGCGCTTGCCGCCGAGAACGATCGCGTCTGGGGTGCGGCGATCGAGGCGATGCGCGGCTTCGGCGAGGCCGCGGTGCCCACCTTGGCGGCCGTCGTCCGCGACCGCGA
>JASJAY010000164.1 GCA_030066775.1 Planctomycetota bacterium
GCCACCGCCGACATCCACATGAGCTACCTCTACCCGTGGGACGGCGTGGTGGACACGCCGTTCGGATCGGGGTGGGCCATCGTCGGACCGGGTGAGACCAGCCAGCGCCATATGCACCACGAGGGCGAGACCTGGTTCATCGTGGAGGGGCGCGGCCGCCTGACGCAAGACGGCGCCGCGCGCGAGGTCGGCCCCGGCGACGTCGTCTACCTCGCGCCGTTCACCGAGCACGAGCTGCACAACCCGTCGGCGAGCGACCGCGTCGTCTTCCTCACCGTCTGGTGGCAGGACATGCAGCTCGCCTCGCGGCACGCGGCCGACACGAACGGGAAGACGAACGGCTCGACGTCGAAGCCGCGTCGCGTCGCCGTGAACGTCGCGCCGCCGACCCCCAATGGCGACCTGCACCTGGGCCACCTCTCCGGTCCGTACCTCGGCGCCGACGTGCTCACGCGCTACCTGCGCCTGACCGGCGCCGACGCGCGGTACGTGATGGCAACCGACGATTTCCAGAGCTACGTGCAGGGCAAGGCGCTCCAGATGGGGGAGACGCCCGAAGCCATCGCCGACGGCTTCGCCGCGAAGATCGCCGAGACCCTCGCGATGGCGGGCATCCATGTCGACGAGTTCACGCGGCCGATGCACGCCGAGGGCTACGTCGAGACGATCCAGGACGTCTTCCGCGCGCTCTACGACGCCGGGCACATCGTCGCCAAGGACGACGAGGTGCTCGTCGCGCCTGAGGACGCGCGCGTGCTCTTCGAGGTCTACGTCGGCGGCCACTGCCCGCACTGCGGTGCCTCGGCCGGTGGGGGCGGCTGCGAGGAGTGCGGGCGGCCCAACGCCCACGTCGATCTCACGGACCCCACGTCGTCCTTCACGGCAGGGACGCCCGAGCGCAAGACGATCCGCCGTCTCGTGGTGCCCATGGCGCCGCACGCCGAGCGCCTGCGCGCGTTCGTCGCGGACGCGACGATGCCGGTGCACCTGCGCGCGTTGGCCGAGCGGCTGATCGAGGCCGGGCTCCCCGACGTGCCGGCCACCTGGCCGCACGCGTGGGGCATCCCCTGTCCGATCGAGGGCTTCGAGGGCCAGGTCGTCTCGTCGTGGCTCGAGCTGGGCCACGGGTTCCTCGACGGCGTCCGCCGCTACGGCTCGCGCGCTGGTTGGACGACGGAGGACGGGCCGTTGACGCCGGCCGCCGATACCGAGCTCGTGCAGTTCTTCGGCTTCGACAACGGCTTCTACTACGCGCTGCTGTACCCGCTGCTCTTCCAGCTCGTCGATCCCGACTTCGAGCCGCCCGCGACCTTCGTGTGCAACGAGTTCTATCGCCTCGACGGCCTGAAGTTCTCGACCAGCCGGGGTCACGCGATCTGGATCCGCGACATCGTGCAAGAGGTCCCGGCCGACCTCGTGCGCTTCTACGTCTGCCACACGCGGCCCGAGACCGAGCAGACGAGCTTCACCCGCGAGGCGTTCGATACGTTCGTCGAGGAGGAACTCCAGGGCACGTGGCTCGAGTGGCTGCGGGCGCTGGGTAGCCGCGTCGCGGAGTCCTTCGACGGCAGGGCACCGGAGCCCGGCTTCTGGACCCGCGCGCACGAGCGCCACCTGGCCTTCCTCGAGCGCACCACGGAGGCGGTGCACGCCGCGTATGCGCCCGATCCCTTCTCGACCCAGGCCGTCACGCGCGCTCTGATCGAGCTCGTACGCCGAACACGCAGCCTCGCCGCCGCGGAGGCGCATTGGGCCGACGCGCCTGACCGAAGCAACGAGTACCGCACGGCGATCGCGCTCGAGCTGCTCTCGGCACGCACGCTGGCGCAGCTCGTCGCACCGATCATGCCCGTCTTCGCCGAGCGCTTGTGGTCGGCCCTTGGGCTCGAAGGGGACCTCGCGACCCTCGGATTCGACGCAGAGTGCACCTTCGTGGCCGCGGGCACGGCGATCACGCTCGACGACTTCGAGATCGGTCGTCCCTAGCCGCAACTGGCAGCAGCGCTGCCGATGATCGGCTTCGGCGCGATCGGGTCATGCCGCCGGTTCCGGCGTCGAGGGCCTCGGCCCCACCTAGAATGAGGATGTTCGCCGGCCGGGATCGGAGCGTCCGATGGCCCTGGTCGTCACGGTGAGTGCTCGGTTGCGTCGCCCGCGGCGCTTCGTCTTCGAAGACGACGTGAAGCGCGTGGTCGTGGGGCGGGATCCCGCGCAGTGTCAGATCGTCTTTGCGCGGCGCGTCCGTGCGGTGGGGGCCGAACACTGCGCATTCGAGCGCATTCTCGGCCGCTACCGGATCTTGCTGAACGGCGTCGACGAGGTCGCGGTCGATGGGGTGCCGGCGGTCGATGGACAGGAGCTGCCCGACCGCTGCGACGTGCAGCTCGGAGCGCGCGGGCCGCGCCTGCAGATCGAGCGGCGCGCCGCGGCGGGAGAGACCCCGGCCCCCGCACGATCCGGGGGACTCCCGCGCGTGCTCTCCCTGCGGCCCGTTCTCCGTCACATGCGCATGAACCGGCTTCTGGTCCTGGCGGCCCTCGTAATCGGCGCTCTGGCACTCGGGGCCGGCTACGCCCAGGGGCGACGCGCCGGAAACCGGGAGCAATCCAGGGCGCTACGCACGGCCACCGAGATGGCGCGTTTGGAGGCCAGCCTCGAGACGCGCGTGCGAAATCTCCGGACCACGCTGGACGAGGCGGCGGCCGGTGCATCGCCAAGACCGCCTGCCCTCACGGAGCGCCTGAGAACGGCCATGTCCTCGGTCTATCGCGTCGTTCTGCGCGACGCGGTCGGGACCGAGCGCGCCATGGGCACGGCCTGGGTGGCCGCCCCCGGCCGGCTGGCCACGAACGCGCACGTCCTCCAGTCCATCGAACGCTTCGAAGGTGACGCCGAGGTGTACGTACGTGGTGCGGTGCCTCCGTACCGAACGCATCGTGTGCTCGCGCACTTCGCTCACCCCGGGTTCGATGCGTTCGAGGCCCTCTGGTCCGGCTACTGGCCGGCGGAAGGGGTCCGGCTTGGGAACCTGGCCTACGTGCCCTCCGCGGGGTCCGCCTGCGACGTGGGTGTGCTGACTGTCGACGTCGATGCGCGATTGGGCGATCCACTGGTCCTCGCCACAGAGCAGGAGCTGCACGCCATGCGGCCCGGTGACGTCCTCGGGACGATCGGGTTTCCGGCGGAGACCGTGTGCCTGAACGGCTCACCCGTCCAGCGGCCCGTCGCCCAGGTGCAGTTCGGCCACCTCACGAGCGTGACGACGCCATTCGGCGATCGCGGCGCGCCGGAGGAGAACACGCTGCTGCAGAACTCGTGTCCCGGAGCCGGAGGCAGCAGCGGATCCCCGCTGCTCGATGCCCGGGGCCGCGTCGTCGGCATCGTCAGCGCGGGGAATCACGGGCGCTCGTTTGGCGGCCGGGTTCCTTCCGGCGTTGGCATCAACTACGCCCAGCGGGTCGATCTGCTCGCCGAGCTGCTGGAAGGCACCGCCGATCGAAGCGTCCCCGCGTGGCGCGCGCGGTGGCAGCAGCGGATCGAGACGCTCTACGTCAGCCGGTACAAGCTGATCCGGCACGCACGCCATCGGCGACGGCTTGAAGCGTCCTCGCACGAGCTCTTCGTGGCGAGTGGCGGGGTCTACCACTACCGCTGGCACCTCGTGGCGCGGAAGGCGCTGAACGTGCCGGTCGCCGAAGACCACGATTCCGGCGGTGTCACGACGACCCTTCACTTCGAGTCGAATCGCCAACACCTCGTCTACGTGTCCCCGATCTGGTGGCGCGCCATGAGCGCGCGCCTTCCGAGCCCGGACGACTCCACGACGATCCTGCGGCAGGACCGGTACGGTGAGATCGAGCACATCTTCCCCTCGTACCGGAGCGGTGAGGCCGTCGAGCTCGCGCTGCGGAGCGATCGATTCGAAGGACGTGCAGAGGTGTTCCTCTACGAGGCGCGCAGAGAGACCGCCGATGTCGATGACGTGTACCACATGGTAGTGCGTCGGTGGCTCGGCATGCTCGACGGGGAACTCGAGCTCAGCCGCTACGAACCCGTTCTGATTGCGCAGAAGACGCGGGACCTCGCCGCCGACGAGGAGTGGGTGGGCAAGCTGGCGCCACGCGAGTCAGGCCGCTACCTCATCGTCTGCTGCGCGGAGGACGGAGACCTGGCGCGGGTGGAGCTCGGCCCGGCATCCCGATGGCACTGGGGGCGGGACGCGTGGTACGCGCCCTACGCGCGATTCGGTGCGTACCAGTTCCGGCACACCAAGGGCGAGACCGACAAGCCGTTCACGGTCAAGCGATTGGATCCGTTGGACAAGGAGCAGCGCGTCCACCTGCGCCTGTACATGGCGAAGGAGGCCAATCGCTAGGCACGGGATCGTACGCGTCGAGTGCGCGACGCGGCGGACACCGTCGAGTTCCGGTAGGGTGCGCGGCGACTCCTGGGAGGGGGCGCCATGTTGATCATCGCTGCAGCGACGGATCCGGACTGGGTCGAGGTGTTCATCCAGCTGCTGGGGGGCTTGTCGGTCTTCCTGTTCGGCATGGATCAGATGACCAGCTCGCTGAAGACGGTCGCGGGCGCCGGTCTCTCGACGCTGATCCGCAAGCTCACCACGAACCGGTTCACCGGCGCTCTCACGGGTGCGCTCGTTACGGCCGTCGTACAGTCGTCGTCCGTCACGACGGTGCTGCTCGTCGGCTTCCTGTCCGCCGGCTTGATGACGCTGGTGCAGGCCGTGCCCGTCATCATGGGGGCCAACGTCGGTTCGACGATCACGGCCCAGATCGTCGCGTTCGACATCTACGCCGTGATTCCCTGGCTGATCACCGTCGGCTTCGGCATGAGCTTCCTCTCCAAGCGGGAGAAGGTGCGCCTCTCCGGCAGCATGCTCATGGGCCTCGGCATGGTCTTCCTCGGCATGCAGATGATGGGCCAGGCCACGTACCCGCTGCGCAGCTACGCGCCGTTCATCGACATGATGAGCAGCATCGAGAACCCCGCCCTCGCGATCCTCCTTGCCGCTGGGTTCACGGCGTTGGTCCAGAGCTCGTCCGCGACCACGGCGCTCGTGATCATGCTGGCCGGCCAGGGCTTCATCAGCTTGCCGACCGGTATCGCCCTGGCACTCGGATCCAACATCGGGACGTGTGTCTCGGCGCTCCTCGCCGCCCTGGGCAAGCCCCGCGTGGCGCTGCAGGCCGCAACGGCGCATGTCGTGTTCAACGTGATCGGCGTGCTGATCTGGCTGCCTCTGATCGACACGCTGGCCTCGATCGTGATCGACATGTCGCCCGTGTATGCGGACCTCTCGGGCGCCGAGCGTGCGGCCGCGGAGACGCCGCGCCAGATCGCCAACGCGCACACCGTGTTCAACATCGCGAACACCATGCTCTTGCTGGGGTTCACGGGGTTGATCACACGCCTGGTCGAGCGCATGGTGCCGATCAAGGCCGAGGTCGTGCCGGAGCGCGCGGCCCCTCGCTACCTGGACCCCGTCTACTTCGAGACGCCGGCCATCGCCGTCGAGCGGGTGCGGCTGGAGGTGGCGCGCATGGGACGCCACATCGTGCGCACGCTCGAGCCGGAGGAGATCCCCACGGTCGAGGCCCTCGAGTCCGACATGAAGCAGACGAACCTGCTCTACGAGAAGATCCTCTCCTTCGCCGCGCGGATCGGAATGGAGCCGCTCGCCGCCAAGGATGCCGCGCGCCTCGAGCGCCACATCGCCGTCGCAAACCAGATCCAGGCCGTCGGGGACACGCTCGTGCTCAACGTCGGCGCCATCGTCCGTGAGCGCGATGCGCTCGAGCTCCGGGCCAGCCCGGAGACGCGGGAGATGACCCTCGCCCTCCGCGCCCTCGTGGTGAAGGCGCTGGGCGACGCGGCGCAGGCGCTTGCCGACCTGGATCAGGAGCTCGCGCGCGACGTCATGGACCGCGTCGATGAGGTCACGGCGCAGGCCGCCGCGATCGAGGAGCGCATCGTGAGCCGCCTCGCGCCCGACGATCCGCAACGCATGGCCCTCTACCGCCTGGAGACGCGCGCGGTCGAGGTCATGCGACGGATCTACTACTTCGCCAGCCGCATCGCGGAGGCGGCCGCCGACGATCCGCACGAGGTGGAGCCGAACGCCGAGCTCGTCGACGAGGCCGCCTGAGGCGGGCGCGGACGGGCCTCCTAGGCGCTTCTGGAACCTGGCCACAGCAGCGTCGGTCCCGCTACGGGGAGACGACTTCTGCGGATCGAGGATTCGGCGTCCTCGTGGCGCTCGATTTGCCAGTCAGGAGGGTGAACCCCGAATCCGTCGGAGGCCCACCCATGCGATTCGCTCCCTGCCTTGCGCTCCTGCTCGCCCTGCTTCTCGTCTCTGCCTGTGGCGGCGGGGGAGGGGGCGGCGCCGCTGCCGTGATTCCGGCCACCCTGGATGCGCGAATCTACGAGTCGCTCAGCGGGACCGTCCACAACGACAACCCGGGCGGCTCGATCGTGCGCCACGACATCTGGTGCGCCGGGGACCTCAGCAACAACACGACGCGTCGGGCCTTCTACTCGTTCATCGTGGGCGATCTGCCCCCCGGCGCCCAGGTCCAGAGTGCGGTCCTGTCCGCAAAGCAGTACCTGGTCGTGGGCACCCCCTTCGCCACGCTCGGGGACGTGATCGTCGACCACGTCGACCTGGGGCCGACGCTCAACGCGCCGGACTACTCCCATGTGCAGTGGTCGCTGGACATCGGGACCTTCAGCTCGAGCCCCGACATCGGCCGGCGCGCACTGGACGTGACCGCCGCGGTCCGTGCCGACGTGGCGGCCGGCCGAGGCGTCAGCTCGTTCCGCCTCCGCCATCGGTTGCAGACCGACATCGACGGACAGCGGGACTACACCGCGTTCAGCAGCGTCGACTGGCTCGAGGCGCACCGGCGGGTGTCGCTCGTGATCACCTACACCGCCCCCTGAGCGACGCCGTCCCGCCCGCCGGTCGAGCCGCGGAACGCCGCATGGCGCTGCCCGAGGCCGATCGGTACGCTCGTGGACCGGAGGTCGACATGTCGGACGGAACGTCGAGACGCGAGCTGATCGGGGCCACGATCGCGGGAGCCGGGCTGGCGCTGGCCGGAGGCGCCCTGCTCGGGACGCGCGCTGCGCGGGCCGAGGAAGAGGGGGGCGCAGCGAAGAAGCTGAAGCTCTTGATCCTCGGCGGCACCGGCTTCCTGGGGCCGCACACCGTGCGCGCCGCGCTCGAGCGCGGGCACGAGATGACGCTCTTCAACCGGGGCAGGACCAACACGCACCTGTTCCCGGATCTCGAGAAGCTCCAGGGCGACCGGGACGGCAAGCTCGACGCGCTCAAGGGCCGCAAGTGGGACGCAGTGATCGACACGTCCGGCTACGTGCCGCGGATCGTGAAGATGTCCGCCGAGCTCCTGAAGGACAGCGTCCAGCAGTACGTCTTCATCTCGACGATCTCGGTCTATCCCGGCTTCGGCCGCGATGACTACCCGATCGACGAGGACAGCGAGATCGGGACCATGGAGGACCCGACCAACGAGAGCGTGCGCCAGTTCTACGGTCCGCTCAAGGCGCTCTGCGAGGCCGAGGCGGAGAAGGTGTTCCCCGGTCGCACGACGAACATCCGGCCCGGCCTGATCGTGGGCCCCGGAGACCCCACGGACCGCTTCAGCTACTGGCCGTACCGCGTCATGCGGGGCGGCACGATCCTGGCCCCCGGCGACGGCACGACCGAGGTGCAGGTGATCGACGCGCGCGACCTCGCGGCGTGGACGATCCACACGATCGAGCAGCAGGTCACGGGCGTCTACAACGCCACGGGCTTCAAGGGCCGTGTGCGGTTCGAGGAGTTCCTGCACGGCTGCAAGTGCGCGATCAACCACGACTGCTCCTTCGACTGGGCGAGCGAGGCATTCCTCAAAGAGCACAAGGTCCGGCCCTTCATGGAGCTGCCGCTCTGGATTCCCAAGGAGGCGCTGCCCTACGTGCGCGTAGACAAGGCGATCAAGGCTGGACTCACCTTCCGACCCATCGCCATCACGTCGGCGGACACCGCCGAGTGGATCCGGACCGAGCGCGACAAGGCCTGGCGTCTACAGCGCCGCATCGAGGACGAGACGAAGACGAAGCCGTGGCGCGTTGGCATCCGGCCCGAGCGTGAGAAGACGCTCTTGCGCCAGCGCCTCGACTACGACCTGAAGTTCAAGTGAGCCGCGCGTTCACCCGCTGGCTCGAGCGCGTCGGGCAGGTGCAAGAGGGCGAGGGGCGCCTCGTCTTCGCCTCGGCGCTGACGTTCTTCTTCCTGCTCTTCGGCTACTTCCTCCTGCGGCCGATGCGGGACATGTACGGCGTGCGCGGCGGGCTCGAGCAGCTGCCCTACCTGACGGTCGTTGTCGTGCTGGTGATGCTGGCGGTGAACCCGATCTTCGGGGCCGTCGTCTCGCGCGTTGCGCGCAGCCGGTTCGTGCCGGCCTTCTACCGCTTCGTGATCGCCTGCACGCTCGTGTTCTTCGTGATCACGATCGCGGCGCCCTTCGGACGGTCGCAGTGGGTCGGCCGCGTCTTCTTCGTGTGGCTCTCCGTCTTCAACCTGTTCATGACCTCCGTCTTCTGGCAGGTCATGGCGGATCTCTGGCGGCCCGAGCAGGCCAAGCGGCTGTACGGGCTGGTCGGGGTAGGAGGGACGCTCGGTGCGTTCCTCGGCTCGCTCGGCACGACGCAGCTGATCCGCATCGGCGACGCCCTGGATGTCGGCCGCGACGACCTGACGCCGTGGCTCTTCCTCGTCGCTGCGGTGTTCTTCGAGCTCGCCGTGCGAGCCAGCGGGAAGATCCGGCGGACGGCGTTGCCCGAGGAGGCCTTCGGGAAGGACGAGGGCCTGGGGGGCGACGGCTGGCAGGGCCTGCGCGACGTCGTCAGCTCGCCGTACCTGCGCGGGATCTGCGGCTACCTCTTCCTGTTCACGCTGATCTCGACGCTGATCTACTACGTCCAGGGCGCGATCATCTCCGCGACGGCGAAGGACGATGCGACGCGCCTGACGCTCTTCGCGTGGCGCAACGTCGGCGACCAGGGCCTCACGCTTCTGATCCAGCTCTTCTTCACCGGGCGGATCATGCAGGCGATCGGGGTCGGGAAGACGCTGGCGATCCTGCCCGCCGTGACGGCGCTGGGCCTCGCGGGCGTGGCGGTCTGGCCCGTCTTCGTGATGATCTGGTTCGTCCAGGTGGCGCGCCGCGGCAGCAACTTCGGGCTCTCGAAGCCCGCGCGCGAGAGCCTCTTCGCCGTCCTGCCGCGCGACGAGAAGTACAAGGCGAAGGCCGTGGCCGACACGTTCGTCTATCGCGCCGGCGACGTGACCGGGGCCGCGATCTGCATGACGCTCCCGGCCGGCATGGGGGCGATCCTGCCCGCGGTGGCCGTCGGGGTGCCGCTCACCGTCGCGTGGGGCGGGGTCAGCATCTGGCTCGGACGCCGGCGCCATGCCCTCGCCGCGGCGGTCGATGAAGATCAGGGCAAGCCCTCCGAATCCTGACGCACTCCTTGTTGCAACAGGTAATGTCGGGGGCTGGAGGAACCCCATGCGTCAGCTCATCTGCATCTCCCTCATGACCCTCGCCCTCGCGCTGTGCGGCTGCGACGAGAAGGCCGGCGCCGATGCGCCTGCGAAGCCCGATGCCGTGAAGGCCATGGCCGGCGGCGACCCGATCCCCGCGCGCGACATGCAGATCTTCTTCCCCTGGATGGGCAAGCAGAACGTGATGTGCGTGGGCGACGCCTTCGAGCGCCAGGTTGCGTTCGCGGACTTCTCCGACGTTGAGGGCAACCCCGACGCGATCGGCCAGGCGACCCTCAAGGCCGATGGCACCGGCACCGCGAAGTTCACCGTGCCGGCCAAGAAGCTCCGGTCCGGCGACGACAGCCGCAACGAGAAGCTGATGGGGGGTGCGTGGCTCGACGCCGAGACGCACCCGAACCTCACGTTCGAGGCGACCAAGCTCGAGAAGAAGGCGCCCACCGTCTGGAAGATCACGGGCACGTGGACCATGCGCGGCATCGGCAAGGAGGTCAGCTTCCTCGCCAACGTGCGCTGGCTGCCCAAGATGAAGTACGTCAGCGATCACGGTGTCGTGCGCATCAAGGGTGCGTTCGACATCAACCTGAAGCAGCACGGCATGGACAACGGCTCGGTCGGCACGCCCGCCGTCGCCGAGGTGTGGACGGTCGAGGTCGTGCTGCTCGGCGTTCCGAACAAGGAGTAGCGGCATCCGCCGCATCGTCGATCGCACCCTGACGGCGATCGCCGTCCTCGCCCTTCCCTGTGCGCTGGGCCTGGACGCGCTGTTCGGAGTCGACGTCACGTTCCTGCTCTCGCCGAAGGATGCGGAAGCGCAGGCCGAGTGGCGTGAGCTGCGCGACGAGCGTGACGACGTGGCCGAGATCTACGGCGCGCCCGTGCCCGGCGGCACCCGGCGCGTGCTCCTGTTTCGCGGCGACGACGACCCACGTGTGATCGTTCCCCGCGAAGAGCCCACGCGGCGGCTGCTCGTGTCCTCCGGCGTCGACGTCTGGGACGTCGAGCTCGTGTGCGGCATCGGCCTCGCGGTGACGGTGCTCGCCGGGTTGGCGGCGTTCCTCCTGTACCGCCGCGTCAGGCACGCGCCGAATGGGGGATCGCGGTAGCGGATTACGAGTACCCGGGCGCACGCCCTGTCGGCCCATGACCGGGCCCTACGCGGGGGGCGGCGCCTTCTTGTGCAGCGCAAACGCGTACAGCGTCCAGGCGTAGTACGTGCCCAGCTCGCGGAACTCGCCCAGGGCCTTGTCGAGCGCCCCGTTGGTGGGGGCCCCCGTGTCGCCGATGGCGTGCGCGAGGCGCGAGGCAAGGAACGCGACTGCGACCGTGGCAATGAGCCAGCGGCTCGGCGCGAGCCGGCGCAGCAGGGGGCTCTTGAGCCGGGGCGCGATCAACGGGAGCACGACGAACCACACCAGGACGAGCAGGTCGCCGGCCTTCTTGATGATGTCCGCGAGCTCGTCGCCGCTGCCGCGGCGGATGTTGTGCAGGTTGCGCACCGTCGCCCGGTCGGCGGGGTCCACGCCCGCCAGCGCCTCGTAGTAGTGCAGGCCGTAGTCGATCTCCTCGAGGAACATGAAGATCGCCCCGGCGGTCGCGACCGAAAACAGCACGCGCTCGATGCCGCGCGGCGCCCGCCACGCAAGCCGCGCGACGAGGATGCCGAACGCGACGAGCAGCAGGTGCTGCAGGGTCTCGAGGATGCCGAACTCGCGGTTCACCGCGGGCGCCACGGCCTCCTGCAGGACGTGGCTGCCGGAGAAGTACATCCCGACGAGCGCCAGCAGGACGCCCGCCGGCAGCGCGACGTGGACCAGGACGGTGCGGGTCGTGCCGCTGTCCGGACTCGGTTCCGTGTTCGCCACCACCTCCGTGCTACCCTCCCGCGCCATGGCCACCGAGCACGCCACGCCCGAACCCAAGCGTCGCCGTTGGCGGACGCGCATCGTGCTCGGCACCGTGCTCGTCCTGCTCGCGGCCGGCACCTACTACTACGTCGACCGGCGCTGGCCGTACTACCACTTCCGCACCGTCGAGAGCGGGGTCTTCTATCGCTCCAGCCAGCTGACGGCCGAGGAGCTCGACGAGGCGATCACCGACTACGGCTTCAAGACGATCGTCAATCTGCGCACGGTCGAGGAGCGGAGCCGGGGCGACTGGTACGCCCAGGAGCACGAAACGGGCAAGCGCCGCGGCGTGGAGGTCGTGGACGTGCCCATGCGCGGCGACCAACCGCCGAACGCCGAGCAGATCCCGATCCTGCTCTCGATCTTCGACGATCCGTCGAAGCTCCCGGTCCTCGTGCACTGCGAGAAGGGCTCGATCCGCAGCGCCGCCGTCGAAGGGCTCTACCGCCGCGAGTTCATGGGGGAGAAGGGCGAAGAGGCGCTCGACAACGTCGAGACCTGGAGCCACGACCTGCCAGCGACCTACCCCGACATCGCGCGCTTCATCCGCGAGTACATGCCGCGCCCGAAGTCCCGCTGACGGGACCGATCAGCGCGGCCGGTAGTGCTTCTCGCGCAGGGCGCGGTAGGCCTCGCCTTCGAGCGCCGCGGCCATGTCCTCGTCCTCGAACAGGTCCTCGGGCAGGTAGTCGCCCGACGTCAGGCACTCCGTGAGGGCTTGCAGCGCCTTGTCTGTGTCGCCCTTCACCGCGTACACGATGGCCAGGTAACGCGGGTCGGCGTCTTTGACATAGATCGCGCGCGCGACCTCGAGCCCCTCCTCGAAGCGCTCGAGGCGAACGTAGGCCCGAACCAGCCGGTCCTCGACCTGCCACATCAGGTCCTTGCTGCGCTCGTCGAGGGCGTCCTCCTTCGCGCGCAGGCCGGACCGTGCACCGTCGAGGCGTTCGATGACGGCCTCGTACTTCGCCTCGACCTGGTCGGCCTCGGCAGCGAAGAAGATCACGCCGGCATCGTCCGCGCCGAGGTCCTTGGCGGCCAGCGCCGCGAGCTGGCGCAGCGTCTCACCGCGTTCGCCCCACGCGAGGTCCCACGCCAGATAATCGAACGCGCTGACCTTCCCGATCGACTTGGCGTAGCCCTCGAGCGCGCGGTCGCGCTCGAGCATGATGTCGCACCACGCCTCGCGGTAGACCTGCGCGTGCTTGTGTTCGGCCCCGAGCTGCATGGCCTTCCGGAACGCCTCGACGGGTTTCTCGCTGGTGTCCTCCAGGAGCTTCAGCGCGTGCCCCAGGTAGTAGGGGCCGTCCGGATGCGCGGGACGCTT
>JASJAY010000165.1 GCA_030066775.1 Planctomycetota bacterium
GAGACCACGTGGTAGGTCAGGATGCGCTTGAGCGTCGGGAGGTTCTCCTCCTTAAGCAGCGAAGCGACCGTGCCTTCGGGGAGGGCCGCGAAGGCGTCGTCAGTCGGCGCGAAGACCGTGAACGGCCCGTCGCCCTTGAGGGCGTCGACGAGACCGGCTGCCTTGACGGCAGCGACGAGGGTCTTGAAGGAGCCTGCCTCGACCGCCGTGTCCACGATGTCGCGGGTGGGCGTGGTGTCGGCCTGGGCGGCGGGGCCCAGGGGCAGGAGGAGGGCGAGGCAGAGCAAGGCGGCGGTGATCTTCATGCTCCTCTGACGCACAGCCCCTCTGTCCAGATTCAAATTTGTACGAAATTCGATTTGGCGGGCACCCGGCCGAGACCCCTGGGTTGCTCCCCACCCCCGAGGGCGCTGAAATGGCGCGCCCGCGGAGCCGCCAGGGAGGTCGTCTATGCGCATCGGGATCGCGCTCACGCTCTGCCTGCTTGTCCTCGGGGCGCCCGCCTGGGCCGAGGAGCCCCCCACGACCGCCACGGCGGCGGCGCAGGTCCGGGAGGCCGTCGCGAAGGGCGATGCGGCCGCGCTCGAGGCGCTCGCCCGCGCGGAGCTCCCCGATCCGTGGCTGGTGGCGGATGCCCTGCTGGCCAGGGGTGCAGGCGATGCGGCGGTCGCTTTCGCCGAGGCGGACGCGCACGCGGATGTCGCGAAGCTGGCGGCGTGGGTCCGGAGTGCGGCCGAGGGGGCTCCCACCGACGCGCGACGCGCCGCATTGGCGACAGCGTATGAAGCGCTCGACGCCGGCGATGCGCAGCGCGCAATTGACTCGCTACAGACACTCGACGCGAAGTCGGACGACGTGGTGAGCGTCGAGATCGAGACCGTACGCGCACGCGCCCTCTTTGCGCTCGGCCAGCGCGTGCAGGGCGCCGCCGCGTGGTTCGCGGCGGCCGAGCGCGCGGAGGCGATCGGTTGGTGGCGGCGCGCCGCGGAGGCGCTGCATGACGGCGGCGTCGACGCGTCGCTGCGCGCGAACTACCTCATGGCGCTGAGTGCGTTCCAGCGCCAGCAGCGCATTCAGGAGACGCGGGGCAACAAGCTCGGCGCCGCCATCGCCACGACGAATACGGCGTTGATCTACTGGCGCGTGGGGCGGCTCCCGCAATCGCTCGAGCTCCACCAGAGCGCGCTGGAGGTGTTCGAAGCGGAGGGATACAAGCCGGGCGTCGCGCTCTCGTTGACGCATCACGGCATCCTGCTGCGCGCGCTCGGACGCCACGACGAGTCGATGGCGCACCAGACGCGCGCCCTGAAGCTGCAGCGCGAGCTCGGCAACCAGCGCGGCGTGGCCGACTGCCTGACCAACCTCGCAAACCTGCACCACGACAGGAACGCCTACGCCAAAGCGCTCGCGCTGCACCAGGAGGCACTCGAGATCCACGAGCAGCTCCGCAACGCACTGGGCGTACAGCTTGCGCTGGGCAACATCGGCATCATGCAGCAGGCGCTGGGCGACCTGGACGCGGCGATCGCCGCGCAGACGAAGGCGCTGGAGCTGGCGCGCCTGCTGAACGATCCCCGCGCAGTCGGAACGGCGCTGATGAGCCTGGGCAACGCGCACCAAGCCCGCGACGAGCCGCTGAAGGCGCACGCGCTGCTCTCCGAGTCCCTGCAGGTGTTCGAGGCGATCGGTATCGTCCGTTCGGCCGCGCGTGCGGCGATCAACCTGTCCATTACGGCGTTCCACCTCGGCCGCTACGAGGAAGCGCTCGGACTCGGGCAGAAGGCGCTGGCGCACCTCGCCGGCAGCGGCGACGCCGACGGGCTGTCGCGCGCGCATCTGCGCGTGGGGCTCGCGCAGGAGCGGCTGGGGGCCTACGCCAGCGCGTTCTCGAACATGGAGCAGTCGATCGCGCTGGCGCGCGGACTGAAGGATCGAGCGCACTTGGCTGCGTCGCTCAACGACACGGCCTCCTGCTACCTGCGCGTCAAACGACTGGATGCCGCCGCGAAGCTCCTCGGTGAAGCGTTCGAGATGTTCCAGGCCGTGGGGCTGTTCGATCGGGCGGCGGGCGCCGCGGCGAACCTGGCCGCCGTGCACAAGGAGCTGGGCGAACTCGAAGCGGCCGCTGCGTGGCTCGACAAGGCAGAGGCCATCGCGGCGGTCCATCCGATCGGTCGCGAGCAGCGCGCGGCGCATCGGATCAACCGTGCGCTCGTGCTTGCTCGCGCGGGGGCGCCGGACGAGGCCACCGCGGTGCTCGAAGCCGTGCTGGCGGAGGCGCGTGAGCACAAGGAGACAGTGGTCGAGGCCGAGGCGCTCGGCAATCTCGCCTTTGTGGCGGCACTCCAGCTCGACCATGAGCGCGCGCTGGCTCTGCGGACCGAGGCGCTCGCGCTCGCGCGGGAGCTCGAGACCGCGGAGCTGATCGTCGTGAACGCGTGGGGCGTCGCGGGGATGAAGGCGCTCACGGGGAAGCCCGACGAGTCGATCACCATTCTCCGCGAGGTGATCGCGTCGCACCTCGAGCCGTTGCTCGCGCGGCTGGGCGACGTCGAGAGCACGTCGGCGCGTGAGCGGTGGCGCGGCCTGTTCGAGATCGGGCTCGCGGCGTCGCGGCTCACCGACGATGCGGCGTCCGCGTTCTTCTTCTCGGAGAAGGGCCGCGCGGGTGCACTCGTCGAGTCGCTCGGCATGGACGGGTTGCTGGCGGCGACGGTGTCCGACGCGCTGCGGCGGGAGGAGCGTGGCGCCCGCGCCGCTGTCGATGCAGCGGTGCGCGCCTACGGTGAGGCGCGCCGCGGCGGCAAGCGTCGGGCCCGCAAAGCGGCCCGCCAAGCGCTGGAGGACGCGCGCTCGGCGCGACGCGAGGTGCTGAACCGCATCGATCGCGAGGCCAAGGCGGTCGCTGGAACGGTGCTGCTCGGCACGACGGCGCTATCCGACGTGCAGGCCGTGCTGCGTGAGGGCGAGGCGCTCGTCTTGATCTCGGCCTACGACATGCGCTCGCACGCGGTCGTCGTGACGCGGACGAAGGCGACGACGCACGACCTCGGCATGACGAGCTCACTGGAGGACGCCTGCCGAGCGATGACGGTCTGGAAGCCGGCGTCGGATCCGGCGGAGGCGGTCAGTGCGCTGCGCACGCTCGTCGAGCAGGCGATTCCCTTGCCTCCGGGAACGACCCGCCTGCTCGTGGCGCCGGACGGCGCCGTGGCGACGGTTCCGCTGGCAATGCTCTGGCCCTCCCTCGAGGTGGCCTACGTGCCGTCGGGACGCGTGCTCGCGTACCTGCGGTCGCGGCCGCAGGACAAGCAGGGCTCGGGCGTGCTCGCCCTCGGCGATCCCGATTACGCGGGTCGGAGCTTGTCCCCGCTGCCGGCGTCGGGTGAGGAAGCCAAGGCGGTCGGCACGACGACACTCACGGGCAAGGACGCGACCATCGGCAAGCTCAGCGCCGCGCTTGCGGCGAAGCGCTACGAGGCGGTGCACCTCGCCTGCCACGGGGTACTCGACACGGAGCGTCCGCGCCTGTCGTCGCTCGCGCTCACCGTGGGGAAAGAGACCGCGGCGGGTGACGACGGGGAGCTCAGCGCGCTCGACGTGTTCCGCATGCGCGTACCGGCCGAGCTCGTCGTGCTGTCCGCGTGCGAGACGGCGCGCGGGCGGGTATCGCGCGCCGAGGGCGTGTCCGGCTTGATGCGCGCGTTCCTGCACGCGGGGGCGCCGCGCGTAATCGGCTCGCTATGGAAAGTCGACGACGAGGCGACGCGGGCCTTGATGGTCAAGTTCTACGAACTCTGGCAGGGCGATCAGGGCCTCATCGCAGCCGCCGCGCTCAAGCAAGCCCAAGCGCATGTGCGCGCGCAGCCGAAGTGGAAGCACCCCTACTACTGGGCGGCGTGGGTCTTGTGGGGCTTGCCCGAGTAGACACCGTCGTGAATTGAGATGAGCCCCGGCGCCTGGGCGCCGGAGCTCGGGGGTGCGCGGGACGTGCGCGTCGCTCTCTCTACTTGGTGATGCCGGTGATGGCATCGATGCTCTCGTCGAGCTCGATGAAGCCGGTCACGAGGCCGGTGTTCATGCTGATGCGGGCGATGTAGACCGTGCTGTTCTGCTCGTTCGTGCCGTCCGTGTCCGAGATCACGGCGAAGAGCGTGCCGTCCATGAAGGCCATGGCCTTCGTGTGCGGGTTCGTCATGCCGGTGAAGCTGGCACCGAAGAGGTTGAGGTCCTCGGCACGCTCCTCGGTGTCGACATCGAGGGTCCACAGGAAGGCGTTGGCGCTCTGGGGCGTCATGACGACGTTCTCGTCCGCGTCGGCCGCGATGCCTTCACCCGAGCCGAAGGTGAAGTCGTTGTTGTTCCCGAGCACGTCCACGTCACCCGTGGCCGTGTCGACCTTGACCGGGCGGGCGTACTGGTTCGACCAGCCGTAGAGCTCGTCGCCGACGAAGGCCAGGTCGTCGATGCGCATCGGCTGACCGTTGGTGTTCACCACCTGGAGGTCGGCGACCTCCTGGCCCTCACCCGTCTCGGTGCTGATGATGAGCAGCTTCGCGGTGGTCGAGTTGGCGCCGCTCTGCCACGTGGTTGCGTACAGGATGCCGTCCGGCGACAGCGCCATCGCGTCGACGGCGTAGCCGATCGCACCGATCTCGTCGAGCTCACCCGTGAACGGGTCGAGCGTGTAGAGCGAGCCGGAGACACCGCGGCCGTCGGCGGCGTAGAGCAGGCGGGGCAGGTAGCGGAAGGCGTTCTGCGCCGTGTCCGAGCCGAACTCGTTCTCGACGCGCACGTCGACGAGGCCGTCCACGTTGCTCGCCGGGGTCACGGCCGTGATCAGGTTCGCGCCCGAGACGCTCTCGATCTGGGCCTCGTTGCCGTTCACGAACACGCGCGGCTGGGCAGCGCCGAGGGGCGCCAGCTGCTGGCCCTGGATGACGAGGCGGGTGCCGCCGCTCATCGGGCCCTCGGGGTCGAACGAGAAGGTGTCGGCATCGCGGATCAGGCTGATCTGCGGGCCGGGCATGTAGCGGAAGCCGTCCTCGAGGACAGCCGTGCCGTTGTCGTTGGCGACCTCGACGTCGACGAGGCCGGCGGCGCGCGCCGGGCTGGTAGCGCGGATCGTCGCGTCGCTGATCACGATCATGTCCTGGGCGGGGATGCCGCCGAACGTGACGAGGGGCTCACCGGCGCCCTCGGCCGTGAAGCCGGAGCCCTGGATGAGCACGTCGGTGCCGCCGTCGGTGGAGCCGCGGTCGGGGTCGACGCTCACGATCGCGGGCTCGACGATCTCGATCTCGGGGTCTTCGCCACCACCACCGCCGCCGCATGCGGGCAGGACGAGGCTGGCGAGACCGACCATCAGGAACAGGGGGAACTTGAAACGCATGGGAATCTCTCCGTGGAAGGGGGTTGATGAGGCGTCTCGCAATCGCCTCGACCTCCTCAGCGCAGCAACGCGCCGGCTGTTACGTGGCGGGGATGAAGGCCGCGTTCGGAGAGGGCCCGACGTTCAGCGCACGGGGTGCAGGCGTCGATAGAAGGGAGTGCGCACGCACCCGGGAGGAGGCCCCATGGACAAGAACACCACCACAACAGCCGTCGTCACGGCCCTGCTCGTCGCGGGGGCGATGCTCTTGGGCTCCATGGCCTTCCCGCGAGTGGAGGTCCAGGAGGCACCGGCGCCGGCGTACGAGCCCGAGGCGCCGATGCGTGTCGAGGCGGAGCCCGAGGATCAGCCGGCCCTCGAGCCGATGCGGATCGAAGACACGAGCGAGATCGCGGAGCTCAAGAACCGCGTGGCGGCCCTCGAGGAGACGATCGAGGGCATGCGCCAGCAGCAGGCGCGCACGATGAAAGAGCTCGAGCCGTTGCTCGAGCTCGCGAAGAAAGCGCGCCGCTCGACCCTGTCGGGGCCCCGCAAGCAGGCCAACGAGACGGCGGCGATCGCCACGCTACGCAACGCGACGTCGGCCCAGGCGCAGGTCCAGGCGACCGCGCGCATCGACGTCGATCAGGACGGGACCGGCGAGTTCGGCGGCTTCCTCGAGATGTCCGGCGAGATCGAAGGGCGCATGACGCGCCGGCTCGTGCCGCCGGTGCTCTCGAGCGCGTTCCGCAAGATGCCCGACGGCGTCGTGGTGCGCAGCGGGTACTGCTATCGCATCTTCCTCCCCGGCGGCGGTGGCCAGGGCGTCGCCGAGCCGAAGACCGGCTTCGCCAACGACGGCACGATCGTGGCCGACCTCGCCGAGACGACCTGGTGCTGCTACGCGTGGCCGGTGGAGTACGGCAAGACGGGCACGCGCAGCTTCTTCATGAACCAGGCCGGCGACACGCTGGCGACCGACGACGAGCGGTACTCGGGACCGCAAGGCGGACCGGACGCCCTTGCGGCGTTCGTGCCGGGCGGGTCCGGCGGCATCGTCGGCGCCGTCGCCCACGGCAAGCAGGGCAACGACGGCAACGTCTGGAAGCAGGTCAACTAGCGCAGGCGCGCAAGGCGACCGAGCGCCTTCTCGACGGGGTGCCAGACCTCGTCCTTGTCAGCGACGAAGCGCACCTCGATGGTGCCGTTCATCTCGTGGATGCGGCCGTGCGCGATCAGCTCCGGCTTGTCGAGTGGACGGCGCTCGTGGCTACGCGTCACGCGGAAGGCGACCCACTTCGTCTTCGGGGCCTTTAGGCGCATCGGGTCCGTGGGGTCGAGCTCGTACTGGAAGTCCGTGCGCGGCAGTTGCACGCGGCTGAAGTTGCGGGCGGCGACGGAGCGCCTGTTGAGCGGCGTCATCAGGTTGTCGCGAATGCGCGCTTCGAGGGCCGAAGAGGAGAGCGTGAGGGCCGCCTCCTCTTTCGCCTGCTTCTCGAGCAAGGCGTGTCTCAGGTCCTCGATCTCCACGGAAGGCAGCGCGCGGCGGCTGAACATCTCGGGATCGATGCGGATCGGTTCGCGTTCCGTGACCGTCGGCGGACGCAGCGGGGCGTCGGGCACTGCGGCCTCGGTGACGGTCGTCGTCGACTCGATGGCGGGCGGCAGCACCGGCGTGGGCAGGACGTCGGGGGTCAGGGCCGCCCCGACCGTCATGGACAGGAGGCCGATGCCACAGGTGGCGAAGAGGGGATTCATGCGCGGGTTCCTTTCCGTCGGCTGATGAAGCACTCGGCGACGGCGGCGTTCACGAGGAAGCTCATCCAGATGCCGAGCACGTATTCGTTGGGGATCTCGAGGGCGTAGAGCCCGAGGTAGAAGACGCGGAAGCTGATCGCGCTCGCCGCCATGGCGTAGGAGCGGATCATCCAGGCCTTGTGGTTCACGAAGTCACGGGCGCGGACGCGTTCGAAGCCGCGCCAGGTCGTGTAGAGCAGCGTGAAGCCGATCGCGAGGAAGCCGAAGCGGCCCCAGAAGCCGCCCTTGGCGTAGAGCGACATGTAGAGCCCGGCGGGCACGACGAGCCCGAGCACGCTGATCACGTAGGCGTAGCCGAGGACGCGGTGGACCTTGGGGACGCGGCGCAGGAGCGTGCGGCTGAAGAGCGGCAGGGCGGCGAGGAGGCAGACGATGCCCCCGGCGACGTGCAGGTAGAAGCCGATACGCCAGACGGGCTGCTGGACGAGATGGCCCTTCTCGAGCAGGAAGGGCACGTCGTCCGCGAAGCTGAAGAACGGCAGCGCGTTGTAGATCAGCAGCACGCTGAGCGCCGTCATCGTCCCCCAGTAGAGGGTGCGCCAGCCTTCGGTGAGCAGGCGTACGGCACGTCGAGAGGGCCGACGAAGCGGGAGGCTGAGGGCGGTCATGCAGGGCTCCGTTCCAGTCACTTCGACAATACGGAACCGTGCGAACGCGGTTGCCAAAGGCGAGCAACAGCTTGGCAAAGCTTCTGCAACCCACGCGTTGCATTGCTTGTTCATCAGCCCCTGTCTCGAAGCCAGGCAGGGCTTCCAGACAGGGACTACCCGTCGATCAGCGGAACGGGCTTGTTCTGTCGACGTCGCCACGCGACGAAGGCGAGCGGCAGTGCCGTCATGAGCAGCGCGTCCAGGATGCGCGCCTTGCCGACGCCGGTGAACACGAGCATCCACGAGAGCGTGAGCGCGAGCAGCATGGCGCGCACGATGTGGTGCCGCGGCAACAGGAACACCGACGGCAGCAGCATGAGGAAGTACCAGGGATAGAGCTTCGCGCTCGCGAAGACGATCAACGCGAAGAGCAGCACGACGCCGTCCTCGACGAAGGCGTCGGCGTCGTAGGCCTCGGCGCGAAGCGAGCGCAGCAGGCGAACCACGAGGTAGCAGAGGAAGGCGAGCAGGGCCATGAGCTGCAGCGCCTGTACGAACCGCTCCGGCGCGAACCAGGAGCCGGCGTCCTGCGGTACGACCGTGGCATAGACGTCGCCCACCGCTGCGAGCAGCGAGTAGGAGGGCTGGGCCAGCTGGGCCTGGATGCCGTCCCAGTCGAAGGCGCCGATGTCCAGCACGTAGGGCGCGGCGATGAGTGCCGTGAGCAGCAGCGCGAGGTGCGCCTGCCCGAGCGTGCGCCCCCACCCCTGACGGCGGACGAGGAAGACGAGCGCGGCCGGCACCGTCACGAGCGCCACCCACTTGACGAGCGTCGCGAGCGCTAGCGCCGGGAGCACCCAGATGAGGCGATCGGCGCGCGCCGCGAGGAAGGCGAGCAGCAGGAACAGCGCGAAGAGGCCGTCGTTGTGGCCATTTGCGACGGCCTGCAGCACCACGAAGGGGCTGATGAGCAGCCAGTAGAGCGAGCGGGAGACGGTAGCGGGCCGCTCGCGCGCGAGGACGGCGAAGAGGACCGCCCCGATCGCAAACCACACGAGCGCCGAGAGCAGCTTGAACAGGTAGATCGTGACCTGGGGGTCACCACTGCCCGCCCAGGCAACGGCGCGTGCCACGAGCGCGAACAGGAAGCCGTAGATGCACGGCGCGTCGCGCCACGTCGAGGTGAACATCGGATCGGCCTCGGCCGCCGGCAGGTCGGCGGGGGTCGTCGTGTACGGATTGACGCGGTAGTGGGTCTGGAGCCAGCCGATCTGACCGTAGGCGTACACGTCGGAGGACTGGAACGCGGGGACCACCAAGGCCACGAACGCAAGCACGACGAACCCGCGGAGCGGCCACCCCCGACGCGCCTCCGTATCCCGTGCGATGAGGCGCAGGCCGAAGACGAAGAGCGCGAGCAGCGCGAGGGTCATGCCGATCGTGACGGCGTGGCGCAGCACCCGATCCGCGCGGCCGGGATGGAGCGCCCAGACGAGTAGGTACACCCCCGCCATGAGGACAACGACGCCGACGAGTTGCTGGCGCGGCCGCATCAGGTGTCGAGCCGCTTCTCGAGCAGGTTGCTGGCCGAGCCGTCGTCGCGCGGCCCCAGGTCCACCCAGCCCTGCTTGGCGTAGAAGCGCCACGCCTGGGCGTTCGTCGGGCTCACGCTGAGGCGGAGGTGATCGGCTCCGAACGAACGGAAGAGCTCGCAGACGTACGCGTCGAGCTGCGCCCCCATGCCCCCGTTTCGCCGCTCCGGCACGAGGTAGAAGAGGTTCACGTAGCCCTTGGGCGGATCGCCGTCGTGCTTGCGGCACTCGATCTGGCCGACGATCTCGTCACCCAGCCACGCGTGGACGTGGCCTTCCGGGAACGCCGCCATCCGTTCGCGCAAGAGCTCGAGGTAGCCGCTGCCGTCTTCCTTGGCGAACTCGACGAAGCGCGCGTCGTCGCCGAAGCTCACGACGAACGAGTCGCGCCGGAAGTCGATGCAGACGTGGGCGTGCCGTTCCAGGTCGATCGGCCGGAAGACGAGCGTCCCCCCCACCGTGACTACCGCGCGCTGAAGTCTGTCGCGTCGCGCCAGACGGAGTGGATGTGGTTGCCGCGGTTGTGGTACTCGATGGCGAACGAGGGACCGCGGATGCGGTAGTAGTGGTCGCGCCCGGACTCGATGCTGCCCATCCACGTGAAGTAGACCTGACGCGGGTCGGACTGCTCCGCCTTCGTCAGCACGTGCGCACGCGCAGTGGGCTCGAGCATGTCGGCGTACGTCGCGACGATCTTCCAGAACTGCGCGATCTGGCTCTCGCGGAGGTCCATCAAGGACAGCCCCGCCGGCTTGGCGTCACGCATGGCGCGACCCGGCCCGAGGAAGATGCCGCCGGGAACGCGTGACGAGAGCACGCCCTTCTTCCGCTGCGCGTCGGTGAAGGACGCGGCGAGGGTGCGCGCTTCGCGCTCCTGGTCGGCGAGGGGCGCGAAGCCCTTGCGCGGGCCGCGCGTGACGCGCGCCGGGTTGGCGCCGAAGAAGAACGGTGCGCAGCGCGCCCGGCCGTCGACCACCGTCACGTTCAGCGAGAGGTGGTGACCGCCGACGCGTAGGCCCCACGTTCCCTTCGCGGCCGGGGTGCCGAAGAGCGTGACGTAGTAGCCCAGCGGATCGCGCCACGACGAGTCGCGTCGCCGCCGGGCGGCGCTCAGGCCCTCCTGAAGGACGGCCTCGAGCGTGAAGATGCCCTGGACCTTCGCCCAGCCCTTCTCGCTGAGGACCGCCTTCACCATCTCGAGCGCGACGGGGCGCTGGGCCGGTTTGAGCTCGCGAAGTGAGAGCCCGAGGCGACGGCCCGGCAGGAAGGTCCAGACGCGCCGGTTCGGGTGCTCGAACGGCAGGACCCCCACCTGGCGCTGGGCCGGGGTCAGCGTGGCGAGGTAGCCCTGGGCGCGGCCGACGAGGCCCTGCTTCCCCGAGCGGGCCTCTTCGGCGCCTGCGGGCCGGTCGCCCGCCAGAGCGAGGGCGAGGAGGCCCGCCGTAAGGGCGATCCGGACCGGGCGTAGGGCGCGCATGGGGCCTCCTTCGAGACCCCTACGCTACACGCGCCGAGGGTCGATCCGGGCCGTCCAGGACCTGGCCCGGACAGGGCCCAGATCCGGGGCTCGGAATCATGGACAAAGGTCTCTGCATCCAAACCGTGTTTAGTTTCGAACCTATGCAAATGACCCCGCAGGGAGAGAAAGCCCTGTTTTCTGGGCTCTGCGGGTGGTTTGGATTTCTGGACGAAAACCTGGACTCGCGTCCATTTGTCCAGTTAAATACCTGCACAAGCGGAGAGGCGGGGTAGAGTTCCCGCACACGAGTCGGAGAGACACCATGTCGGCAACCACCAACAACCCCACCCTCGACGTCGCAGCCCTGGCCGCCGCCAACAGCGACCGCATCTACCGCCACGCGCTTCGCCTGACGAAGAACGTCGCCGATGCCGAGGACGTGGTGCAGGCGACCTGGCTGAAGGTCCTGCTGAACGCCAAGTCGTTCCGCGGCGACAGCGAGCCGATGGGCTGGATCTACCGCATCACCAGCAACGAGGCCCGCAACCTCTTCCGCAAGCGCAAGCGCCGCGCGGCCGCCAGCCTCGAGAACCTGCGCAGTGGCGCCGACGACGAGAACGCCACCTTCGAGATCGAGGACGAGGCCCCGGGCCCCGACGAGCAGGCTGTATCGACCGAGCGCCGCGAGGGCGTCCGCCACGCCATCAGCCGCTTGGGCCCCGGCCAGCGAGCCGCCCTCGAGCTCGCGGACATGGGCGAGATGCACTACCGGGACGCCGCCACCGCCCTGGGCGTCACGCCGGCGGGCTTCAAGACCCGCCGTCACCGCGCGCGCCGCGCCCTGGCCATGCGCCTGGGCGGCGAGCAGGCTCTGGCCGCTGCCTGATCCCGTTCAGCGCTTGAGCTCGGAGAGGGCTCGGGCGATGGCCACCTCCACCCCCGCGTAGCTCCGGGCCGACGTGTAGATCACGACGGTCTGGTCAGGCAGCGTTCGCGTGAGATAGGCGGTGGGCTTGGCATCGGGCGGCAGCTTCGCCGCGCCGGCCGGCAACACGTCCTTCCACCGGTTCTGCGGAAGGTCCGGCGCTCCCTCGTGGGTCGTGACGACGAGGATGCCGCCCTTGATCTCCGGCCACAGGCGATCGAACTCCTTGGCCGTGAAGGTATCCGCCACGAGGAAGCCCATCGTGTCGCAGGTCGCCGTGACGTAGCGCGTGATGGGCGCCCGTCCCGCGACGTAGACCTTGATCGGTGCGAGCAGGTCGCGCGAGACCCCCCACGGCAGACGACGGACGTCGAACGCCTTCGCGAAGCGCGCGACCTGGGCCTGGTAGAGCGCCGAGCGGTTGGGCAGGACGAGCGCGTGCGGATCGCCGCCCTTGTCGAACGCCAGTCGGTCGCCGGGCAGGAGCCGCGTCTTCGGGTCGTAGCGGTCGTAGAGGCGCATGGCCACCGGATCGAGCAGGCGCCACGCCCCTTCGATGTGGAGCTCCAGGAACGTGCGCTCCTGGATGGCGCCCGTCGCGCCCGCCTTGAGCCACGCGACGTCCAGCGTCTTGACGTACGCGGTGGGGATGCTGGCCGCGCGGGCGAGCGTGCCGATCGCGATCGCCGCCTCCGCTTCGCTCGTGCGCGTGCCGGCGCGGATCATGTCCGAGACGCTGCGCCAGGTGGACGTCTCTGCCTCGGCCGGCCTCAGGTTGCGCTTCGCCCACAGCCAGATCGCACGCAGCGTGGACGCCGCGTCCTTCTTGGCCAGCTGCGCCGCCAGCCCCTGGATCGCCTTCGCATCACCCAGCATCGGGTCCAGCCGGCGGTACGCGTCCGGCTTCGCATAGTCGATCCGATCGGCGTTCGGCGTAGGCGGCTCCTCGGCCTGGGCGACCGGCACGAGAGCGACGAGCATCAGGACCGACAGGGCAACGCGCTTCATGCGCGGCATCCTCCCCGAACGCGCACGATTGGTACCGGGGAAAACTGCTGCAAGTTGTG